>JASHRW010000323.1 GCA_030037065.1 Xanthobacteraceae bacterium
GTGCGCGCGCCGTCGAGCGCGGATGCTCGTCACCGGCGCGCATGATCGATGCGCGTGCACCGATGATTAGGGTTAAGGGTTAAGGTTAAGGGCCGTTTAAACATTTGCTGGCATCTTCGCTCCGGACTTCCAACAACGGCAGGCGTTCCGCATGGCCGTTTCGAGGAGAGGACGAAGCTATGGTCAGCGTTAAATCACTCATCGGCGCCGGTGCGGCGGTACTGCTCTCGACAGCGGCTTATGCAGCCGATCTCGGCGCGCCTCCACCTTCCATGCAATATCTACCGCCGGCTCCCCCCAGCACGAGCGGCTGGTATCTGCGCGGCGACGTCGGAGTCGGCGTGCAGAATTTCTCGAGCTTCGATTTGGAACCTGCCTCCCAAGTGCCGTCCAATTGGACGATCAACCAAACCGATATGCAAGACACGTCGTTGTTCGGGCTAGGCGTAGGCTACGAGCTCAATAGCTGGCTGCGCTTCGACGTGACGGGAGAGTATCGCACCAAGTCGCTGTTCCACGCGACCGGCAGCTGGGTCAACCAGTATTGCCCGTCCGCAGCCGCTGGGGACTTTTGTTTCGACAAATACGAGGGAAATCTTTCCTCCGCCGTATTCATGGCCAACGCCTATGTTGATCTCGGCACCTGGTGGTGCCTGACACCCTATTTCGGCGGAGGTGTCGGTACCGCATACAACATGATCAGCGGCGTCGACGACATTGGCCCACAGCCGCCCGGCACGATCGGCTTTGGATACACATATAACGATTCCTCGACCTGGAATTTCGCTTGGAACGTTCAGGCCGGCCTCACTTACAACGTGTCCGACAATTTCAAGGTCGACTTCAGCTGGCGTTATCTGGACACGGGATCACCGCAGTCGGCGAATATCTACTGTCAGAACTCCGGCACGTCCGGTCCGTGCAATTATTTCAATCTGAAGGACGTGACGTCACAAGACTTCCGCATCGGCCTACGTTGGCTGCTGCAGCCCGAGCCGCCGCCGGTCATCGCCACCCGCGGCTAGCGAACAGCCGATCGTCACGATCGGGTCAAGATGAGACGGCGCGGACAACCGCGCCGTCTTCGTTTTGGTGGTTGCCACCGGCGGCCAACTTGATGCGCCAACTTGATGCGCCATGACCGTGCGCCGATGCGCCGGGCTAACGCTCCATTAAGGTTAATGCCCGATGATCGCCGGCAATCAGCCGCTCAGTGCGGTTCAGGCATGAAAGGCCGGCAGATGCGTTGGTTTGTTTGTGCGCTGGTGCTTATAGGGTTCGCTGCACCCGCGCTGGCTCAAGATTTCGACATTCTGCGCGGTGCGGAATCGATCGGGCCCGCCACTTACACGAACTGGACCGGCTTCTATATCGGCGGTGACTGGGGCTATACCAACGACGCCACTGACTTTTCGAACACCACAAACTCGCTCGTTTCCTACAGTCTGCGCGAACTGACGCTGGAGCAGGACGACAATGTCTCGGGCTGGTCGGTCCTTGGCAACGCCAGCACCACGACAACGACCCCCAGCGGCTTTGTCGGTTATAACTCGCAGTGGGAAAATCTGATCCTTGGATTTGAAGCGGATTACACGTACGCCTCAGCCATCACGACTGCCATTTCTACGCCGATTTCGCGCCAAGTCTCGGCGGGCGGCAGTACCTATGATGTGACCGTCGAAGGCAGCGCCTCCATGCGCCTCGTTGACTATGCGTCGCTGCGGGCACGAGCCGGGTGGATTCTCAACAACTTTCTGCCCTACGGCTTTATCGGCGTCGTCGTCGGCCGCGGCGATGTAACGCGCACGTCCCTTGTTTACGGTCAGGAAAATCCGTCGGCGCCGCCAGTCGTTCCCTGCGACTATACCTTGAGCCCAACCTGCGTCGACTTCTCTTATCCGAACAGCGAATCGCAAAACAACGCCATCCTCTACGGCGGCTCAGTCGGCGTCGGCTTGGATTACGCGCTGACATCAAACATTTTCCTGCGCGGCGAAATCGAATATGTGCGCTTTCTCCCCTTGGACGACATTTTAGTAACGCTGACGTCGGCCCGCATCGGCGCCGGATTCAAGTTTTGACGGCGGCCCAAGGACGGGCGATCATTGTAGTATTCGGCTTGGTTCTGCGCTCTCATCCGTGCCTCTTTGAGCTGTTTGCTGTTGTCGGTCCTTATCGTCCGACTTGACGTTCCCCATTCATTTCCCTATTTCCGTTCGTGGGACACCCCTCCCCAACGAGGGGCGACTATCTGGAAGGATAGATCATGACGATTGCCATGCCTGCCGTGCGGCCGCTTGTGCCGCATTTTTCGTCCGGCCCCTGCGCTAAGCGACCTGGCTGGAATCCCCAAGCGCTCGCCGACGCAGTCCTTGGCCGCTCCCATCGCTCGAAAGCCGGCAAAGCGAAGCTCAAGCGCGCTATCGACCAGACGCGCGAGGTGCTGCAGGTCCCCGCCGCTTACCGCATCGGCATCGTGCCGGCTTCCGACACCGGCGCCGTCGAAATGGCGCTGTGGTCGCTGCTCGGGCCGCAGCCGGTGATCATGCTCGCCTGGGAATCGTTCGGCGAGGGCTGGGTCACCGACATCGCCAAGGAGCTGAAGCTTAAGAACGTGACCGTGCGCCGGGCCGCTTATGGCGATTTGCCCGATCTATCCAACATCGATCCAAGCCACGATGTCGTCTTCACCTGGAACGGTACGACTTCAGGCGTGCGCGTGGCGAACGCCGACTGGATCGCTTCCGAACGGACCGGGCTTACCATCTGCGATGCCACCTCTGCGGCGTTCGCACAAAAACTCGATTGGCCGAAGCTCGACGTCGTCACCTTCTCCTGGCAGAAGGCGCTCGGTGGTGAGGCCGCCCATGGCATGCTCATCCTCTCCCCGCGCGCCGTGGCGCGGCTGGAAAGCTACACGCCGCCTTGGCCGGTGCCGAAAATCTTCCGCATGACCAAGGGCGGCAAGCTGATCGACGGCATCTTCGTTGGCGAGACCATCAACACACCGTCGATGCTGTGCGTGGAGGATTATCTCGACGCGCTCGAATGGGCGAAATCGATTGGCGGCCTGCCGGCACTTTATGCCCGCGCCGACGCCAATGCCGGCGTCATCGCCGAATGGGTCGCGCGCACGCCGTGGATCGATTTCCTGGCACGCAATCCTGCGCTGCGCTCCAACACGTCGGTCTGCCTGAAAGTCGTCGATCCCGCCGTGAGCCGGCTTCCGGCCGACGCGCAGGCGGCATTCGTGAAGGGCCTGGCGGCGGCGCTGGAGAAGGAAGGCGTCGCCTACGACATCGACGCCTATCGCGACGCGCCGCCTGGCTTACGCATTTGGTGCGGCTCCACCGCGGAGAAACGCGACGTCGAGGCGCTCACACTGTGGCTCGACTGGGCCTACGCCAAAGCCAAGGATGCGCTGGCAAAGGCCGCGTGATCCGCCTTCTTGACCGTTCGCTGTTGCAAAGGAGTTGCCAATGGCTCCCCGCGTGCTCATCTCCGATGCGCTTTCGCCAGCCGCTGTGCAGATTTTCAAGGATCGCGGCGTCGAGGTCGATTTCCAGCCCAACCTCGGCAAGGACAAGGAAAAGCTCGCCGCTGCGATCGACGGGTTTGACGGACTTGCCATCCGTTCGGCCACCAAGGTCACGGCCAAGCTGCTGTCGCAGGCGCAAGGCCTCAAAGTCATCGGCCGCGCCGGCATCGGCGTCGACAACGTCGACATTCCCGCAGCGACCGCGCGCGGCATCATCGTGATGAATACGCCATTCGGCAATTCGATCACCACGGCCGAACACGCGATCACGCTGATGCTGTCGCTGGCGCGGCAGATCCCCGAGGCTGATGCTTCCACACGGGCCGGCAAGTGGGAGAAGAACAAGTTTTTGGGCATGGAGATTTTCGGCAAGACGCTGGGCATCATCGGCTGCGGCAATGTCGGCTCGATCGTCGCCGACCGGGCGATCGGTCTGAAGATGAAAGTGATCGCCTACGATCCGTATTTGTCGGCCGAGCGCGCGGTCGACCTTGGCGTCGAAAAGGTCGAGCTCGAAGATTTATGGCGGCGCGCCGACGTCATCACGCTGCACACGCCGCTGACGGACCGCACCCGCAACATCATCAATGCCGACACGCTGAAGCTGACCAAAAAGGGCGTCCGCCTTGTCAATTGCGCGCGCGGCGAACTGGTCGACGAGGCGGCTCTGGTCGAGGCGCTCAAATCCGGTCGCGTCGCCGGCGCGGCAATCGATGTGTTCAGAGAAGAGCCGGCGACGCAAAGCCCGCTGTTTGGCGCGCCGAACGTGGTTTGCACGCCGCATCTCGGCGCTTCGACCTTGGAAGCGCAAGAGAACGTCGCGCTGCAAGTTGCCGAACAGATGTCGGAGTATCTCCTGCGCGGCGCCATCTCCAACGCCGTCAATTTTCCCTCTATCAGCGCCGAAGAGGCCCCCAAGCTCAAACCGTTCGTTGCCCTCGCCGAAAAACTCGGTTCCTTTGCCGGCCAGCTTACCGAGACCGGCATACAGCGCGTGCAAATCGCCTACGAAGGCGTGGTGGCGCAGATGAACACCAAAGCGCTCACCTCGGCTGCGATGGCCGGGCTGCTGCGACCAATGCTGCAAAACGTCAACGTCGTCTCCGCGCCCGTCCTCGCCAAGGAGCGCGGTATCGTGGTCGAAGAGACGCGGCGCGAGGCCGAGGGCGATTACGAAAGCTTGATCACCGTCATGGTGACAACGGACCACCAGTCGCGGCACGTGTCCGGTACCGTGTTCGCTGATGGCCGCCCGCGCATCGTCAACATCAAGGGCATCCGCATGGACGCCGAGTTCGGACCGTCGATGATCTACATCACCAATCTCGATAAGCCGGGCTTCATCGGCAAGTTCTCATCGACGCTCGGCGACGCCGGTATCAACATCGCCACCTTCCACGTCGGCCGTGAAGCGCCCGGCGGCAATGCCATTGCGCTTATCGAAGTCGACGGCGAACTGCCGCCCAACGTCCTCGCCAAGGTGCGCGCCCTGCCGCAAGTGCAGCTGGCCAAGCCGCTCCGATTTTGATGCATCACTTGCGCGTCGCCACGGTGATGCCGGTGAAGACCAGCCCGTAGCCGACGGCGTGGTAGAGCTGGAATTGCTCGCCCAACAACGCGATCGCCATTACCGAGCCAAACACCGGCACAAGATGAATGAACGGCGCCGCCCGATTGGCGCCGATCAGCTCGATACCGCGGTTGAGAAACAGATAGCCGAGCAGCGACGGGAAGATGCAGACGAAGGCGAAGCTGGCAAAGCTTTCGGCATCGAGCGCCACCGTCCGTCCGCTGGCGAGTTCCCAGATCATTGCGGGGATCAAAAACAACGCTCCCAGCCCCATGCCGACTGCGAGGAATGAAGACGGATGCATTGGCGGCCGTCTGCGCAGGAAGGCGGCGTAAAAGCCGTAGACGACCAGCGCGACGACAAAGGAAACGTCGCCGCGGTTGAACGCGATCGCACGCAGCACCGCAAGACTACCGTGGCAAACGATGACCGTTACGCCGCTGAGCGATACACAGATGCCGCCGGCCTGACGTAGCGTCAGCCGCTCGCCAAACAGCACGAAGGTCCACATCGCCACGAACAGCGGTGCCACCGACTGCAGCAGGAGGCCGTTGATCGCCGTGGTGTATTGCAGGCCGTAATAGGCGAGCGTGTTGTAGACGGAGAAGCCGGTGAACGCGAGCAGGATCATAACGCCGGCGTGCTTTTTGATCGTGGGCCAGTCGCGCGCCAGGGAGCGGGCGGCGAACGGCAGCAGAATCACGCAGGCACCGCTCCAGCGGATGAACGCGAGCGTCATCGGCGGAACATGTCCGGCGATGAAACGGCCGAGAATCGTGTTGCCGGCCCAGAACAGCGAGGTCAGCGCCAGCAGCAGGTAAGGCTGGTCGAACAACCAGCCCCCGGTGCGGCTCGCTCCGGCCTCTCGTGCCCACGTCATGATGGAGTTCCCGGCAGCATAAAAGGAGCGTGAGGAGCTACCCCCGACTTGAGCGCGCGACCACTGCCGCGCCCGCATGACTGATCCGGCCGACGGAGCCTGCGACAATCGGCGCACAGCCATACCGCCTTCACGGCGTGAAGTCGTATCAATTTGTGATTAAGGGCCTGATCTCGCCTAAATTTGCCGCGAAAACAATAATTTGCCGCACGTCATGGGGACGGGGGGCCAACTAAGCTTGCTTCAAACGGCGTCATCCATTATCCGGGGCTGTCGGCGGCGGCCGGCATCAGACCCATACAAGCATAGAGCGGGCTGTTGGGGACCATTCCTCATGGCAAATGTTGTCGTGGTCGGCTCCCAGTGGGGCGACGAGGGCAAGGGCAAGATCGTCGATTGGTTGTCGGAACAGGCCGACATCGTCGTCCGCTTCCAGGGCGGGCATAACGCCGGCCACACGCTGGTCATCAACGGCACGACCTACAAGCTTTCGCTGCTTCCGTCGGGAGTGGTGCGCCCGGGAAAACTATCGGTCATCGGCAATGGCGTGGTGCTCGATCCGCAGGCGCTGCTCGACGAGATCGCCCAACTGAAGAAGCAAGGCATCACCGTCACGCCCGATAATCTGCGCATTGCCGAGAATGCAACCCTCATCTTGCCGTTGCATCGCGAGCTTGACAGCATACGCGAGTCGGCAAGTCCGGCATTGCGGATTGGCACTACGCGGCGCGGCATCGGCCCCGCCTATGAAGATAAAGTGGGAAGACGCGCGATCCGGCTGATGGATCTCGCCGACGGCGCGACGCTCGACCGCAAGATAGAACGCCTGCTCACACACCATAACGCGTTACGCAAGGGTCTCGGGCTGGAGCCGATCGATGGCCGGCAGGTACGCAAGGAACTCGATCGCGTCGCGCCGGCCGTGCTGTCCTATATGGATTCGGTATGGTCGCTGCTCGAGCAGAAGCGCCGCGAAGGCAAGCGCATCCTGTTCGAGGGCGCGCAGGGCGCGCTGCTCGACGTCGACCACGGCACTTATCCGTTCGTCACCTCGTCGAATACCGTTGCAGCGCAGGCGGCGACCGGATCGGGGCTCGGTCCCGGCGCGATCGGATACGTACTCGGCATCTGCAAGGCCTACACGACGCGCGTCGGCGAGGGTCCGTTTCCCACCGAGCAGAAAAACGAGATCGGCCGCACGCTGGGCGAACGGGGTAAGGAATTCGGCGTGGTCACCGGCCGGCCGCGGCGCTGCGGCTGGTTCGACGCCGTGCTGGTGCGCCAGACCGTGCGCACCTGCGGCATACACGGTCTCGCGCTCACCAAACTCGATATTCTGGACGGCTTCGACGAAATCAAGGTTTGCGTGGGTTACCGGCTCGACGGCCGCGAGATCGACTATCTGCCCGCCGGCGAGCACGTCCAGGCACGCGTGTCGCCGATTTACGAGACCATTGCCGGCTGGCGCGAACAGACCGCGCGCGCCCGCTCGTTTGCCGACCTGCCGGCGCAGGCGATCAAATACGTGCGCCGGATCGAAGAATTGATCGGCTGCTCGGCCGCCGTTCTGTCGACCAGCCCGGAACGGGAAGACACGATCCTCATGCGCAATCCGTTCGAAGGCTGACGTGGCAAGCTGAATTGGAAGGCCGATCTGGATGAAATTCAACAAGGGCGCGCGTAGGGTTTTGAGATGACCGACTATCACCCGCTCATCGCCCGAGCCGTTGACGGCCTTGCCAAGAATTCCGGCGAGGCGCGCCGCTCGCTCTATGAGCGCGCGCGTGCAGCTCTGGTCGCGCAACTGCGCGCCGTTGAGCCGGCCCTGTCCGAATCCGATATCACCAAGGAGCGCTTGGCGCTGGAAGAAGCGATTCGCAAGGTCGAGAGCGACGCAGCACGCAAGGCGCTGGCCGAGCCGCGATCACAGGTTCGCAGCGAGCCACGGCCTCAGGCGCGCGAGGTACGCCTCGATCAGCGTGCGGCGGCGGCACCGCCACGCGGACCGGCGGGCGGGATGCGGCCGCCGCTCGATCTCGCCGCGGCAATGCGACGCGAACGTCCCAATTCCGTTGCGACCGATTTAGCGGCCGGAGACGCGGGTGAACCGCCGCAAGGCGAGGCGGCGCAATCGATTCAACGCGAAGAAGCCGCACAGGCGGAAGCGTCGTCGCCATCGGCAAAGGCGAGTGCGCGCAACCGAATTCTCGAGGCGCGCACGTCCACGATTAAGGCCGAAGGTCTCAGAGGCTTCCGCAATTTCCTGAGCGCGGCTGACGGTCTCGGTGCGGCAACAGCGAAGGCGGCGCAGACGGCGCGTGACACGCGTGACTCTTATGCTCCGGGTTCGCGGCAGCGAGCGGCCCCCTTGGAAGACGACCCGCCTTCGCCAGAGCAGTTCCGGTCGCATTTCGATGAGGAAGAGTTGCCGCCGGTTGAAGACGACTTGTTGCATCTGCGCAGTCTCGAACCGTCCTATGATCTGGACGAGGTCGAGCCAATCCCGGCTTCGCGCTCGCTGCGGCCACATGTGCCGCGCCTCGCCGAAGACGAAGAAGGCGAAGAAGAGTACGAGGAACCGCGTCCGCCGCGGTCATACCGCGGCTTGGCGAAATTCGTCCTCGTCCTGATCATTGTGCTCGGCGTCGCCGCGACAGCTTGGCAATACCGGTCCAATATTGCCGGCATCTATCAGTATTTCTCGCACATCAAATCGCAGGCGCCAGCTCAAACGACGCCGAATCCGGTGCCGGTCAGCAAATTTCCGGGTCGGGTCCCGCAGGAACAAGTCCCCGGTCAGGCGCCGTCTGCCAGCACAAATCCGGGCAGCACCGAACCGGCGCCGACGGTGGCGCAGCGCGCCGTGTTGTACGAAGCGGATCCGAACGATCCGCAAGGAAAGCGCTTCGCCGGTTCGGTCGTGTGGCGGACCGAAACGGTTTCTCCCGGTCCCGGCCTGGCACCGGAACTCGCGGTTCGCGCTGATATCTCGATCCCCGAGCGCCATATGACGGTGACCTGGTCGCTTCGGCGCAACACCGATAAGGCGCTGCCGGCCAGTCACACGATCGAAATCATGTTCAACCTGCCGCCTGACTTTCCTGGCGGAGGCATTTCCAACGTGCCGGGAATTCTGATGAAGGATTCGGAAGAAGTGCGCGGCATGCCGCTCGCCGGTCTTGCCGTCAAGGTGACGAACGGCTTCTTCCTCATCGGTCTCAACGCGGCCGATGCCGACATGCAGCGTAACATCCAGTTGCTCAAGGAGCGGGATTGGTTCGATATTCTCATCGTCTACAATAACGGCAGCCGCGCCATCCTAACGATAGGGAAAGGGCCGCCCGGCGAACGCGCTTTCGCCGAAGCGTTTAAGGCCTGGGGACAATAGGCGCGGCCCGTAGCAGGCATTGGAGTGAAGTCGATTGAAGCCGCGGGGGACCATGAGCGCGCCTGACGCGACAGCGCAGAAAGCGACCGCTCGTTCGTACATCGCCTCGGCGCTGCGTACACTCGAGGCCGAGCGCGAGGGCATAGCTGGGCTTGCAGGCGCCATGTCCGACTCGCTCGGCGCCTCATTTGTCGCCGCCGTCGACAAGATTCGCACCGCCCGTGGCCGCGTGATCGTCACGGGGATGGGCAAATCCGGCCACATTGCTCGCAAAATCGCGGCGACTTTGGCGTCGACCGGAACGCCGGCGTTTTTCGTTCACGCCGCTGATGCGAGCCATGGCGATCTTGGAATGATTACGTCCGACGACGTGATGCTGGCGCTGTCCTGGTCCGGCGAAACCGAGGAACTCAAGGACCTGATCAACTATTCCCGCCGCTTCCGCATCGCCCTGGTCGCGATGACGGTCAACGCCGGCAGCACGCTTGGCAAGGCCGCCGACGTCGTGCTGGCGCTGCCCGCGGCGCGCGAAGCTTGCCCGCACAATCTGGCACCAACCACGTCTTCGTTAATGCAGCTTGCTCTCGGCGACGCGCTGGCGATTGCACTCCTGGAAAGCCGCGGATTTACCGCGGTCGACTTCGGCGTCTTCCATCCGCGCGGCAAGCTTGGCGCGGCGCTCAAATTCGTCCGCGATGTCATGCATCCGGGACGAGCCGTGCCACTCATCGATCGCGGAGCGCCGATGTCGGAAGCGATCGTGGAAATGTCAGCCAAAGGATTTGGTTGCGTTGCCGTTACCGGCCGCGACGGCAAGCTGCTGGGCGTCATCACCGACGGCGATTTGCGCCGTCACATGCGCGCAGACCTGTTGCAAGCGGCAGTCGACGACATCATGACGGTATCGCCAAAAACCGTGCGGCCCGATCAATTGGCCGGCGAGGCGCTGCAACTGCTCAATTCGTCGAAGATCACCGCGCTGATCGTTGTAGAGGCGGATCGGCCGGTCGGTATCGTACATTTCCACGATCTGCTGCGCGCCGGGGTGGCTTGAGGCGGCCGATTCGATAGCGAGTCTTGGTGTGATTCAATACAAGCCGCTTGTCACGGCGCCGGGATCGCTGCGCGGACCATCGATCGCAGGCGGCGGCTGCGAACCGGTTTGCTGATTTGATGGCTCGGTGAAAGCACTCGGAGCTTGTGCTGCTTTCGGGCTCGCGATGACCGCCGTCTCGCCTGTCGCCGCAGGCTCGGCGTTACCCGCGGCGCCTTGCTGAGGCTGGCCGTGAGCAATGAATTTGTCGTAGCCAGGATCCCCCGGACGTGGCGGGAGGCCCTTGGGCTCGCCGCCGGCGAAATGCGGCCACGAGTCGGCGACAAAATCGGAAAACGAACTGCACGAGCCGACCAAAAGCGTTACGCCGGCCGCGAAAGTCAGCGCGACTAACCTTTTGACCATCATGTGGGCCGTCGGGCGGTGCGTCGATTCACGCGGGCATCGCGTCAAGCCTGCGCTTTTACTCATCTGATCAGGCCGCCCACATGAACAGTTTTCATGGCGACACTGTGATCCGGTCGCTAGCCGGAGTTCTATAGGCCCAGCATCAACGATTGCCTAATTTCCGTCACGCTGCCCGGCGGACGGCAAGGGCTTGATCGACCGCTACGACGACCTGCTCAACCGCGAGTTCGTCGAGACATTGGCTATGACTGTCGAGCCGCCGTTCACAGCCCTCTAATCGGCATGGCAGGCAGGGCAGCGGATTCTGTACCAGCCAGACATTGCCGCGGTGCTGGATTGTGCCGGCAGCGGCCCACGGCCGGTCAAGACCGCCGACCGGCCATGGGCCCCAAATGCGGGGATCGGTCGGCCCATACAGCGCCACCGTCGGCACCCCCGTACCTGCAGCCAAATGCGTCACAGCGGTATCGGGGCCGATATAGACACGAGCAGCGCCGATCAGTGCGGCGAGCTCCGGCCATGACAATGTCCCGTCGCGCCGCGTCACATCGCTTTGGCGCCATACCTCATCGAGATAGGCGCGATCGCTCTTGGCGCCCACCGCGGTGGTCGCCAACCCGCGTTGGCGCAATGCACCGGCCAGATTTTGCCAGCCGTCAGATGTCCAACGCTTGTAAGTATATTTCGGCGCGGCATGTACGACCGCGTAGGGAGATGTCGGCAGCAGCCCTGGTCGCACAATTCCCTGCGGGCAGACAATTTCAGCACAACCGGGAATGCCCAACAGCTCGGTCAGGCGCAAAAGATCGACGATGCGGTGTCGGCCTCTATCGCTTGTATAGGAGCGGCTTAGCGCCAGCCGCTTGATCGATGCCGATAGCCGGTTCGCATCGAGCGGCCCGGCGGATTGTCTCCCGCCGAGCCACGCCAAGAACGTCGGCCGATCGCCGGTTTGCGTCGAAAGTGCGAGATCGTAGCGCCGCCAAATCCGTTGCAGCAGCGCAGCGAATTCGCGAGGCCCCTGCCTTTCCGCGATCGCGATGACGCCGGCGATATCGGGATTGCCCGACAAGATGCCCTCGGTCCCGGCGAACACCAGCGCTTCGATCGCGGCCTCCGGGAACGCCTGCTTGATGCTGCGGATCAACGGCGTCGTTAGCAGCACATCGCCGAGCCGCCGCAATGCTACGACAAGGACGCGGGGCTCAGGCGCCAGACAGATGGTTTTCATAACGTTTGGCCTGTTGCGCGGCGGTCGCGCGATCCCGCTCGCGCAACGCCATGCCGCCGGTCACACCGACACCGAAGATGTAGAGCCAGGCTTGCGTGAAATCGAACAGATGCGAGTTAACGAGCGAGGACACTACGTTCTGAGTGACGATCATGATGCCAATCCACGTCACCAACCCGCTGCCGGAGAACAGCATGAAATGCGCAGCCCACATTGCGATGAGCACGGCAATGCCGATCAATCCGAGCTGAATTCCGACGGCGAGAATCTGATCGTGCGGGTTGACACTAAGAATAGCCGAAACGCCGCCGTTACCGACTGCCGTGTTGCGGAATTGCTCCGGAATTGAGCCCGTGCCGTGGCCAATAATAGGAGCCGTGCGCATAATGACCGCCGACCTTTTCAAAAGTTCGAGATGCACGCTTGTCGAACTCATGCTGTCGCTTGACTCGTAAGCATGCAGCTCACTGAGCGATGTACTCAATCGCGCCCGCAGGTAGGGCGCCTCGAGAGCTGCCGCGCCACCGAGAATAGCGAACACGATGGCAGCGCCGAACAGCCCCTTCCAGCGAAATTGCCGCCAGCCGAGCAAGGCAGCCAGCACCGGGACAACCAAAAGCGTCGTGCGGGCGGTGGCCACGAACGCGATGTTGGCCAGAAAGAGAAACGCCAAAGCGAGCATCCCAATAACGAGCCAGTGCCGGCGCGCACGGCTTTCATCAATTGCCAGCGCAAATAAACCGAATACGCAGATCAGAAACTCGCCGCTCTGCAAGATATAGTCCTTGACCGGGACGCCGTATTCGCCGGTGTGCCACGGCAAGGATGGAAACAGCACGAGAGCCCAGGAAAAAAGCAGTACGCCTGTAACGGCCGCAAAAAAACCGACAAGAACGCGCATCCCGTGCTCGGATCGGCGGAACTGGGCCAGCAGCAGCGGAATGACCAAAAACCGATGGAACGACGAATATCCGGCAAGCCGATCGCTCCAGCTCACGTCGGCCCAGAACAAGCCGAGGCCGCCTAATCCCCACAACGCGACCGGCAAGCCGCCCGCCGCCGTAAACAGCTCGCGCTTGACCGCTGCCGCATCCAGCGTCGGCAGCACGGCAATAAGCCACAGCCCGATAAGAACGCCGGTGGCCGTCGTAGACCACGGCAGCGACACGGCAACGGCGACCACGAGCCAATCGGCAGCCGGTTGCAGCGTTCGCCAAACGAACGCCTTGGCGCGAAATGCGGCTGCCTGTGTCATGCTTGCGTGAAGCCTGCCTGCCCGTGAAGTGAAATTACCATAGCCACTCTGCTCCGCCATTAACGTGGCGGGTCAATTTTGCGGGCGCCGGTGCGCGCCTTCCCCCGGCCAATTGACAAGTCTTCGGCAGTTCGGGACAGCCGAAAGCCAATCCTTTTTTGGATGACAGACACGGTCGGGCATTCCAAACTATCGCGTCAGGCTTCTCTAGGGGGGCTGAAGCATGGCGGTCAACTTGCGATGGAAACGGCCGGAGATGCTAGATTTGCTCAGTCCGACCATGCAGCGGGGACGATTTCGCACCTGGATATCAGCCGTGCTCAGAAGACCGGGGCTGCTGCGTAAGCGAGCCCAAGCATGGCAAATCTACGAAGCTCTGCACAGACAACTAAAGACTTCGACGCCGTTGGGCCTACCAAACGATGGCTTGGCCCGATTTGTCGATCATATTTTGCACGCTTGTCGCTCAAGACCGGTACGCTATCTCGAGATAGGCGCCTGCGAGGGCCATTCAACCGCCTTCGTCCATACCATCCTGAAGGGCGAAGTACTCATAACTGTTTGTCGATCCCTGGACTGAAAACTTGGAAATTGACTCCGCTACGATGCGCGCCGCCTTTGGAACGTTTACAGCAAATATCGATGCGGTCGGAGCGACAGGCAAAGTGCGCGTGCTCAAGGGCCGCTCCATGGATCATCTTACAAGGCTCATTGATGCCGGCGAGAATTTTGACATCATTTACATCGATGGCTCGCACGCAAGTCTCGACGTCGCGCTCGATGCGGCACTCTCCTGGAGATTGCTGGCGGCAGGAGGGCTGATGATCTTCGATGATTATTGGTATCGGCGGC
Organism: Xanthobacteraceae bacterium; assembly: GCA_030037065.1. Lineage (GTDB taxonomy): Bacteria > Pseudomonadota > Alphaproteobacteria > Rhizobiales > Xanthobacteraceae > BOG-931. Next base: position 14,177 of record JASHRW010000323.1, read on the forward strand.
CCGACCTTGGACCTGGATTTCGTCCAAGGCTCGCGATCGACGGTTTTGTTGGGGCGATGGGACATGAAATCGCGGTACTTGACGTAGCGCGTCAAGTTTTTCTTCGAAAGAAGGCGGACGCCCGCGTTTGATTGTCGCGGTGGCCACGATTGCGCGTACCCGGTGCACAAGCCACCAACTTGCCGCCGGTGATTCGAGGTCCTAGTCAAGCGTCGACAGTCCCTGCTTCGCTGCAGTGCGGTTGCCGGAGAGTACTTCGGCCAGCCGACGTTCATTCTCCTGGAGCCCCAAGCGATCTACCTCGGGATGCCATAAGTGCAGTACACCCGTTGCGAAGCGGCCATCCTTGCGCCGCACTCCGGCGTGCAGCAAACGCAGCACCAGGTCGGAATCTTCAAGTCCCCATCCGACATAGCTCGCATCAAATCCATCGATCCGGTCGAGGTCGTCCCGAGCGACGGCCAAGTTGCAGGTCTTTGCGCCCAGCCAATCACCGTGGCGCAGTTTGCGTATCGGCCCAAGCGGCAGGCGCATTGCCGGCAGCAGGCGATTGACGCCGCCGCTCAAACGCTCGCGCACCAGCGCGGCAAAACTCCAGTTTTCCGCCTCCAATCCCTCGGCGAGAATGCCCGTTGTCAATTTCGCCGACAGCAGAATGCGATTACCGGCAACGAACCAGCCAGGCTCCGCGAGCCGACGGTGCCCAGCCACGAAATCGGGCGGCGCCAGGCAGTCGCCGTCGAGGAAGATGCAATATCGTCCGTTACTCCGCTGGATCCCACGATTGCGGATCTCTGCGCCGCGAAATCCGCCATGTTCGTGCCAAACGTGCCGGATTGATACCGGCAGACGCGGCGCCCAATCTTTGATGATCTGACTCGTCTGCGGCCCGGACCCATCGTCGGCAACGACAATTTCAAATAGTTGATCAGTTTGATGCGCCAGCGCACGCAAGCATGCATCCAGCGCGTCCGGACGATTGTAGGTGCTGACGATGATAGAGACACTATCAATCAAGTCGTCGCTCCAGCAGGCGCCGGAAGGGTAGCCGTAATTACGACGCTCGCCGTCAGCTGCTCCAGCTGTGGACGGGAAGCCGCATCCTTGACGACAGCCACAGCCATGACGCGCCGCTGCCTCACGATGCCGCCGGCTTGCCGACGCGGGCGGCTGGCCCGGCGACACGGCGCACAATGTTGGTCGTGGAATGGCCGGGCACCAGATCGACGAGAACGACTTGGCCGCCGGCCGCTTCAACCACCTCGTGGCCGACGACTTCCTCCTTGGCATAATCCGCACCCTTGACCAGTACGTTCGGCCGCACGAGCTTGATCAATTCCAGCGGCGTGTCCTGGTCGAAAATCACGACAAGGTCGATGGCTTCCAACGCGGCGAGCACGTCGGCGCGGCTCTCGGCCGGATTGATCGGACGGCCGGCTCCCTTCAATCGCCGCGTCGAGGCGTCGCTGTTGAGACCGACCACGAGCACGTCGCAGGCGGAGCGGGCTTCGGCCATCAAGCGAACATGGCCGCGATGCAGGAGATCGAAACAGCCGTTGGTGAAGCCGATGCGCAGTCCTTGACGCCGCCATTGCGCCAAACGCTCACCGAGCGTTGACCAGTCGAACACGATTTTATCCTCCGGCGCCAGTGAAGCCGCCGGCAGGATGCGATGGCGCAGTTCGGCGAGCGAAACCGTGGCAGTGCCGCGCTTACCGACAACCACTGCCGCAGCCGCATTGGCACCGCGCATGGCCGGCTCGAACGGCGTATTCATCCCCAAGAGCACCGCCATCACCGCGGCGACCGTATCGCCGGCGCCGGAAACATCACGGACCTTCACCGGATAAGCCGGAATGTGAACCGGCATCTCGCCGGAGACCTGCAAGGTCATACCTTCTTCGCTGCGGGTGACCAGAACCGCCTCGCAGGCCAGCGCCTGCGCCAGCTCGGCCGCCGCTCCGGCGATCTCGGCATCGCTGGCGAGCGGGCGATGGACTGCGGCCGCGAGTTCCTTGGCATTCGGCGTGATCAGCGTCGCGCCGCGATAAACGCGGTAATCGTGGCTCTTCGGATCGACGACGACCGGTTTATCGAGCCGCTTCGCGCCGTCGATGATCGCGCGGATGACGCGCGGCGTCAGCACGCCTTTGGCATAGTCCGACAGCACCACGGCGCCGGCTTGCGGCAGCGCTGCTTCCGCGTAGGTGATCAATGCGGCCTCGCTCTGGGCGCTGATCGGCCCCGCCGTCTCCCAATCGGCCCTTATCAAATGAGCGGAGTGATGCTCGGAGACGAAGCGCACCTTGCGCGTAGTCTGCCGCGCTCGGTCAACGACGAGATCGGGCACGATTGCACCGTTGAACTTGGCGAGCGCGTTGGTCAGCACCAGACCGGCGTCATCGTTGCCGATGAGCGCGACAAAAATGCAGCGGGCGCCAAGTGCGGCGATATTGCGCGCCACGTTGCCGGCGCCGCCGATCTCAATCTCGCTACGCCTGACCGCAAGCACCGGCGTCGGGGCCTCCGGCGATATGCGCGTGACATCGCCGTAGACGAAGTCGTCAAGCATGAGATCGCCGACGCACAGCACGGTCTGCTCGCTGATGAGCTTGAGTGCTTCCTCAAAATCGAACATGGCTATCTGCCACTGCCCCTGTGCGATTGGCTCACCGGTAGCGATCAGCGCGATCAAGATAACCCGTCACGTAGCGCCGCACCCCGTCTTCGAGCGTGGTGAAGTCCGCATTATAGCCGGCCCGGCGTAGATTTGCGGTATCGGCTTGCGTGAAATATTGATAGCTTTCACGAATCGAAGCCGGCATGTCGATATACTCGATCGCCGGCGCGCAGCCGAGCGCCGCGTACATGGCCGCGATCAAATCGCGGAAACTACGTGCCGTACCGGTGCCGACATTGAAAATGCCGGAAACGGCGGGTGTGTCGAGCAGCCAGCGAATGACCGCGACTGCATCGTCGACATAGATGAAGTCGCGCCTCTGCTCGCCGTCGCCGATGCCCTCGCGGTACGACTTGAACAGCCGCACCGGCCGGCCGGCCCTAGCCTCATCGAACCGTTTGGCGACGAGACTCATCATTTCCCCTTTGTGATACTCGTTCGGGCCGAACACATTGAAGAACTTCAGCCCCGCCCATTGCGGTGGCAATCTCGCTTTCCGCGCGGCACGTTCGATGACGGCAAGGTCGAACAGATGCTTGGTCCAGCCGTAGAGATTCATCGGCTTGAACCGCTTGAGGGCGGCGACCGAGTAATCGTCGGAAAAACCCCGGCTGCCGTCGCCATAGGTGGCGGCGGACGAGGCATAGATGAAACGCGTTCGTGTCGCGGCGCACCAATCCAACAGGCGCAGCGACAGCCGGAAGTTGGTTTCGATGAGCGCGTCGCCATCGGTCGCGGTAGTGGACGAATTAGCGCCGAGGTGCACCACGGCGTCGAGCTTGCGGCCGTCGAGCCACCGCAAAAGCTCCGTTGGCGGCACGAAATCGGCGAGCTGCCGAGCGCCGAGATTGCGCCATTTGCCATCACTGCCAAGACTGTCGTTGACCGCGATGTCAGTGCGTCCGGCCTCGTTGAGGCTCGCTACGACATTCGATCCAATGAACCCGGCCCCGCCGGTGACCAGCAGCATCGACGCCCTAAAGACCGGTTGGTGTTGGATCGGCCACACGCCGACCGCCCGCTCCTTTGCCCCAGTCTGGTCCGATGGGCAACACTTTCACACGTTGGGACAGCGCCACCGAGCATGAGGCGGTGGCGCTTGAAAAACTGAATATTAATTCATTTTCGGAGACAAGGCTGGACAGGCAAGGCCGAGAAATCCGGTCTCCAAAGCGGACACGAAGAAGCAGTATGGTATGGGTCGATATACTTGGGGCGTCACTTCGAGACTTCGACAATGCAGAAAATTTCGGCCTACATTATTGCCTTCAACGAGGCCGAGAAGATCAAGGCCGCGGTCGAGAGCGTGGTTTGGGCCGACGAGGTCATCGTCGTCGATTCCAACAGCGCCGATGCGACCACCGAGATCGCTGCCGGCCTGGGTGCGCGGATCGTCCAGGTTCCATTTCGAGGGTTCGGCGACCTGCGCAATCAGGCCATCGACGCCTGCCAATTCGATTGGATCTTAAGTCTTGATGCCGACGAACGTTGCACCCGAGAAGTCCGTGACGAGATTCTCGAACTGCTGGCCGGACAGCCCGCGCATAACGCCTATTTCGTGCCACGCCGTAACTTCATGATGGGCCGCTGGATTCGCGGCTCCGGCTGGTACCCGAACTTCCGCCAGCCGCAATTATTTCGCAAAGGCAGCATGCGCTATGTTCCCACCGCGGTTCACGAAGACTATGAGATTCTTGATGGCAAGCCGGCCGGGACCTTGCGCAACGCGATCTGGCAGTTCCCCTTCCGCAATCTGGCAGAGGTGATCAGAAAGGCCGATCGGTATTCCTCGCTTGGCGCGCTAAAACTCGAAGAGAAGCGTGTGACCATGGCGAGTGCGCTCGGGCACGGGCTGTGGGCGTTTCTCAAACACTACCTTCTTAAGCGCGGCTTCATCGACGGCTGGGCCGGATTCGTCATCGCATTTGGCAATTTCGAAGGCACGTTCTACCGCTACGCCAAGCGCTACGAAGCAACGCAGAACTGGGCGCCCCCAGCCGCTGAGGTCTTAACGCGTCCGCCCCACCCGGAATAATGGACGATAACCCGTTATATGTAAGTCCCAAGGCGGTGGATGGCTCGAAGCAGCCACAGTCCCCCGTACTCATCGTTCCGTATATGTGGATCGGTGATTTCGTCCGCTGCCATTCAGTCGTGAGGCTGCTGCGGGAGCGGTTTCCTGACCGCCCGGTTGACATGCTGGCGACAACGCTTTGCGCGCCGCTGACCGACTACATGCCGGGTGTCCGGCGCGCCGTCGTCGTGGACCTGCCGCGCAAGCGGCTTGCTTTCAGCTTGCATCGTAAGCTCGCCGAGCGGTTGAAGGCGGAAGGTTATGGCTCAGCCTTGGTCATGCCAAAGACCTGGAAGTCGGCCCTGGCCCCTTTCCTGGCCGGCATTCCGGAGCGAACCGGTCTGGTCGGCGAGGCGCGCTTTATCGTGGTCAACGACCTGCGCTTCGGTCAGCGCAAGTTGCCGCGCATGGTCGATGAGTGCACGTCTCTGGCCCTCCCGCGGGGCAGCAGGCTTCCGGCCCAGTGGCCCGCGCCGGAACTCAAAGTACCGCCTACGGAGGTCGCCGATTGGCGCGATAAGCGCGGCTTGGCGGCGCACAGCCGCCCCGCCGTGGCGCTCGCCCCGGGTGCCGTCGGCCCCGCCAAGCGCTGGCCGACCGCCGCTTATGCGGCACTTTGCCGACGGCTTCTGGCGGACGGAATCGACGTCTGGGTCGTGGGCGGGCCGGGCGAAAAATCCTTGGCGCAGGAGATCGTTGGCGACAGCCAGGCGCGCGATCTCACTGCCACCGACCTGCGCGAGGCGATCTTGGCTTTGGCGGCGGCAACGGCTGCGGTTTCCAACGATTCCGGCCTGCTCCATGTCGCCGCCAGCCTCGGCACACCCACCATCGGAATATTCGGGCCGACCAGCCCCTGGCACTGGGCGCCGCTCAATCCGCTGGCCGCAACGATCCAGGCCGGGAACGAGCTGGATTGTCGGCCTTGCCACAAGCCGATCTGCCGTTTCGGTCATCATCGCTGCATGACCGAAATCGGCGCCGATGAGGTTTTGGCGGCCACGCGCAGCGCTCTGGCGGCAGTCGCCGTCGCCAAATGAGCGGCGGTGCCCCGCATAACGCCATGTTCATCAAATCCGTGTAGGGCCGGCGAGTGAAATCGGGCCGCGCAATATGACGATCCTGGTCACCGGCGGAGCCGGCTATATCGGCAGCCATATGGTGTATGCCCTTGCCGAGGCCGGCGAGCGCGTCGTGGTGCTCGATAATCTCTCGACCGGCTTTGATTGGGCGATTGCTCCTGGAGTGCCGCTCGCCATCGGCGAGAGCGGCAATCAGGAACTGGTCGCAAAGCTTATCCGCGAGCATAATGTCGAGGCGATCATCCATTTCGCCGCGTCCATCGTCGTGCCGGATTCGGTGCGCGATCCGCTCGCCTATTACCGCAACAATACGGTCAATTCGCGCGCGCTGATCGAATGTGCTGTCAGTTGCGGCGTGCGCCATTTTATTTTTTCATCGACGGCAGCCGTTTATGGAAATCCGATTGAAATCCCGGTGCGCGAAGATTCGCCGACGCAGCCGATCTCGCCGTACGGCTGGTCTAAGCTGATGACCGAAATCATGCTGCGCGATGCCGGCGCCGCGCATGATCTCAGGCACGTGATACTGCGCTATTTCAACGTCGCCGGCGCCGACCCGCAGTGTCGGACCGGCCAATCGACCGCCGGCGCCACGCATTTGATCAAAGTCGCGGTCGAAACCGCGCTCGGACTGCGGCCGAGGCTTCTCGTTTTCGGCACAGATTATCCGACAGAGGACGGCACCTGTATCCGCGATTACATCCACGTCAGCGACCTCGTGCGGGCGCATTGCGATGCATTGCGCGAACTTCGCGCCGGTGCACCATCGTCGACCCTCAATTGCGGCTACGGCCATGGATTCTCGGTTCGCGAAGTGATTGAGACGGTCAAGCAGGTCTCAGGTGTCGACTTTAACGTCGAGATGGCCCCGCGGCGGCCCGGCGATGCAGCGAGGATTGTGGCTGACAGCACGCAGATACACCGTGCGCTGCACTGGCAGCCGCGTTACGACGATCTGCCCACCATCGTCGGCCACGCGCTCGCCTGGGAACGCGCGCTCACGGCGCGGCGCGCCGCGCACGATTCGGCCGGCGCCCAGTTAGCACGCGCTTAAGCCACGAATTTGAACCGCAGCGGTCGGCGCCGTTGCCGGCGGCACCGAATCTTTCACCAGTCATCTCACTTGAAAATTCCACCACTTCCGGGCATGGAAACGGCGGTTGGGCCGGCATCGCCAACATCGTTCGAAAGCGGGCGAAACGGATCCTGCATGAGACTTTTACAGGCCGCATCCGCCGACAAATATGCGACCTTTCCGCTGCTGCGGCGGCTGCTGGTCGATGAGGCGCTCGGCCATTGGCCGCGCTATGCCATCGCCGGCGCGCTGATGGTGGTGGTCGCCGGCGCAACGGCGCTGTCCGCGTATCTGCTCGGCACCATGATCAACGCGGCCTATGTCGAGAAGAATTACCGCGAGATCGTGGCGCTTGGCCTTTTGGCAATGGCGATCTTCGCGGCGAAGGCTTCGGCCACCTACGGCTCGGCCGTCATCCTGTCCTGGGTCGGCAATCGCATCGTCGCCGACAACCAGCGGCGGATGTTCGACAAACTGTTGCAGGAAGATATTGGTTTTTTCGCCGACCGGCATTCCTCGGAATTCATTTCCCGTCTGACCACCGGCGCCAACGCAGTCAGCGCGGTTATCAATCTTGTCATCACTGCCGTCGGCCGCGATCTGATGTCGCTGATCGGGCTTACCTTCGTTATGGTGACGCAGGACCCGGTGATGTCGGCCGGCGGACTGATTATCGCGCCGCCGGCGCTGTTGGTCCTGCGCAAGATGATCCGGCGGGTGCGCGGAATTGCGCGCACGCAGTTTACCGGCGGCACGCAAATCGTCGAAACGATGCTGGAGGCCCTGCAGGGCCTGCGCATGGTCAAGGCGTTCGGGCTTGAAGACGAGATGCGGCGGCGTCTCGCCACAAGCGTCCGCTCAGTCGAGCATGAAGCGAACAAGATGGCCCGCGTGGCCAACCGTGCCGCACCGATGGTGGAAGTCCTCGCCGGATTTACCGTCGCTTTGGCGATCATCTACGGCGGCTACCGCGTGATCTACACCGGAGCAACGCCGGGCGAGTTCTTCTCCTTTCTGGCGGCATTCTTGCTCGCCTACGAGCCGGCCAAGCGGCTCGCGCGGCTCAATCTCGACCTCAACAATTCGCTGGTCGGCGTACGTATCCTCTATGAGGTCATCGACAGTCCGGCCGGCGAGCCCGCCGACGACGACAAGCCGCCGCTCCTGCTCACAACCGCACGTCTGCAGTTCGATGACGTATGTTTTTCCTATCACGCCGGCACGCCGGTGCTGCGCGGCGTGAGCTTTACTGCCGAACGCGGCGAAGTCATCGCTCTGGTTGGCGCTTCGGGCGGCGGCAAGTCGACTGCATTCAATCTGATCTTACGCTTTTACGACGTCGATTCCGGACGCATTCTGATCGACGGCCAGAACATCGCCGACGTGTCGCGCCGCTCGTTGCGCCACGAGATCGCTTTTGTGGGCCAGATCGTCCATATGTTCCGCGGCACCATCCGCGACAATATCGCGCTCGGCAGAATAGGCGCCAGCGAGTCCGAAATCGTCGCCGCAGCGACGGCCGCCCACGCTCACGATTTCATCCTCGGCCTGCCGCTCGGCTACGATACGCCTGTCGGCGAGCACGGGTTGCAGCTCTCCGGCGGCCAGCGCCAACGCATCGCGATAGCACGCGCTCTGATCAAGAACGCGCCCATTATTCTGCTCGACGAGGCGACCGCGTCGCTCGATTCGGAATCCGAGCGGATGGTTCAAGAAGCCATCGGCGAACTCTGCAAGGGCCGCACCACGCTCGTCATCGCCCACCGTCTCTCCACCATCATGCACGCGGATTGCATCCTCGTGGTCGAGGACGGCCAGATCGTCGAGTCCGGCCGCCACGAAGAATTGCTCCGCAGAGGCGGCCGCTACGCTTCCTTCTATCGGCTGCAATTGAAGGAACGGTCGTCCGAGCGCGAAGCACCAGCGATCGCTTTCTCAGGTTGAATTCGCATTGACCGCGATGCGGTGTCGGCTATAAGCGGCGCTCTTGCGCCTTTTTTCCTCACCGCGAACCGCAATGATTAACGAAGCCCGGAATTACGTCATTCCACCGCCGCCGCAAGCCGCGCTTGCGGTTGCCGGCACCAACAAAATTTTCCCCGTTCGCCGCCTGTGGTGTGTCGGTCGCAACTACGTCGAACACATAAAGGAAATGGGTCAGGATGTGCGCGAGCCGCCGTTCTTCTTTGCCAAACCAGCCGATGCCGTCGTGCCGGACGGCGGTACGGCGCCTTATCCGTCACTGACCAAGGACATGCATCACGAGGTCGAACTGGTCGTCGCGCTCAAAAGCGGCGGCCGTAACATCCCGGTCGCGAAGGCAAACGATTGCATCTACGGCTACGGTGTCGGCATCGATCTGACGCGCCGCGATCTGCAGATCGCCTCGCGCGACATCAAGCGGCCGTGGGAAATCGGCAAGGCGTTCGACCACTCGGCGCCCTGCGGTGCACTCAAGCCCGCATCAGAAATCGGTCACCCCGCGAAAGGCCGCATCGTGCTCAAGGTCAATGGCAAGGTGCGCCAGGACGGCAATCTCAATCAAATGATCTGGAACGTACCGGAGGTCATTTCCAAGCTGTCGGAAATGGTCGAACTCGCGCCCGGCGACATTATCATGACCGGCACGCCGTCAGGCGTCGCCGCCACAGTCGCCGGCGACAAGATCGAATGCGAGATCGAAGGCGTCGGCACGCTCAACGTGACGATCGGGGCGCCGCTGTAACGGGACGACGGCAGACGGACGACAGAGGACAAATACCTTTATCTGCCCTCCGTCATCTGCCGTCTGTCATCCGGCTACTGCAACCCCTCCGCCTTGAGCGCTTCCTGCACCTTGGGCCGCGCCGCCACGCGGTCCATGTAGGCCTTGATGTTCGGCCACTTGGACAGATCAACGTCGACGCGCGGCGACCAGCGCAGCACCGTGAACAGATAAGCGTCGGCGACGGTGAATTTATCGCCCATCAAGTACTGCTTGCCGGCCAGTTGCTTGTCGATCCAGTCGAACCGCTTGCCGAGATTCTCCCTGGAGATTCTTTTGAATTCCTCGGGCGTGGTCGGCCGGAAGATCGGTCCGTAGGTCTTGTGCAGTTCTGACGTAACGAAATTCAGCCACTCCTGTACGCGGTAGCGATCGATCGATCCTGATGCCGGCAAAAGGCCGGAAGCAGGTTTTTGCTCGGCGAGGTATTGCACGATCACCGGACCCTCGGTGAGCCGCTCGCCGTTATCCAATTCCAGCACCGGCACCTGACCCTTGGGATTGATGGTCCAATAATCCTTGCCGCTCTTGGTCTTCTTTTCGCGGTTATCGACCTGTTCGAATTCGAGGTTGATGCCCGCCTCACGCGAGACGATATGCGGCGACAGCGAGCACGCGCCGGGCGCATAATAAAGTTTCATGACACGCTTCTCCTTCATGCACAGGCTTGTGTCGCCCGTTCACATTGATGCAATGCGGCGCATATAGCACACGGCCGGAACGAGACAACTCGCCGGCGGAACTCGACGCTCGTTGGTGCGTTGCCAAGCACCGAAAGCCAGATGGAGCGCATCCATGAGCGCCCGCCGTGTTATCCGCGTGCAATCTCCCGTGCCACTTGGCGACGTCACAATGGTGCCGCCGGCTCTATCGGGTCGTCCCGAAGCCGAAATGGCCCGCGCCATGGCGGCGGCGCTGGCCGAATTCGAGATGCCGAGCGCAACCGATGTGCTGGGCCGGCTGCGGCAATCCTTTCCTCTGGCGCCGCTGAGCGCGCGAATTGCGGCGCTCGGCATTATGATGGAGCGCAGCCGGCGCTCCGGCTAAGCGCCTCGCTACAGTCCCAGATAGGCACTGCGCACGCGATCGTCGGCCAATAGCTCGGCACCACTGCCGGACAGCGTGATGCGTCCGTTTTCCAGCACGTAGGCGCGGCCCGCAAGCTTAAGCGACAGCGCCACGTTCTGTTCCACCAGGAGGCAGGTGAGCCCCTCGCGATTAAGATCGCGGATGGTGCCCAGCACATTATGGGCCACGGCGGGTGCAAGCCCGAGGGAGGGTTCGTCGAACATGACGAGCTCGGGCGCGCCCATCAGGCAGCGTCCGATCGCAAGCATCTGCTGCTCGCCGCCCGACAACGTCCCGGCCGCCTGCCGCGCGCGCTCGGCGAGCACGGGAAACAACGCCAGCACGCGTTTACGATTATCCTCGCGACGGGCGCGCGCGCGCGGCAATAGCGCGCCCATATCCAGATTTTCGGCAACCGACAGCGTCGGAAAAATCTGCCGCCCTTCGGCCACCTGACCGATGCCGAGATTGCAGACGCGATAGCTCGGCCAACCAGCGATGTCGGTCGTCCCGTACAGAATTCGCCCGCGCGCGGGGTTAAGCATGCCGGCAATGGCGCGAATGAGCGAGGTCTTGCCGGCGCCGTTGGCGCCGACGATGGCGACGATAGCGCCTTCCTCAACGTCAAGCGATACCGCGTCGAGCGCCTGCGCGTCGCCGTAGAACACGTCGAGATTTTCCACGCGCAGCATCACACCGCCTCGGCGCCCAGATACGATTGCACCACGGCTGGATCGCGCACGACGGCCTCCGGTGTCCCCTCCGCAATCGCCGTGCCGTGGTCGAGAACCAGTACGCGGGCCGCGAGCGCCATCACCGCGCGCATCACGTGCTCGATCAACAGGATGGTCAGACCGGTCTCGCGATTGAGCGCACGCAAAACCGCGACCATGCGGTCGACTTCGGTCGGCCGCAATCCGGCGACCACTTCGTCGAGCAGGAGGAGCTTCGGCTCGGTGGCGAGCGCGCGCACCACTTCGAGCCGCTTGCGGTCCGGCAGGGTGAGTGCCGACGCCGGCCGATGGCGGCGATCGAACAAATCGAAGCGGCGCAGCAGCTCACGTGCCCGCTCGCGCGCCGCACCGACATCGCGCCGATGCAGCAGCGCTCCGACAATGACGTTATCCTCCACGCTGAGCGCCGGAAACGGCCGCACCAGTTGGAACGTGCGGGCGATGCCGCGCCGGCATACGGCGTCAGGCGTGAGACCGGCGATCGGCTCGCCGGCAAAGGCGATCGTGCCGGCATCCGGCGCCATGGCGCCGGCGATCATATTGAACAGCGTGGTCTTGCCGGCGCCGTTCGGACCGATCACCGCAAAAATCGCGCCTTCCGGCACGGCAAAGCTCACCCCGTCGACGGCGACCAGGCCGCGAAAACGCTTGCTGACGCGTTCGAGCGAGAGCAATGCCGTCATCGCATGCCCTTATCGATGCCGAGCCGACGCGCCAGCGGCGGCCATACGCCTTCGGGAAGCGCCAAGATGACGAGCAGGAGACAGAGGCCGTAGAAGACCTCCTTGGCTCCCGGCAGATCGAGGCCCGCGGCGCTCATTGCGGAATTGAGCGTTTCGGCAAGGCCGTTGAGCACGAATGCGCCGAGGATCGGTCCGAACAGGGTACCGACGCCGCCGATCACCGGGCCCAGAACCATCTCGATGGAACGGCCGATATTAAAAACCTGCTCCGGGAAAAGATTGTTGTAGAAGAACGCGTAAAACACGCCGGCAAACGATGTGACCGCGGCGGAAATCATCACCGCGTACATTTTGTAGCGGAACGTGTCGATGCCGGCGGCGCGCGCTGCCTGCTCGTCCTCGCGGATGGCGAGCCAGAAATAGCCGATACGGCTGCGAAGGAGGAGCCGGCAAAGGATAAAGGCCAGTACGGTGGCGACGAGAATGACATAATAGAACATCATTGGATTGCCGCGCAGCCGCCACAGATCGTTGTGGGCATATTGCTGCACGGGCAAGAACAGGCCGGCGGAGGCGTTGACAATTGCCAGATGATCGAAACCGATGCGCGCGAACTCGGCAAAGGCGATAGTCAGAATGGCGAAATAGACGCCGGCGACGCCGAAGCGGAAGGCGAGAAAACCGATGATTGCGCCGCATGCGGCGGCCGCCGGGGCGCACGCCAGAAATCCGATCCACGGACCGATTCCGAATTTGGTGAACAGAAACGCCGCGACGTAGGCGCCTACACCAGCGTAAAGAGCGTTGCCGAGCGACAATTGCCCAGCAAAGCCCATCATGATGTTCCAGGCTTGCCCGGTATAGGCCGAATACAGTGCGACGATCAGCACTGTCAGCAGATAATCGTTGACGACCCACGGCGCGATCAACAACGCCGCGAGCACGATGCCAAGCAGGATGATCGTCCGGTGCGGAACGTCTTCGCTCAGGCGGGCAATCACGGACGCCGTCATGACGCCCTCCTGCCGAGGATGCCTTGCGGCCGGAACAGCAGCACCAGCACCAGAATGGCAAAAGCAAACATGCTTTTGGCCGACGGCGTGAACAGCAGTCCGGCCATCGCCTCGGTCAGCCCGATCAGAATGCCGCCAACGAGCGCGCCGGCCATCGAGCCCAACCCCCCGGTGATGACGATGACGAAAGCGAGCAGCGTATAGACCGGGCCGATGCTCGGCGTGACATCGACGATCAGGGTCATCATCGATCCTGCCGCGCCGACGCATGCGGCGCCGAGCGCGAAACTGAGCGCGTAGAGCCGATTGACGTTGAGGCCCACGACGAGCGCGCCGGTGTAATTGTCAGCGCAGGCGCGAATCGCCTTGCCGAGGAGGCTGAAACGTAAGAACGCGAACAACGCGACAGCGAATGCGATAGCGGCGATTCCGGCATAGGCTTTCGATGCGTCAATCAGGACCGGACCGAGCTGAAAACTGTCATAGGCATACGCCGTCTGCACCGTGCGCGCGTCCGGACCGAACAGAATCAAGAGCGTGTTGGCGATGATGATCGCCAGCGCCACCAGCAGGAGAAACTGCGTATGCTCCGGCCTGGTAATGAACGGGTTGATCAGGCCGGCCTGCAAGACATAGCCGAACACGAACATCACTGCGGCGACCGGCACCAGCATGATCAATGGATCGAGGTGGAATGCGGTGAACAGCACGACCGCGATATACATCGCGATCGACATCATCTCGCCGTGGGCGAAGTTGACGATACGAATCACGCCGAAGATGACCGACAGTCCGAGCGCCATCAGGCCGTAGACCAGGCCGGTCAAAATTCCGGCGACGGCCACATTCAGGTAGACGTCAAACGACACCGCTCAGTACCAGGCTCGTGTCACGCACGATCTTGGTAGGGCTTCAGCGGCCATTCCGGCTTGGCGTTGGCGGCTTCCTTCGGGGCGAGCGTGACCGTCTTACCGCCGCGATTCTGAATGGCGCTATCCTTGACCTTGTCGTTTTGCCCCTTGGCATTGAACCGGATGCCCGGCCCGACGCTGACATTGTCGGTGATATTGGTGGCGCGGATCGCGTCGGCGAGCGCCTTCGGGTCGGTCGAGCCGGCACGCTTGTAGGCGTCGGCGGCGACAAGCAGCGCTTCGAAGGTGAACACCTGATTGGTGTTCAAATTGCTGCCCGGATACGCCTTGACGAAGGCTGCTTCCAGTGTTTGCGCCAGCTTCTTGTTGGGATCGAACCAGGGCACGAAGCTGATCGGCCCGTCGGCCATCTTGCCAAGCGTCTTGAAATACTGGTCTTCGTACCAGCCCGGCCCCATGCTGAGGATGGCTTGCGGCGTCCAGCGCTGCTTGATCAGCTCGCGCGTTATCAGCAACGCATCGTTGAGGCGGCTGACCATCAGAAGAGCGTCGGCATTTGTCGCCTTCGCTTTGGTCACCTCGACCGAAAGATCGCGTGCCGCCGGATCGTAGGCAATCTCCTCGACGATCTTATACGGCATGTTGAATTTCGGCATCAGCACGCCGATACCCTTCGACATCGCCGTACCGAACGTATCGTTCACGTGCATGAACACCACGGTTTTCGGCGTCGCGCCGGCGATGCCAAAGACCTCCTTCTGGTTCACAAACGCGTCGGACAAAATCATACCCGCCGTGGGAAAATTGCGGAATACGAATTTGTAGCCCTGCTCGGTGATCTGCGGCGCGGCGGCGATGTTGATGATGAGCGGAATGCCCTTCTGCTCGGCGACCTGGGCGATCGCTGTGGTCTGGCCGGAATCGAAGGCACCGACAAGAAGCTGCGCGCCGTCGCTGATCAGCTTTTCGGCATGCTCGCGCGCAGCATCGACATTCGACTCGGTGTCGCCATTCATGATGGTCAGCTCGGGCAGGCCGAGCGATTTAAGGATCGGCGGAGCAATGTCGACCCCGCGCTGGCAATCTTGGCCGATGCCTGCTTCGAAGCCCGACCGCGGCAACAGCACGCCGACTTTCAGCGGGCCGCCTTGCGCGCGCAGCACGCTAAACGGCGCCGCGCCGGCTAACACGGCGGCGGCGCCGGCGGTCGTGGTGAAAACGCGACGGGTTAGGCGCGCGGATTTCGATCGGGATTGGTGATGCATGACGATCCTCCCATGGCTTTTCTGCTCAGCTTTTTCCCATGATGCCGGAAATGATGGCGCGGTTACAAGGCTGGAAAAGAGCCCCGCTGGACGCCCTCGTTGCTCCCCGCTTATTGTTGTCCTGGACAACAATTGCGTCAACACTGTTGTGGCGGCCGGCGCCGGCTCTTATCGGAGAACAACGCCCACATGACGCCCGTCAGGAGCCGCCGCCAGCCGGCGCTGCCGTTCCGCCGCGCCGCCGCGACACGACGCAGCACCGGCAGCGCTGTCGTCACGCTCGATACGCTCCACGATCACCTCGGCTATTTCGTGCGGCGGCTCCAGGTCTGGATTTTCCAAGACTTCATCCGCACGCTCAAGCGTGTCGAGCTCAGCCCGGCGCAGTTCTCGGTGCTGGTAGTCATCAACGCCAATCGCGGCTTGTCGCAGGCCGAACTGGCGGCAACGCTTGGTATCGAGCGGGCGCGGTTGGCGCGGCTCCTGCACCGGCTGCAACGCCGCGGCCTCATGCAGCGGCTGAAATCGCCGGCCGACGGCCGCCGCCACGCACTGCAGCTCACCGGCGAGGGCCGCGCCCTGCTCGCACGCGCCAAGGCGCTGGCGGTGCGCCACGAGCGGCGCTTGAGCGCAAAACTCGGCGCCGATCGCTACCACATGCTGCTTGCGGCGCTGCACGAGGTTCTAGTCGACTGAGTCGATGGTGCCCGAGCATGCTTCCGAAATGGCGACCAACGCTCAGTTCTTGAGCAACGCTTCCACCGCAGCGGCAATGCGCAACAGCCGATGGTCTTGCCCGTTGCGTGCGACCAGCATCAGCCCGACCGGCAATGCACCGGATACGGATGGCAGCGGCAGCGTGATGGCGCAAAGGTCGAAGAAGTTGATGATGGCCGTGTTGCGCAATAGCGCGGCATTGCGGGCGGCAAAGACTTTCGCGTCGGCTACCTCCGCGATAGTCGGCGCGACGATCGAGGTTGTCGGCATGACGAGCACGTCGAGCCCAGCAAGCCGCGCCTCCATGGCACGGACAAGGCGTGCACGCCCGCGCAGCATGTCGACGTAGTCGGCCGCCGGTACCGCACAGCCGCGCTCGATGCGCGCGCGCACGTTGGGATCGATATCGGCCGCGCGCCGTCGCATCCGGTCGCGATGAATGGAGCAAGCCTCCGGCGGCGAGATACCGCCCTTGGCATTGACCTCGTTCATGTCGTCGAACAGCGCGATCGTCTCATGACTAATCCGCACGCCGGCGCCATCGAGTCGTTTAGCCGCCGCAGCAAATGCCGACGCCACCGTATCGTCCAGCCGGTCGAGCGGCAGCCCTTCGGCGACGCCGAAGCGCAGACCGGCGAGCGCGGCCGGTTCAAGCGGCGAGAAGGAAAATTCCTCGCCGGCCATCACCGCATCCGCCTTGGCGCAATGGACCACCGTCGAAGCGATCGGCCCGATCGAATCGAGCGTATAGCTCAGCGGAAAGGCACCATCGGTCGGTACCCGTTGCCGGCTCGGCTTGAAACCGACTAGGCCGCAGAGCGAAGCCGGGATGCGCACCGAGCCGCCGGTATCGCTGCCGATGGAAATCTCGCACATGCCGTCGGCGACGGCGACCGGAGCGCCGGCCGATGAGCCGCCTGGCACCCGCGTCCGATCGTGCGGATTGCCGGGCGTGCCGAAATGCGGGTTGGCGCCGATGCCGGAAAAGGCAAACTCCGTCATGTTCGTCTTAGCGACGATCACCGCGCCGCCAGCGCGCAGCCGGCGTACGATCGCGGCGTCGGCCAAAGCCGGCGTCGCTTCCTCGGCGAGGATTTTCGAGCCGGCGCGGGTTGGCTCACCGGCGACGTCGAACAGGTCCTTGACGCTCACGATGACGCCGTCGAGCGGGCCGAGCGATAGACCAAGCCCCGCGCGGGCATCCGCCGCGTCGGCCGCGGCGCGCGCGGCGGTGGGATAAACCGTCAGGCACGTGCGCGACCCTTGCCCGTCCGGTTCGGCAATGCGGAACAGCGCCAGTTCCAGACGATCACGGCAGGAGGATTGGTTCATGCTTTTGCCCGACGCTTATCGCGCTGCGGCTATTTTCCGCGCGCGGCGCGCATCCTAACGACGCGCTGCGGCATTGCAAATCTCGCGTGCGACCTGCCATGATCCGTGCGCTGCAAGAGCCGTAAAGGATTACGCCCATGCCCAATGGAAAAGTCGCGATTTGCTTCATCGGCTTCGGCGAAGCTGGCCAGGCCATCGCGTCGGGCTTGCGCGAGTCGGGCGTGGAGATGATCTCGGCGTGGGATGTTCTATTTCCCGCCCGCGAAGGCGAAAAGCTAAGACTCGCCGGCGAAGCGATCGGCATGCGCTGCGCGTCCTCGGCGGCCGATGCGGTGTATGGCGCCGACGCGATCGTCTCCGCCGTCACTGCAGCCTCGAGTCTCGAAGCGGCGCAATCGGTCAAGCCGCACCTTGCCGGCAGTCCGTTCTTTCTCGACATCAACTCGGTATCACCCGGCCGCAAACAGGAGACAGCAAAATTCCTCGGCGCAGTCGCGCGCTACGTCGACGTCGCGGTGCTCGCGCCGATCCATCCGGCACGCCATCGCACGCCGATGCTGATCGCCGGACCGCATGCGCACGCGGTTGCCCCCGTGCTCGGCGCGCTCGACATGCGCGCAAGCATCGCCGGCGCCGAAATCGGGGCGGCGGCCGCCATCAAGATGGTGCGCAGCGTTATGATCAAAGGCATCGAAGCGCTGACCCTCGAATGTTTTCTCGCGGCGTCGCGCGCCGGCGTGGTCGATGAGGTCGCAACCTCGATGAAGAACAACTATCCCGGTCTCGATTGGGCGAAAGTCGTGCCCTACAACCTCGAACGCATGGCGAGCCACGGCGAGCGGCGTGCCGCCGAGATGGAGGAGAGCGCCGACACGCTGCGCGAGCTTGGTGTCGAGCCGCTCATGACGATGGCAACCGTTCGGCGCCAGCGCGAGATGGGCCAGATCGGCAAACAACCAATGGTGCGCGGCGCACTGACGCAGGGGCGCATGGCGATCTTGAATGCGATCAGCGCGGCGGCACGCGACCGGAATTGATCGCTTTCCTGGGAGGCGCCGCCCTCATCCACAGCCCGTTTAGACTATAGTTTCCGCTGATAATTGTGCTAAAAGTTCCGCGCCCGGGCTATTTCAGGCCCATTTGATAGGGGGGTTGATAATGCGCGTTCAAAGTTTGTCATGTCTCGCAATGGCCGGACTCGTCGCGGCTGCGATGTCCATTTCGTTCACCGGCAGTGCCCTTGCAGCGGCATGCGGCGAGGTGTGGAAGCCTGTGTGCGGCACGGTCAATGGTTCCCAGCACACTTTCACCAACATGTGCTGGGCAAAAATGGAAAAGGCCACGAAAATCCACAAGGGCGAGTGCAAGTGGAAGTAACGGCCTAACGATCTCGCCGAAGGCGGGGCCGGATCATCTGTTTCGCCAAGGCAGCCAAGTCATAAAAAACTCCGGCGTGCGCTTCTGCGTCGTGTGATCGACGCGGGGCCACGCCGAAATGCTTTCAAAAGATCAAATCATTCGCGGCTATCGGCGCTTTTTGCCTTTGCGAGCCGCATGTGGCGCGGCGCGCGTGGACTTCACGCCGCCGCGGCGCAAGGTGGAGGTGGGCTCAGCCCGCGCGCTCCAATATTCCCAAGTCCGCGTCACGACGTTGGGCAAGCGGCTGATCGCGCCCGCAAGCTCGAC
>JASHRW010000324.1 GCA_030037065.1 Xanthobacteraceae bacterium
CTAGGAACGTGTCGTGGAAATCGAGTTCGCGTACGGCGACGCCGTTCGCCCACGCCGCCCATTCGGGAGAGAGACGGCGATGCTGCGACAATCCGAACACCGTCGCACCTGGCTTGAAGGGATGGGCGTTTGCCTGCGCACGTGCGTTGATGACGGGATGCCGCGCGAGCGCCGCCGCGGCAACTGCTGCGTTGTCAATGATGCGATTGCCGATCATCTCGACGACCGGCGCGCTGACGGCGACCGGATCAGCGGCTACCTCCGCGATCTTCCAGGCGAGCTGTGCCGTGCGCGGCAGGTTCTCGGCTGACTTGTGCGTGCGGATCGAGTGCAACTTCACGACAGGACTTCCTCTGCAACGTGATGGGAGGGAGATTGCCCGACCGGCATAGGTTTGCCGGAATCGTCCACGGCGACCATCTCGAAGGAGCCGCGGACGGCGAGCCGGCGCGTTCCCGATACAAGGCCCTCCGAGACCGCATCGACCGTGACGGTCATCGAGGAACGGCCCACGCGCACGACTCGCGCCGTCAACTCAACGAGTTCGCCGACGCGGACCGGAACGTGGAATTCGACCTTCTCGGACGTCGCCATTACAACAGGAGCCCGAGCGCGTCGCGTCGCCGCGACGAATGCCGCCTTGCCCATCAAGCTCAGTGCATGGCCGCCGAACAGCGTGCCGTAATGGTTGGCCTGCTCGGGAAAGATCATTTCCACAAAGCGCGTTTCTTCATCGCCGATGGTTTCCGCAGATTGGGCTTGCATGAGCGGTCTCGCGGGACTTGCAAATAGCGGCAATTCGCAATATCCGCATTATTGAGCAGTGACGAAACGCCTAAAAATGCGAATGTTTGCGGGTAAAATTCTTCCTGTTTGCAAATTTTGCAAATTTGTAGGCGACAGATGAAAAAGGCTTTTATGGGCGTCCGCCTTCGGCGCCTCCGGGAAGAGCGCGGCCTGACGCAGATCGCGCTGGCCAGAGCGTTAGAGCTGTCACCCAGCTATGTGAATCAGCTCGAAAAGAATCAACGTCCATTGACCGTCGGCATCCTACTCAAGATCAATTCCGTCTTCGGCATCGATGTTCAGCTTTTCTCCGAAGACGAGGAAACCAAGTTGCTTTCGGACCTGCGGGACACGTTTGCGGATGCCGCATCTGGCGAAAAGGTCGGAATGACGGAAATACGCGAACTTGTCGCGAACATGCCAGCGGTCGGTCGCGCTCTTGTCACGCTTCACGGCCGTTACCGCGATGCAATGGACCAATGCGTTTCGTTGGCGGCGCGGCTCGGCGACGATTGGCGGGACTACGCCGCCACCCAACCGCTCGCTCCCTTCGAGGAAGTGCGGGATTTCTTCTATGCGCGGCATAACCATATCGCCGAGCTCGATGAGGCCGCCGAGCGCATCTTCGTGGAATCGCGTTTGCGCATCGGCGATCTCGTTGCCGATCTGGCTGGCCGTCTCCAGAAAGGACACGGGATTCGCGTCGTGTTCGACATAGCCGATAACGCCGCCCTTGACATGTATCGCTATTACGATGCCAAAGCGCGCATTCTGCATATTTCGCCACACCTGCGGCCAGGCCAGCAAGCGTTTCAAATCGCGACCCAAATCGCCTTTCTGGAATTTGGGGAAGTCTTGCACGGTCTCACCGACGGCGGGGCGTTCTCCGGCGACGAGCCTCGGGCGCTCGCCCGTATCGGCCTAGCCAACTATTTCGCTGGCGCGCTCATCCTCCCTTATGCGGAGTTTTTGGAAGCAGCGGAATCGCTGCGTTACGACATTGAGCGCTTGAGCCGCCGTTTCGGCGTCGGCTTTGAAACCGTATGCCACCGTCTTAGCACGATGCAGCGCCCGGAAGCGCGAGGCGTTCCGTTTTTTTTCGTCCGCGTGGATCGGGCCGGCAATGTCTCTAAAAGACAGTCGGCGACAGATTTTCACTTCTCCCGCGTCGGCGGAACATGTCCGTTGTGGAATGTGTACGAAGCTTTCGCTGTGCCCAACCGCATCCTGACCCAGCTCGCACGCATGCCAGACGGTCGAACCTATTTTTGGATTGCCCGGACAGTGTCGCGAAGCCCAGGCGGTTTCGGCGCGCCCAGCAAAACGTTTGCCATCGGATTGGGCTGCGACATTCGACACGCCAGCCGCTTGATTTATTCAAAGGGGCTTGATTTGGCCGACACCGCGGCAGCGACACCGATCGGATTGGGGTGCAAGGTGTGCGAGCGGCCCAATTGCCCGCAACGTGCTTTTCCACCGATCGGTCGCAAGCTTGCCGTCGACGAAGAGCGGAGGTCGTTTGCTCCCTACCCGATGTCACAGCGATCGTGATTCGCGACACTGGAATATTCGGTTTCATGGTATCCACCATTCGCTTGCTCCGATCCTTTCGCCTCCCCGATATTTGGATTGACCGCGTCACAGATTTGCCGAAACAATCGTGATGGGATATCGGGCTGCTTAATAAAATGGGGACTGAAGGGCCTCATGATCGCCGCCGGACGATTGCCTTTGCTGCAAAGCCGTCACTTGGAAATCATGACGGACCGAGATGGCATTGTGATTTCCTACAAGCCGCCCGTCGCGCTGACCCTCGGATCCGATCTTCGTGGACGCGACATTCGCAGCCGCGTGAAATCTGCGCTTAAGCGAGGGCGGCCGTTTGCGCGAGATGACGAGGGCGATCGGGTAGTTGCATCATTTAGTTTCGACACGGTTGATAAGCTAAAAAACGTCATTCCAAAGATCGACCTGATGCTAGACGCCTACAGACACGAGCGGCTCACATCGAAAATGGTGGAAGAAATCCTGGGCATAACCGCGGTAGAACGTCGGCGGTGGTCCAAGGATCGTCGGCTCTCCCATTCAGGCATGGCTTCCCACCGCCGCGGGCGACAATCGTTCCGTTTGCCGCTGTATGCGCCGAAGCATATTGCCTGGCTCGCGGCTAATCCCAACATAGTGTCGCAATGGCGAGAGGAAGATGCAGCCCGACCCTTCGCCTCCCAGCCGTCGTCTGCCATGAATGCCAAATCGGCGGTGCCGCTATCCACAAGCAGATAGTGGATTCTGTGACTTCGGCCTTCGGGCGAAATTTTTGCTATCGCAATATATTGACAAGTTATGTGCTATAGCCTCCATATATTGAGATTACGGCCCTCGGATTCGCAAGGCTTCGAGGCTAAGAGGGAAGCTGGTGCGCCCCCCCTGGGACTAACCCAGCGCTGCCCCCGCAACTGTAAGCGGCGAGTTGTTGTCGCCAACAGCCACTGATGCCTCAAGGCATTGGGAAGGCCAGACAACCGCATCGACCCGCGAGCCAGGAGACCTGCCGTAACAGACGCTACGACCTCGGGCGGGGTGTCCCGGTGGCCGCTTGCTGGCCGTTGGCGGTCTCGGCCGCCCACATAATCCCGCATGCGTCCGCCGCGCGGCTTCCGCCCTCAACATGGGAAGGGGCTGCAGATGTCTTTGCAGGTGGAGAGTGTACGGCCAGGCGCGAGGATTCTGCATACGAACGGTTCTGCAGCGGAAGCGGCGGTTTCGCCCGAACCGGCATTCCAGGTGATCCGCCGCAATGGCGCGGTTACTCCGTTCGATCAGACGAAGATCGCCGTTGCGCTCACGAAAGCCTTTCTTGCAGTCGAAGGCAGCAACGCGGCAGCGTCGCGGCGCGTCCACGAAATCGTCGAGCGCCTGACCGGCCAGATTGTGGTGGCGCTGACGCGCCGCGCTGACGCGGGGCGCACGTTCCACATCGAGGACATTCAGGACCAGGTCGAACTGGCGCTGATGCGGAGCGAACACCACAAGGTGGCACGCGCCTATGTGCTCTATCGTGAAGAACGTGCCCGCGCGCGAGCGCAGGCAATATCAACCGAAAAATCCAATGCGACCGATGCGACGCTCCACGTCAAGGGCAGGGACGGCGTCCTCTCGCCCCTCGATACGGCTCGGCTGCGCCGCCTTATTGCCGAGGCTTGCCTTGGCCTCGATGATGTCTCGGCCGAGACGCTGTTCGCGGAGACGCAGCGTAATCTCTATGACGGCGTCAGCGCCGAAGAGCTCGCGCTTGCGCCTATTCTCGCATCCCGCGCCTTGGTCGAGATGGAACCGGCCTACAGCTATGTCAGCGCCCGCTTGCTGCTCGACAAGCTGCGCGGCGAGGCCTTGAGTTTCGTCTATGGTCGGCCGGAGGAAGCCGGCCAAGCGGACATGGCGGAGCGCTATGCGGATTATGTTCCGCGCTACATCCGCAAGGCCATCGAGGTTGAACTTTTGGACCCCGAACTCGCGCGATTTGACCTCACCAAACTCGCCGCGGCGCTGAAGCCGGAACGCGATCTTCAGTTCCAGTATATCGGCTTTCAGACGCTCTACGACCGCTATGTCCTGCAATCCGGCGGCACGCGCTTCGAACTGCCTCAGGCCTTCTTCATGCGCATCGCGATGGGGCTCGCCTTGCGCGAAGTGGATCGTGAAGCACGCGCCATCGAATTCTACGATCTGCTCTCTTCCTTCGACTTCGTGTGTTCGACGCCGACCTTGTTCAATGCCGGCACGCGGCGACCGCAATTGTCGTCGTGCTTCCTCACGACAGTCCCAGACGACCTCGACGGCATTTTTAAGTCGATCAAGGACAACGCCTTGCTGTCCAAGTTTGCCGGCGGCCTCGGCAACGATTGGACGCGGGTGCGGGGGCTTGGAGCGCACATCAAGGGTACGAACGGCGAGTCGCAGGGCGTCGTGCCGTTCCTGAAAGTCGCCAACGACGCCGCCATCGCGGTCAACCAGGGGGGAAAGCGCAAGGGCGCGGTCTGTGCCTATCTCGAAACCTGGCACATCGACATTGAGGAGTTTCTCGACCTGCGCAAGAATACCGGCGACGATCGCCGTCGTACCCACGACATGAACACCGCCAACTGGGTGCCCGACTTGTTCATGCAGCGTGTTGAAGCGGATGAGCCATGGACGCTGTTCTCTCCCGACGAAGCACCTGAATTGCATGAGCT
>JASHRW010000325.1 GCA_030037065.1 Xanthobacteraceae bacterium
CCGTGCAGGGCGTCGAGGTCGGCGCCACCGTGCTGTTTCCCAAGGACCCGCGGCGGCGGCTCGAAGTGTGGTGGCAGAATCCGAACCGCACCGGCACTTATCTGATCGACATCGCCGGCAAGTCGATCTGGACCGCGCCGAAGGGTTTGCGGCTCGGGCTGACGCTCGAGCAACTGGAAAAGCTCAACAACAAGCCGCTCAAGCTCACCGGCTTCGACAAGGACGGCATCGCCAATGTGGCCGACTGGGACGGCGGCGAACTCGCAAGATTGCCGGGCGGCTGCAAGGCCGGAGTGAGCCTGCACGCCACCATCAAGAAAGCCGACACCGAACTGCCGGCCAAAGACCAATACAGTTCCAACGATCCCGCCATGCGCGCGCTCAAGCCGACGGTGAGCGAGATCTTGATCGGGTATTAGGCGCCCTATTTGATCCCCTCCCCCTTGTGGGGAGGGAACTTGATGGGGCTACCGCTTCGGCTGGCGATGGGAGGCGGGCGTCGTCTTTGGCGGCGGGGTGGTATCGGCATCCTTGCCGAGGTTGCGCACGTCGGCTGCCATTTCGAGGCAGGTAAGGAGTTCGGTGTAGCTCGAATCGCCGCCCATCGTGGCTTCGCTGATACAGTGAGTCTTGTCGGCGGCGGGAAAGGTCGACCAGCGTTTGACGAGTTCCTGGCGGACTTCGTTCTCGGTCTGGATGCAGTCGTCCGTTTCCTTGGCGATGGCGGGATCGTGGAACGAAGAGCCGCCCTGGACGGCGATGCCGCGGCAGACCTGCTCGACATTGAGCCGCGGCACGCTGTCGGACACCGGCGTAAGGAGGTGCGCGCCGAGCACAATGAGCGACGGTAAGATCATGACGGGCTCCGCATTCGCCGCCGGCAAATATAGCATGATCGGCGGGCAAGAAACGAGACAGGACGAGACGCGGAACCGTCCGCGCCGCGCGCGGCAAAATAAATGTTGCATTGCGGGGCGCGGTCCGGTTATGCGGGCGCTTGCTTCGGTGAGGGATATCGTATGCTGATCGCACCGCTTTTCGGCACGGCGCTCATTTTCGCCGTCGCCACTGAACCGCTGAACAGCGCCGGCGAACCGACGCAGATGTCGACGCAACAGAAGATCGCCGCCACCGATCCGCTGGTGCGGTCGGCGACCGACTGCATCGTGCACGCGGTCACCGCCGATCCGCGCTACGGCGCCAAGACGGCGGCGCTCGGCGACCTTATCGTCGATTCGATGCCGGCCTGCCGCAAGCCGGTGCGCGCGATGATCGACGCCTACGACCACTTTTACGGCGACGGCTCCGGCGAAGCCTTCTTCATGGGACCTTATCTCGACGTGCTGCCGAAGGCGGTGGTCGAAGGGGCGAAGAAGGGGCTGTAGCGGAATTATTTTCCGTCACCCTGAAGTTATTGTTTCGGCCCGATGACATCGACCACGCGCATCCGGGTCGGGTCGACAAGCACGACCTTGTCCTGTTCGAGCGTATATTCGTAGGATTCGGCGGCGTGGTTGTCGGCGAGAATTTGGTCCGGCAGCGTGTAGAGTTCGATCATCGGCGGCACCTCGGCACCGATCGTCGGCGAAAATTGCGTCTTCGCCGCTTTGCTCTTGTCTTGACTCACGGCCGCGTAGATCGCGTGGCGCTGTTCGGCCGTGAGTGCGAGCGCGTGTTGTTCGCTGCCGGCGGTCGTCTGCGTTTGCGTGTCGCTTGATTGCGCCAGCGCGGAATTCAATGCGCCGGGACAGGTAAGCGCGGCGATCGCCGTAAAGGTCGCGATGTGCAACTTCATCGGCTCCTCCTTGTTCGCGGCGACGCGCGCGCCGCCTTGTGGCACCGCGCGCTTGCATCGCTTTGTTCTGCGCCTATCTGTCTCGCGCCGTGCCGTCAGCGCGGAATCGCCTGCACCGCAATTCCGGTGTTCGGGTCGATCACCAGGATACGATCGTCCTGGTAGACGTAACGGTAGAGCGGCACGGTGGCGCCGACCGCAACCGGCGCAGGCGCGACCGCCGGCGGCGCGTAGTCGTAGACCGGCGGCGGAGCGGCGACCGGCGCGGGCGCAACCGGCACCGCGGCAATGGTGGTCGTGGTCGTTGTCGTGGTGGCGGGAACGACGCGCGTCGTCACATAGGTCCGTCGCCGGACTACGACGCGGCCGCGACTGATTGGCCGCACCGTGCGCACGGTCGTCACGGTCCGCACCGTTTGGGCCGGCTGGGTCACCACGGCCGCGGGCGGCGGCGCGACCGCGGGTTCGCCGAGCACGGTCTGGGCCTGCGCCGCCGGCGCCATCGCCGCCAGCGCCAGGCCGAATGCCGTGCAGGAGAGCTGATATCGCATGGCCTACTCCTATGCTTATTGGAGACCTTGAACGCGCATCGATCCAACGCAGCTTGGCGGGCTGCGTTCCTATGGATCGGCGATCATGCTTTGGCAGGAGCCGCTCGGTTCCCGTGCCGCAAACGCGACGCCGTTACGCCGCCGGAGTACCGTAACTGCGTCCGAGCGCGGGGCGAATGAGCGCCGCGAACGGCAGCGTGATGAGCGCCACCACGGCGACCAGGATCAAGGCGTGGAAGATGCCGAACGCGTCGCCGATGCGGCCGAACACGACCGGGGCGATCGCGCCCGAGCCTATGGTTCCGGTGTAGAAAATACTCAGCGCCCTGGTGCGCCAGTCCGCCGTCACCAGATCCGGCACCGAGCCATAGAGCACCGACGAGGTGCCGTTGAGCGCAACGCCGATCAGCGGCAGCAGCGCCAAGGTGGCGGCAAGCGGCAGCGGCAAGAGCGCGACAATTCCCGCCGCAGTGAGGCCTTCGGTCAGCCAGACGGTGCCGACCGCACCGATGCGCGCGCCGATAAAGGTGCAGGCGAGCTTGCCGGCGGCGCCGCCGGCAAACACCAGCGTCAACGCCAAGCCGATATCCTGCACGCTCGCTCCCTTGGCGCGGAGCACGAACGGAAGAAACAGCAAAAAGCCCATGCGGGTCGCGCTGTCGAGAATGCCGATGGTCAGCAGCAGCGTGAAGGCGCGCGGCTGATGCGGGCGGACATCGTGCTGCTGCGGATCATCGCGCGCGGGCGGAAGCTCGCGATCGTAACGCGGCGTGAACAAAAAGATTGCCGCCGCCATTGCCAATCCGATGCCGCCCAGAATCGCCAGCGCCGGCCGCCAGTGCATTGCCAACAGCATCAGCGACAACGTCGCCGGCACGGTCATCTTGCCGAGATCGCCGGCGAAATTGTAGGTGCCGAGCGCCTTGAGCGAACGCGGTCCGGCAAACGCGCGGGCAACCAAAGCGGAAGCGACCGGATGCTGCGCGCTGGCGCCGAGCCCGCCGATAAACAGCGCGCCAAGCAGCATGGCAAAACCGGCGCTGACGCCGGCGAGACAATAGCCGAGGCCGGCCAGGCAAGTGCCGAGTGCCAGCACCGCGGCGGCGCCGAGCCGCTCGGACAACAGTCCCGCCGGTATCTGCAGACTCGCCATGGCGCCGACGAAAATGCTGCGCAGCAAGCCGAGCGCCGCGTAGCTCAGGCCGAATTCCGCCTGCCACAACGGCAGCATGACGTAGATCAGATCGGTGTAGCCGTCGTGCAGCGCGTGCGCGCCGGCGGCGATCGCGGCCGCGCGTCGCTCATCGCGCGGGAAATTTGCCGCGCGCGCCGCAATTTCGTCCCAAAAAAGCCAGCGCATGAGCCCCGGAAATCCGCTTATGGCGACACTATTAACGGACAATAGTCCAATTCATCGCGCAGCGACGCAAAATTCGGCAGTTTGCCACGCCTGCACTGCAATTGACCGTGGCAATCGCCAAGTGCAGTCTGCCGCCCGCATGAGAGAATCGCTCGCGCTCTTGTTTGCTCGGGAGGGAGAAGCATGTTCGGCATCGGCGACCTATTCCAGTGGGAGCGATTTGTAACTCCCACCGTGATCAAGGTGTTCTATTGGCTCGCCGTGGTGATTTCGGTCCTGCTTGGAGTCACCGGCGCGGTCACGGCGCTCGGCACGATGGCATTCAATCCGTTCGCCGGCATGATCTTTCTCATCGCCAGCCTGCTCGGCATCTGCATGGGAGTGATCACCTCGCGCATCATCGCCGAATTCGTGCTCATCGTCTTCCGCATCAACGAGCACCTGGGCGCGATCAGGAATCAAGGAGCGGCACTCGGCAATCAGGCCGCCGGGTACCGGGAGCAGTAAGCGCGATCTATCAGTTCGCGAACCGGAAGTGCATGACGTCGCCGTCGGCCACGACGTAATCCTTGCCCTCGAGGCGCATTTTGCCGGCATCGCGCGCTCCCGCCTCGCCGCCGCATGCGACATAGTCGTCATAGGCGATGGTCTCGGCACGGATGAAGCCGCGCTCGAAATCGCTATGGATGACGCCGGCGGCCTGGGGCGCCTTGGTGCCGCGCGTTATCGTCCAGGCCCGCGACTCCTTCGGCCCGGCGGTGAAGAACGTCACCAGATCGAGGAGCGCATAGCCGGCACGGATGAGGCGATCGAGGCCGGCCTCTTTGAGGTCGAGAGCAGCAAGATACTCGTCGCGCTCGTCACGGCCGAGCAGCGCGATCTCGGCTTCGATCTTGGCCGAGATCACGACCGCCGCCGCGCCTTCGGCAGCGGCTCTCTGTTCGATCTTGCGCGAGTAATCGTTGCCGCTCGCAGCGGATGCTTCATCGACATTGCAAACATAGAGCACGGGCAGCGATGTGATTAGCCCGAGCATATGGAACGCCTTCTCCTCCTCGGACTTGCGTTCGGTCAGCCGCGCCGGCTTGCCGTCGCGAAGAAGCGCCAGCGCGCGATTGATGAGATCGAGCGCAGCCTTGGCTTCCTTGTCGCCGCCCTTGGCTTTCTTCGACAAGCCATCGAGGCGCCGCTCGAGACTGTCGAGGTCGGCGAGCATCAGTTCGGTCTCGACCGTTTCGATATCGGCGATCGGATCGATGCGGCCTGCAACGTGGGTGACGTCGCTGTCTTCGAAACAGCGAACGACGTGGGCGATAGCGTCGACCTCTCGGATATTGGCGAGGAACTGGTTGCCGAGTCCCTCGCCTTTCGAGGCGCCGCGAACCAGACCCGCGATATCGACGAAGTTCAGTCGCGTCGGCACGATGGCGGCCGACTTGGCGAGCGCGGCCAGCGCCGCCAGCCGCGCATCCGGCACCGCCACCTCGCCGATATTCGGCTCGATGGTGCAGAACGGATAATTAGCCGCCTGCGCCGCCGCGGTTTCGGTCAGCGCGTTGAACAGCGTCGACTTGCCGACATTCGGCAGCCCGACGATGCCGCATTTAAAGCCCATGGCGGATTATTTCACTTGGGATTGTTTCACTTGGAAGGTTCAAAATTCGGAGCGAGTTTGAAGGGATTCAAGATCATCATCTTTTCGATCCTGTGCTCATGCTGCATATCCTCGCTCAAAAATAGATCGCATCCGGCAAGGAGCGCGGAAGCCAGCAATGTGCAGTCCCACCAACTGAAGCCGTGTCGGTCGCCAATGACCCAGGCGAGTTGAGTGGTGGTGAAGTCGTAAGGAGCCGTGCAGAAGTCGCTCAACGACCAGATGAACCTCTGCACCTCAGCGGTCGTCGCCATGCGGCGTCTTACGGCGACGACGTGGTAGCATTCGTTTAGACTTTGCGGACTGAGGACCAGCGTATGGTCGCTGACGATCCGCTTCAGCAAATCCGCCGCTCGGCCCTGCTTCGCGGGGACCGACCGATCCACCGCGTAAACCAGCAGATTGGTATCGACGAAGCAGTTCGTCTTCCCGTTCGGCATAAAGGACCTCGCGTCCCGGCCACGCTTTGCTGGCGCCGGGGAACCCCGGCCCATCCAAGAATTTCAAAAGCACCGCCAACTTTTCGGCCTTATCGGCCTCGGCATCGCACCGCTCTTCCAACAGATCGGCAACAAAGCGCGACAGGCTTTTATCCTGCTTCGCCGCAGCAACACGCGCGCGACGCGCGAGGTCGTCGGGCAAGGTGATAGTTATATTCTTCATAACACGGATATCGTGTTTCAGTGTTTCCGTGTCAATCATTATTCGTGCGTCTGTAAGCCCCTTTCGCCAAAGCCCTTGGCCGCCATCGCCAAATGAACCTTATTCTGAAAGCTCGCGTCCTCGCCGCGGACAAGGAGTTCGGCATTGTCGGCGAGGAAGCCGGTCAGCGCCTCGATCCAGGGCCGTTCGCTCTTGGCAAAATCGCTCAACACATAGGCGTAGACCAAATCCTTGTTGCCGGGATGACCGACGCCGATGCGCACGCGCCTATAGTCGTTGCCGACGTGCTCGGAAATGGAGCGCAGGCCGTTGTGGCCGGCAATGCCGCCGCCGACCTTTACTCTGACTTTACCGGGAGCGAGATCGATTTCATCGTGAAACACCGTGATGTCGCCCACCGCGAGCTTATAGAAATGCGCCGCCTCGGCGACGGCGCGACCCGATTCATTCATGTAGGTGCCGGGCAACAGCAAAAGCGAACGCACGCCGCCGATCGGGCCCTCGCAGGCGACACCTTGAAAGCGCCGGCGCCACGGTCCGATACCGTGGCGCTTGGCGATCGCCTGCAGCGCCATGAAACCGACATTGTGGCGGTTGCCGGCATAGCGCGCCCCTGGATTGCCTAATCCCACCAGGAGCAGCATCGGCCTCGTCCCGCGCTAGATGTGAGCATGATCCAGAAAAAGCCTCTCCCGAACTCGATCCAGGATGGAAGCCGGCTTTATAAAAGAACCATGCTCGACTAAAGGCGGTCGCCTTACTTCTTCTCGGGGG
>JASHRW010000042.1 GCA_030037065.1 Xanthobacteraceae bacterium
ATGGCGGAAGCAAAACGGCCGAGCGTCAGCATCATCATCAAGGCATTCAACGAGGAGCGCCACATCGCGGCCGCCATCGAGAGCGCGCTGGCCGCGCTTGCGGACATCGACGGCGAAGTCATTCTGGCCGATGGCGCTTCGACCGATCGCACGGTCGCTATCGCAAGGAAATACCCGATCAAAATCGCACGCCTGAACGACACGGCAGACCGTTCGTGCGGAGCAGGCGCTCAATTGGGGTTTCAATACAGCAGCGGTGAATTTCTTTGTCTGATGGATGGCGACATGCGGCTGGACGGCCCGTTTCTTGCCGCCGGCATTCGCTTTCTCAGAGAGAATCCGACCGTGGCCGGCGTCGGCGGCACCCTCGTCAACCGCGATGTCGTCAATCTGGAATATGTTCAGCGGTTGCGCAGATTCGACCCGGATCGGCAGCCGGGTCCGGTGACGCGTCTGGGCGGCTGCGGCTTCTACCGGCGCTCGGCCATCGACTCGGTCGGCTACTTGACCGACCGCAATCTGCACGGCGGCGAGGAACTGGAACTGGCGGCACGCCTGCAAGCCGCCGGCTGGACGCTGGCCAGGATCGATTGCCTCGCAGTCGAACATTACTGCCATACTGCAAATACCTATTGGCTCTTGCTACGGCGCATGAAAACGCGAAATTTGTGCGGGCCGGGCGAGATCGTCCGGGCATCCCTGGCGCGGCCGTATTTCGGCTTTGTTGTCCGCCACGACAGGAATCCGTTGCTTTGCGGCTTGGTCGCACTCTGGTGGGCTTCGATTGCCGCAGCAGCATTGGTCGCGAGCGGCGTGGCTGCCGCAGCGACCTGCGGCCTGCTCATCGTCTTCCCCTTTGCGGTCATGTGGTGGCGCTGGCGATCGCTGCGCAGCGCCTTTTATTCGGTCGCCGTGTGGAACGCGCAAGCGTTGTGTTTTCTGCCCGGATTTTTCAGGCCGCGGAAACCGCCTGCAAGTTGGATCGCCAGCAGCGTGATCGAGGATCGATTGCCAGCTCGAGTTGTCTTGCGGCGCAGCGTTCCGAGGGCGGAGAGCGGAATCCGATTTGCGAAGAGCGGTCGCGATGCTGAACATCCGGCGCATTGAGATCTCGTTCGCTGTTCTTGCCGTCGCTGTTGCATGGCTCTGCCTGGCAGCCGGGTGCGTCCGAGCTGCCGGCGCCGGAATGGCATTCCGCCGCGGCATCGGCGTCGCGCACGTGATGGCATGGGCGGCAATCGAGCCGGGGTCGTCCCAAAAATTCGTATTTCCGCCGTTTTCAGATGTGAGCGATGCGCAGGTTGCCGCTGAATTGCAGGCGATACGCCGAACCGGCTTCGATTTTGTGCGCTTGGCCGTCGACCCTGGTCCCTTCCTGCAGTTTCAAGGAACGCGCCGCGATTTCCTGGACCACATTCTGATTGATCGGGTGAAACTGATCTTGGCGTCGGGCCTCTCGGTCATCGTCGATTTTCATCCAAGTGATATGCAACCTGACTATACGGCGCAAGTGTTGACGGCAGGGGTTACAGCGCCCGTTTTTCAGGCTTACTTGCAGCTTCTGGAACGCACCGCGGGGCTGCTCGATGCACTGCATTCCGACAAGGTCGCGCTCGAACTCATGAACGAACCGCCGCTGCGGCCGAGCGCATGGCAGCCGATGCTCGACGCCGCCTACGCGGCGGCGCGCGGCCGTTCGGCCCGCCTTACCTTGGTTATCGAGGGCGGCAATGAAGCATCGATGGCGGCGCTCATGGCGATGCGGATCGCGGCATTCGCCAACGATCCGGCCGTGCTGTTTTCGTTTCATTATTACGAGCCTTATCAGTTCACCCATCAGGGCGCGTCTTGGAATCCCGCCCGATATCTGGCCGACGTTCCCTATCCGGCCCGCGCGCGTCCGCTCGACGACAGTCTGACGGCGACCGCCGCCTTGATCGCCGCCAGTGATCTTTCTCAACTGCGGAAATCGTTGGCATATCAGGATGCGCAAGCGAGACTGGAAGCCTATCGCGCCTCGGCATTCGGCCCCGATACGATTACACAGGACTTCGCGCGGGTTGCCGACTGGGGGCGCGCGCAGGGCATTCCCAGCGATCGCATCCTGCTCGGCGAATTCGGTGCCAGGGAGACGCCGCTGCAGCTTTCCGGCGTCCGCGCCGCCGAACGCGCGCAATGGTTCCAGGACGTAAGCGGCGCGGCAGAAGCGAATGGTTTCGGCTGGGCAGTTTGGGCGTATCGGGGTGGCGGCGGGTTCGCGCTGACGGAAAGCGGTGCCGCCAACGATATCGAGCCGCGCATCGCCGCGGCCCTCGGGCTACGCGTCGATACGGCGCGCGGAGCGGAAGCGATCCCGGCTTCGCGCGCGCCGCGGCGTCGGCCCTGACCACGCAAGCCGTTAGCCTTAACGCGGACAAGTCGCCCGCCGGGCGTGGGCGCTTGCTAATAATTGGCGACGATTAGACCGCTCCTGCGTCAATAGGTGGGCCGTCAGAGCCAAGAGGCCTTCCAAGTTCGGGCTTTTCCCGATCGACTTGAGACTTGCACCAGCGGCGCTGGTCCGGTTGAGCGTGTTCAGTTTGGTAGGGGCCCATGCATAGCGCGCGTCCGAACGTCAGCATCATCATCAAGGCGCTTAACGAAGAGCGCCACATCGCGGCCGCGATCGAAAGCGCGATCGCCGCGCTCGAAGGCGTGCACGGAGAAATCATTCTCGCCGACAGCCTGTCCACCGACCGCACCGTCGAGATCGCCGCGAAATATCCGGTCAAGATCGTCAGCCTGCTGCGCGCGGCGGACAGGTCCTGCGGCGCCGGCGCGCAGCTTGCCTATCAATACAGCGCCGGCGACTATGTTTGCCTGATCGACGGCGACATGCGTCTGCATAGGCAATTTCTCCCCGCCGCGATCGAATTCCTGAAAACCCATTCGCACTTTGCCGGAGTCGGTGGCATAATCATCGAATGCGAAACAGAAAATCTCGAGTACGTCAAACGAGCCAACGATAAGAATTCGGATCTGCGCCCGGGCGAGGTGACCCGGCTGGATTGCGGCGGCCTCTTCCGCCGCACGGCAATTCAATCCGTCGGCTATCTAAGCGACCGCAACCTGCATGGCGGCGAGGAATTCGAACTGGGTGCGCGCCTGCGCGCGCGGGGCTGGAAGCTCGCTCGCATCCCGGTCGTCTCCATCGATCACCATGGGCACAGCGGCAACGCCTACGCGTTGCTGCGGCGACGCTGGACGGCAGGCTTTGCCTTCTCAAACGGCGAGATTCTGCGCGCCTCCGTTGGCACAAAGGCGTTTCTGCTGGTGCTGCGAAAATTGCGCTGGGACCTGTTCCTGTCTACGTCCGTCTACGCCTGGTGGCTCTCGCTGATCGCGACTCCATTCTTTGCCACTGGATTGCTCACCGCAATGGCGGGGCT
Source organism: Xanthobacteraceae bacterium (assembly GCA_030037065.1). Taxonomy (GTDB): domain Bacteria; phylum Pseudomonadota; class Alphaproteobacteria; order Rhizobiales; family Xanthobacteraceae; genus BOG-931. The sequence goes on from JASHRW010000042.1 coordinate 3,429, forward strand.
GACGGTGCTGACCGCGCTGCCGTTCGCCGTGATGGCGTTCCACTGCCGGTCCGGACGCATCGGCATCTACTCGGTCTTAGCCTGGAATGTTTACGCTGCGGGTATTTGGCCCGGATTGTTGCGCCGCCGCGTCGATCCGGCTGCCTGGATCGAAAGCATCGTCATTCGCGATGTGATACCGACCGGCCATCAGGTGACTGCAGCATGAACCGGCGTTCCGGCGCCGCTCTTAATAATCTGCTGACGTCTTGGCGTCCAAATGAGACCTGATTCGCAGGCGATGTCGCGTGCCATGCAGGCCATGCCGACGGGGGCGCATCGATGACTACGCTCTCCATGCCCGATCGTGCGGTAGTAGGGGGCTTTAGCAGCGGCGAGCACCTGATCCGCAATGGTTTGTTCCTGGCGACTTTCCTGTTGAGTTGGTTCACGGTTTCGCCGTTCCCCGATTTGGGCCAACCACAGTCGCTGGCGGCAGGCACCGCAGGAGACCTGCTTGGCCAGGTGGCCACGGTACTGCTCACCGGCGCGCTCGTCGGCTTCGCTCTGTTCAAGCGTTGGCGGCTTTTGCCGCGCATCATTACGCTGCCGCTGGTTCTAACCTTTGTGGCGTTCGCGATCTCGGTGCTGCATTCGTCTTATCCCGATGTCGCCGCGCGCCGATTGGTACTCGCGGCCATTACCGTATTTCAGGCGTCGGTCCTTCTGCTGCTGCCGTACGGCCGGGAGCACTTCGCGCGCCTGCTCGCGATCGCCGCGATCGTCATCCTGGCCGCCTGCTATTTCGGCGTCGCGTTTATTCCGCAGCTTTCGATTCACCAGGCTTCCGACATCGCCGAGCCGGGCCTCGCCGGCGATTGGCGCGGCTTCTTCACCCACAAGAACGGCGCCGGGGCCAGCATGGTGCTGCTGATCTTCATCGGTATCTTTGTCTATCGTGCGTGGAACAAGCCTGCGGGAGTCTTTATCGGCGCTCTTGCCGGCATCTTTCTGTATTTCACCCACTCCAAATCGCCGCTCGACCTGCTGCCGGTGGTGTTTCTGCTGTCCTATTTGGTACTACGACTACGCAGGCCGGTCGTGGCACTCGTGCTGATCGTCGGCGTGCCGCTCCTGCTCAATATGCTGAGCGTCGGCTCGGTCATGTTTGGCCCGATACACGATCTGATCGGGTACTTGATGACTGACCCGACTTTTACGGGCCGTAACGTCATCTGGCGCTTTGCGCTCGATCATGTCGCCCAACGCCCGCTGTTCGGGTTTGGTTATGAGTCATTCTGGGGGATGCCCGATCTGGTGGCGGAATGGAATTACCTGGAATCGTGGGGCTACCGCGCCAGCGACGCGCATAACGCCTATCTCAATCTTGCGGTGACGACGGGTTTGGTCGGCCTTGCGCTGGCGCTGTGGTGGATTGTTGCGCAGCCGTTTGCCGATTATTGGCGCGGGCGGGCACTCGGCGCCGACCGGGCATTGACCACGCTGTTTCTGCAGGTCTGGCTGTTCGCACTGTGTCTCGGCGGCTTCGAATCGGTGTTTTTCGCCGGCGGCAGCGCGCTTTGGTTCCTGATGGTCACAGCGATCATGGGCTTGCGCTTCCAAACATTGGCCAAAAGCTCCGGGTGAGCGCGAATGCTGAAATCGACCAACTGCCTCCTGGCGATCAACAATTACTATTATCCGCGCGGCGGCGCCGAGGTGCTGTTTCTCGAGCACAATCGAATGTTCGAGAACATAGGCTGGCAGGTCGTGCCGTTCGCCATGCGGCATGGAAAGAACCTTCCCACGCCCTGGGCGGAATACTTTCCCGACGAAATCGAGTTCGGCGCCGATTATGGTCTCGCCGGCAAGCTCGTTCGTGCGCCACGCGTTATCTATTCGCGCCAGGCGCGGCAAAGGATGCGCGGGTTGCTCAATGTTGTGCAGCCGCGCATCGCGCACGTCCATAACATCTACCATCATCTATCTCCTTCCGTGCTGCCGCTGCTCAAGGAACGCGGCATTCCGATCGTCATGACCTTGCACGATCTGAAACTGGCATGCCCCGCCTATACGATGATATGCGGCGGCAAGCCGTGCGAGCGGTGCCGCGGCGGCAAGCTCTACAATGTCGCGGTGAACCGCTGCATCAAGGGATCGCTGGGGCTCTCCGGCTTGGTGATGGTCGAGGCCTATCTGCACCGCGCACTCGGACTCTACGCAAATAACGTCGCTCGTTTCGTCGTGCCGAGCCGGTTTTTGCTGGAAAAGTTAGTGCAGTGGGGTTGGTCGCGGGAGCGCTTCGTCCATATTCCAAACTTTGTCGATATCGATCGCTTCCGACCGGGAACGGCGGCCGGACGCAGGTTCGTCTATTGCGGGCGGCTCGACGAACTGAAGGGCATAGAGACCTTGGTGCGCGCTGCGGCCCGGGTGCGGCAACCATTGACGCTCATCGGCAGCGGACCGCTTGAAAAACGGTTGCGCGCTCTGTCCGCCGAACTAGGCGCCGACGTGCATTTCCCCGGATATCTGACCAAGGACGCGCTGGTTGCGGCGATTGCCCAAGCGCGCGCCATTGTCGTTCCGTCGGAATGTCACGAGAATGCGCCGCTCGCCTTGCTCGAAGCCTATGCGGCGGGGCGTCCGGTGATCGGCTCCCGTATTGCCGGCATACCGGAACTGGTGCGCGAGGACGAAACCGGCATGCTTTATCCGGTCGGCGATGTGACGGCGCTTGCCGACACGCTGGCGCGCGCCGCGGCACTGCCTGATGGCCGCATCTCGGCCATGGGCGCGGCCGCACGGGCCTGGGTCGAGAAGGATTTCAATGCGGCCGTCTATCTTGAACGGCAGCTCGCTCTGTACGATTCTCTCGGAGTCCGCGTCCGATGAATCAAATCGCCGACCTGGTGCAGATCGACCGGCAACAGCGGCGCGCCTTGCGCGTTGCCATCCTCGGCATACGCGGCTTTCCCAACGTGCAGGGCGGCGCCGAGAAACACGTCGAAAACCTGGCCTGCGCGCTTGCCGCTCTCGGCTGCGACGTCAGAGCGATCGTGCGCAGCGGCTATGTCGCAAAGGGACGGTCCGCGACATGGCGCGGGATCAGGATTTCGCGGCTGTGGGCGCCGCGCATTTCCGGCGTCGAAGCCTTCGTCCATACGTTTCTGGGCGTGTTGAGTGCTGCCTTCTCCCGCCCCGACATTCTGCACATCCACGCTATCGGACCGGCGTTCTTTACGCCGCTCGCCCGCGCTTTCGGTTTGCGCGTCGTGGTCACTTGTCACAGCCGGAACTACGAACACAAGAAATGGGGTAGGTTCGCGCGTTCGGTGCTGCGGCTCGGCGAACGCGCGGGGATGAAGTTTGCCAATGGCCGCATTGCCGTTTCCGACGGCTTGGCAAAAAACCTGTCGCATGCCTACCGGGTGCCGGTGCGCACGATTCCCAACGGCATCGACCCGCCGCGCCGCCGCGCATCGACCGGGATTTTACGCGCATTCGGGCTATCGCCGAACCGATACGTGCTCATGGTCGCGCGGATTGACGATGATAAGCGGCAGCTCGATCTCATTGCCGCCTATGCGCGGTTGCGGCTCCCAGACTGGAAGCTCGCGTTGGTCGGCGGTGCGGATTATTCGGGGACCTACGCCCGCGACGTTGCCGAAGCCGCGCGACAGAATCCCGGCGTGGTTCTGCTGGGGCATCAGAACGGAACCGCGCTCGCCGAACTCTACACCCATGCCGGCTGTTTCGTGCTGCCGTCCCGCTTCGAGGGTCAGCCGATCGCGGTGCTCGAGGCTGCAAGCTATGGCTTGCCGCTGATCTTGAGCGACATCGCGGCGCATCGCGAGATCGCCATCCCGCGCGCCCGCTATTTTGCGGTCGGTGATATCGATGCTTTAACCGCACACCTTGAGGAAATCTGCGCGTCGCCTTCGAGCGAGAAATTGGCGGCCGACCAATGCTCCGGTCTTGTTGCCTGCCACGATTGGCACACCATCGCGCAACGGACCCTTGCGGTCTATTGCGACGCTTTATCGGGAAACAAGCGCGCCGGCCTTGGCGGCGACCCGCCCGCGGCAAAGATCAGAGAATTGTCGTAAGCGTCGGCGGCTGAGCGGGACAGCGCACTCGCCACATAATAGGTACCGATGGCGCCGAGCATCGCGCAGGCAATCGCAGCGCTTGCATAAGAGCCGGCAACGGCGGCGCCGGCGAGCGCAACGCAGCCACAGGCCATCAAGACGCCGTCGAGCCAGGCAAAGGTGCGGACACCGACCAGTTGACGCGTGCGCACGGCGACGATCGGATAGAACAACACGGCCGAAAGGATCATGGCGGCCGGGATGGCGGCAGGACCGAACCATGGCGCAAGCGCAAACGGACACGCGATCAGCGTCGCGAAGGACGAGGCCGTGACCACAAGCGCGACGTTGGCCTGACCGGCAATGATCAGCAATCGGTCTGAGGTCGCGTAGAATGACATGAGGAATGAGGGTATCGCGAGCCAGATCACGAGCGATCGCGCGCTCATGTAGTTGCCCAACAGCGGCAATAGGACAGGTGCCAGAAACAGCACGCCGCCGGTGGTTATGGCAACGCAGCCGATCGCCAGGCGCCGGCAGGTGTCGAACTCGCGATCCAGGCCGGCATCGTCCTTGTCTTGAAGCAGCCGGCCGGCCCGCGGCGCGAATCGCTTGAGTAGAGCCAACTCAAAAAAGGTGAACAAAGCTGCGAGTCGCGCCGCAACCGCATAATCGGCGACTTTTACCGATGAAAACAAAAAGCTGGCGATCACGATGTCGGCCGCGCCCAGTTGATTGGCGAACAGACTGGCCGCCACGAACTTGCCGGAATAATTGTAATCCCACCGCGACCAAGGCTGCCAACCAGCGACCCGGCGATTGAACATTCGCCGTGCCAGCCACAACCAAGGGAGCAAGACCGAGAGCGTGAGGACGTGCGCGACGAAGACCTCCGGCAATTTCAATACGAAGATCAGCGGCAGCAGCACAATGCGCACCGCATTGGGCGCGACCTCGCCCCAAAAGATCGATTGGGCGACGCGCGAGCGCCCCTCCAACGCGCCGGTGGTGATGATCAGCAACGTGGTAAAGAGCAAAAACGGAGCGAGCTCTCGAAGCCAGATCGCCAAGGAAGGCTTGCCGAGCGCGGCGGCGATCGGCCCGGCAGCAAACACTGCGGCCAGCGCAATCGCGCCCGATGGGATTGCCCCCACCAGCGCCGAAAAGCGCTGCAGCCTGATCTCCGCCCGATGATCGTCGCGACGCCGTGAGACGTGATACAGCAGAACCAGCGAGCCGCCGACGCCGAGCGCGAGGCCCGCGAGCCGATAGAAGCCGAACGCCGTCATCAAATCGCCGAAGCTCGCCTTGGAGATGAATCGGCTCAACATGATGAGCACGACGAACTGCGAGGCGAGCCCGAAAATTCGCGCTCCCGAACCGACAACGAGGATGTCGAGATAGGCCCGTAACCGCCCGTTCAAGAGAACGCCGGACAGGTAACTTGTGAGTGATCGCGAAAGCCGCATGTGCAAGTTTGTCCGCCGCCGTCCGGTTTGGCCAGTGACCGTGGAGGATCAATACATCGGTCCGGCGCGCAGCTTTACTTGGGCGCATTTTTACCTTAACGCGCGGCCGCAAAGTCGCTGGCTCACGCGGCAGCGCGAAGCGTGCCGCCCGCCGCGCGTCCGAGTTCACTCGGAGGATTACCAAATGTTAATGCCGGACTGGGTGTTGCTAAAACGATGAAATCGAGCTGGAACTGTGTAAGCGAGCCACTTTGAGCGGACGGCCGAGCAAGGTATAAGTGGGCAATGGGTGCATCGACGAAGGGGCGCAATCCCCGGCGGATGGTTTTTGCGCTAGCCGGGCTTGCCGTCGTGATCGTTGTCGCAGGCGTAGCGGTTTTCCGGCTGACGAAATCAGGACCGGCGCACGCGGCTGCTCCGCCGTCCGTTCCGGTCGTGGCGACGGAGGCGGGACGGCACGATGTGCCGATCTACTACGACGCACTGGGCACCGTCATGGCGCTGAACACGGTGGCTATTCGCGCCCAGGTAACAGGCCAACTCGTCTCGATCGACTTCCGCCAAGGCCAGGATGTGAAGAAAGGCGACGTGCTGGCCAAGATCGACCCGGCGCCGTTCAAAGCGACGCTCGATCAGGCCACAGCGAAAAAGAGCCAGGACCAGGCCACATTGATCGACGCCGAGAAGGATTTGGTGCGATTTAGGACCCTGGTCGTCAAGGACGCCGAGACGCAGCAGAACGTCGATTCGCAACAAGCCAAGGTGGATCAAACGAAGGCGATGATTGATGCCGATCAGGCTGCCATCGAAGCGGCACAGACGCAACTTGACTACACCGCCATTACCGCGCCGATCGACGGCGTGGTCGGCTTTCGACAGATCGACATCGGCAACATCATCCACACCACTGACGCCAATCCGCTTACTGTTTTGACCCAGATCAAGCCGTGCGTTGCGATCTTCACGCTGCCGCAGGACGATCTCGGCCCGGTGCGTGAGGCGATGCTCAGAGGCAGGGTCGAAGTGCTCGCCTATGACCAGAACGATTCCATACAGCTTGCCCAGGGGCATCTGCTTTTGATCGACAACCAGATCGACCAGAGCACCAGCACGATCCGGATGAAGGCGGAATTTCCGAATCAGGACGAGCGCCTCTGGCCGGGAGAATTCGTGCACATCCGCATGCTCGTCACCACCCGCAAGGATGCCGTCACTATCCCGCCGGTTGCCGTGCAACGAGGTCCGGACGGCCTCTACGTGTGGGTCATCAAGCCCAACAACACCGTGGAGCAGCGCCCCGTCGATGCGCAGACCGTGGACGACAAGACAGCCATTGTCTCCAAGGGTCTCGCCGCTGGCGAGCAAGTCGTGGTCGATGGCCAGTCGCGCTTGGATCAGGGCGTGCACGTCAATATTCGACCGGCGAGCACCGCGCCGCAGGAGGCGGGCTGACCGCCGATGAACGTCTCGGAACCCTTCATCCGCCGGCCGATCGCGACCTCGCTGCTGATGGCGGCGCTGGCGCTGGTCGGCATCGTGGCGTTTCCGCTGCTGCCGGTCGCGCCGCTACCGCAGGTCGACTTCCCGACGATTCAGGTCACGGCGACGCTCAGCGGCGCGAGCCCCGACACCATGGGCGCTACCGTTGCAACACCGCTGGAGCGGCAATTCGGCCAGATCGCGGGCGTGACCCAGATGAGCTCGGTCAGCTCGCTCGGCTCGACCGTGATCACGCTGCAATTCGATCTCAACCGCAACATCGACGGCGCCGCCGGCGACGTGCAGTCGGCAATCACGGCGGCCGGACCATATCTGCCGAAAAATCTCACCTCGCCGCCGACCTACAAGAAGGTCAACCCGGCGGATTCGCCGATCCTGATCGT
>JASHRW010000326.1 GCA_030037065.1 Xanthobacteraceae bacterium
ATACGTTCGGGAAACGGCAGACGCAGGGCGGCGTCGCCGAGCGCGAGATCGAGACCCTCGGGATCGATCCCCGTGAGCCGCCATTTGCCGTCTTCCGCGCCAAGAAGCCGGGTGGCGTAAAGCCGCACGGCATCGGCGTGGTCTTCATTCATATGTGCGATTGCGCCATCTTCGGCTTCGATCAAGTCCTCGGCGCCGTCGATCTCGGTCATCACGTCGGCCGCTTGTAGATCGGCGGCGCGGGCGAAGCCGCCGTTGAGATGGGCGGACACGACGTCAAGCCGCCAGAACGAAAAATCGGCAAAGCCGGCGTATAGCTCCGATTTCGGGTGGCGGGAGAGAAAGCGTCGGCGGGCGCGCGCCTCGTCCAACCTGCCTCGCGTCAGCGGCGTGAAGGAGCCGAGAAGCGTCAGCCGCGGATGGGCGAGCGGATCGCCCTTGCCGGTGGAGACGAGCAACAGAGAGGCGCGGCCGTCCTTTTCCAGATTGGCGGTATGCGTGGAAAGCCGGGAAACCAGGATCAGCGGCGCACCATCTGCATCTGTGGCAACATTAACCAGCGAGGCAAACGGATGACCGGTATTGCGATCGATGGTTGCAAGCGAGCCGGCCCGCGTCGCCCGCAGCAGGCCCTTGGCTACAGTTTTGGAGGCGAAATCCGGCGTCGGAGCATTTTCCGGCAGCCGATCTGGCATGAAACCAGGCAAGGCGACCACACCGCCATTGGCCCCCTCGGAGGCCGCCTTATCGGCTTCGGCCCTAACCACATTCCTTTCCGGTTCCTTACCCATGTCACTCCAAGTCCGCAGTAATTGCCCCGATTTTGCCTTGTCCCGTCACACTTCCGCCCCCACATGGGGCTTCAAGGGCATATGGGGCCGGGCTGATGATGCTGCGGCCGATTCATGCTAGAAGGCCGCCATGCCGACAATCGCCCTCGTCGACGACGACCGCAATATCCTCACCTCGGTGTCAATCGCACTCGAGGCCGAAGGGTACCGCATCAATACCTATACGGACGGCGCCTCCGCGCTCGACGGGTTCAAGACCGCGCCGCCTGATCTTGCCATCCTCGATATCAAGATGCCACGCATGGACGGCATGGAGACGCTGCGCCGCCTGCGCCAGAAGTCGGACCTGCCGGTGATTTTCCTCACCTCCAAGGATGAGGAAATCGACGAGCTGTTCGGCCTGAAAATGGGCGCCGACGACTTCATCCGTAAACCCTTCTCACAGCGGCTTTTAGTCGAGCGAGTAAAGGCAGTGCTGCGCCGCGCTTCGCCCAAAGACGGCGCCGCGCCAAAAGAGGCCGACAGCAAGGTCCTCGAGCGCGGGCTTCTGCGCATGGATCCCGAGCGGCATACCTGCACCTGGAAGAACGAGCCGGTGACCCTCACCGTCACCGAATTCCTCATCCTGCAGGCGCTCGCTAGCCGGCCGGGCGTGGTGAAAAGCCGCAACGCCTTGATGGACGCGGCCTACGACGATCAGGTGTACGTGGACGACCGTACCATCGACAGCCACATCAAGCGGCTGCGCAAAAAATTTAAGGCAAGCGACACCGAATTCGATATGATTGAGACGCTGTATGGCGTTGGCTATCGTTTCAAGGAAGTGTGACGCGCGGCTATCGCGCCGCGACGCTCCCGGTGAAGTGATGAGGTCGAAGACTTCGGGCGGGTGAGTTAGGGGCAGCAGCCCCCATTTGCGTTGCGTGTGCGGCTGGCATAGGGCCGAGCTGCCAAAATCGATCGAAAACGATGACGGCCCGCTGACTGGGATGGCCGACGTGCGGTAGTAAGGCGTTTGGCCGCTTCCTTCCGGCCGCTTGCGCGGGCAGAATGGAGGTGGCCGATCGGAACCCCGGCAGACCACGTGCTCGATCGAACCACAGATATTCCCGACAACAGGGCCCCTCCGCTGGCTCCTGTGGAATCGCAAGTCGAAGCCGAAGGCCTCAGCGAAACGGCGGCTGCGCCTGCTCATCGCGGCGTTAGCCGCCTTCTCGACTTGTTGCGCCGCGCCTGGCAGTTCTTCGTCAATCAGAGCTCGTCGAGCCTGACGCGACGTATCGTGGTCCTCAACGTCGCCGGACTGCTCGCGCTCTCCGTCGGCATCAATTATCTGTCGCCGTTCCGCGCCAGATTGATTGATGCGCGCATCCAGAGCCTGTTACAGCAGGGACAGATCATTGCGCACGCGATCGCCGATCAAGCGACCGAGGAGACCGGTTCGTCGATCACCTTCGATCCTGACAAATTGCAAAAGCTGAAGCCGGGCCAGAGCTACGGCCCGTCCGAGGACGCGCTTTACGGCATCGATTTTCCCATCAATCCCGAGAGGGTGGCACCGGTGCTGCGCGACCTTGTCTCGCCCACCAAGACGCGCGCGCGTATCTACGATCGCGACGGCGTGCTGCTGGTCGACAGCCGCGATTTGTTTGGACGCGGCGACGTGTTGCGCTTTGATCTGCCCTCGCCGAGCGCCAAAAAGCCGGGATGGTTCGAACGGCTATACGCCGCGGTGCGACTGTGGCTCGGACGGGGCGATCTGCCGCTTTATCACGAGCTCGGTCCTGATGACGGCAAAGGCTATCAGGAGGTCGCGCAAGCGCTCAACGGCCAAGACGCCAGCATGGTGCGCATCAATGAACGCGGCGATGTGATCGTCTCGGTCGCCGTGCCGGTGCAGCGCTTCCGCGCGGTGCGCGGCGCGCTCATGCTCTCCACGCAAGGCGCCGACATCGACAACATGGTGACGGCCGAGCGGCTCGCCATTCTTAAAGTCTTCCTCGTTGCCGCCGCAGTGATGGTCGTGCTCTCGATTCTGTTGGCCGGGACAATCGCCGAGCCGGTGCGGCGGCTCTCCGACGCTGCCGAAAGCGTACGACGGCGCATCCAATCGCGCGTCGAAATTCCCGATTTCCCGCGCCGCAAAGACGAGATCGGACACTTGTCTGGCGCGCTGCGCACCATGACCAACGCGCTCTATAGTCGTATCGAAGGGATCGAGCGCTTTGCCGCCGATGTGGCGCACGAATTGAAGAACCCGCTGACCTCGCTCCGCTCGGCGGTTGAGACGCTGCCGCTCGCGAAGAGCGAACAGAGCCGCGCGCGGCTGCTCGAGGTCATTCAGCACGATGTCAAACGGCTCGACCGTTTGATTTCTGATATTTCAGACGCAAGCCGCCTGGACGCCGAGCTGCAGCGCCAAGAGGCCGCGCCTGTCGACCTCGCCAAGCTGCTCAACACCGTTGTGGCGGTGGCAAACGAAGTCAAGCGCGACGACGGTGTGAAAGTCACACTGCGGTTCGAGGGCGGCGGCATGCGCTCCTTCCAGGCGCCGGGCCATGATTCGCGGCTCGGCCAGGTCGTCGATAATTTGATCGAGAACGCGCGCTCTTTCTCGCCGCCGGGCGGGAGCGTGCGCGTCACTTGCCGTCGGGCAAAGAACAACATCGAAATTTTTGTCGATGACGACGGGCCGGGCGTGCGGCCCGAAGCCGTTGAAAAAATATTCGAGCGTTTTTATACCGACCGCCCGCATCAAGGATTTGGCCAGAATTCGGGTCTTGGGCTGTCGATCTCCAAACAGATCGTCGAGGCGCATGGCGGCGCCATATGGGTTGAGAACAGAATGGCCGCGACCGCGCCTACCGCGCTCGATCCGACGTCAAAGGTGATTGGCGCGCGGTTCATCGTCCGCCTGCCGGCGACGTGATGACGCAGGATGCGACCGTGCACGCCTCCGCGGTATTGGTTGGCGCACGCGCGGTTTTGATCCGTGGCCCGTCCGGCTCCGGAAAGTCGCAGCTTGCGCTTCAACTCATCCAAGCCGCGCACGCCCGCTCCTTGTCCTTCGCAAGGTTGGTCGGCGACGATCGCGTGCATCTGCAAGCCGCCGGCGGGCGCTTGCTGGTGCGGCCGGCCCAGGCGCTTGCCGGCCTGATCGAGGTGCGCGGTATCGGGATCGTCAAGCACCCTTATGAGCCGTGCGCCGTTGTCCGCCTCGTCATCGACCTTAATGCCGATGCCGAACGCCTACCGTCGGCAGAGAGCCGACAGACCGAAATCGAAGGCGTCCGCCTGCCGCGGCTTGCAGTCGCAGCGGGTGAAGCGGCCTTGCCGGCGGCGCTGACGCTTCTCACGTTACCCGCGCAAGACTTTGGCCGCGCCGAATGCGTTTCGTAGGAAAAAAATCCGGCCAACATTGATTTGCGGGCCTGCCGGACGCCCGGTGAGAGAATAGTTAACCCTAACGCACATATAGTCGATGTTTGTCGTGGCCGATGGCGTTGCTCGGATTCGACTTTCATATGCCGCAATGCAACAACCCTCGAAATTCGCCAATAACGCCCCTTGCGCTGCGACTTTGGATCGCGATGATGAGAACCCTTTCGTGCGGTGCAAACAGGACGCCGACGCGGTGAGTTCCATGATCGGTCTTGTGCTCGTCACCCACGGGAGGCTTGCAGTCGAATTCCGCGCAGCATTGGAACACGTGGTCGGGCCGCAAAATCAGATCGAGGCGGTGACCATCGATCCGGAAGATGACGTGGAGGCACGCCGCAAGGACATCATCGCGGCAGTCAAGCGCGTCGACAGCGGCGACGGTGTCGCCATCCTGACCGACATGTTCGGCGGCACGCCGT
>JASHRW010000327.1 GCA_030037065.1 Xanthobacteraceae bacterium
TGGGGACCGCACGGCTCTTAGAGCGCCTCGAGTGGTTTGATTTGCCGGCTCGCGCCGCGCGCATGATGTAAAACGTCGCACCCCGTACTCCTACCGCAGGCGAGACTTGTCCGAACCGACGAACTATTCTGACGCGAGGCTCGCTGCTCCGCGATTATCGCCATCCGGCGGCGCCGGCGACTAAGCCACGGCGTAAAGGAAAGTGAAGGCGTACCATGGCCGATTGGTTCAAGGAGAACGCGTCGATCATCTGGTCCTGGGCGGCATTGATCGTCCTCGCCGTGATCATATTCGCCGTCAGCCACGACACGCAGTATCAACAACTCGGCGTCGGTCTGTTGACGGCTGCGATCGCCCTGCTCGTCTGCATGGCGGTGTTCGAGGCCATCTGGCAGGCCGCGGTGAAATGGGCGGTCGCCGGCGGCGACAAGCCGGCGCCGAAAAGCACACCAAAGCATCGCCAGCGCGGACAATAAGCGGCCGTCGACTGGATCAGTCGGCGAGTTCAGCGGCTAGCATATTGGTGGAGCATGATCTTTTCGGAAAACCGGTTTCCACTTTTCCGGATCATGCTCTAAAGCTTACAAATTCAACTGATAGCTGACCGGCACCCAGCGGTAGGCGCCCGCCGATTTTTCGATGTATCCGATGCCGGGGAACGGCATGTGGTAGCTCGCGATCGGCATCCGCTCGGACGCCGCCATTTCCAGCATGCGCTTTCGAGTCGCCACCGCCTTTTCCTTGTCGTCGTCGACATCGAGCGTCCATTCCGGCCGCTGCACGGCCATAACGTAGTGCACGCAAGTGTCGGCCCAGATCAGAAAACGCTTGCCTTCGCTTTCGACGTGATAGGCCAGCATGCCCGGCGAGTGCCCGGAAACATCGACGGCGCGAATGCCCGGCACGACGTCGTCGCCGGGCTTGACGAAGGTTGAGCGCTCGGCGAGCGGCAGCGCCAGCTTGACGAACAATTCGCGATTGAATTTGCGCGCCTCGCGCACGTTCTCGCCTCGCTTCCAGAAATCGAACTCGGTTGCGCCGAACACGTAACGTGCCTTGGGAAATATCGAATTGCCGCGGTCCAGCAGTCCGCCGATATGGTCGGGATGGCCGTGCGTTGTGACGACAACATCGATGTCGGAGGGCTTATAGCCGGCCGCGCCGAGCCGCTCGACCAGATGGCCGTCGTCGAGCCGGGCGCGCAATTGCTCGTAGTCGCGGCGCAGGAAGCCGTTGCCGGTGTCGAACAGCACCAGCGTATTGCCGGTATTGACCAAGGTCGGAATGAACGGATGCAGGTAGCGGTTCGGGTCGATGCCATTCGCGGCGCAGAGCGCCCGCGCCTCGTCGGCGGAACGTTCGGGGCCGAAACTCGGATGCAGGCCGTCGCGGATCACCTTGCCGTCAAGAATATTGGCGACCTCGAAGGCGCCCAATTTAAAACGATAGATAGCAGGCTGCATTTCGCCTTGCATGGCAGCGGGCACGTCTGTCCTCCAAATCTTGGTATCGCCTGTTACGGATAATAGCGTTCGACCGCGGGCCGCTAGAGCGTAATCGCTTCATATTGAATCGATTGACGCTCCAGCATACTGGTGGAGCATGATCTTTTCGGAAAACCGGTTTCCACTTTTCCGGATCATGCTCTAATGTCCCTCGAAGGCAATCAGCGTGCGCACCGGCACGCCGAGTTTTTCGATTTTTTTGGCGCCGCCAAGATCCGGAAGGTCGATGATAAAGCAGGCGGCAAGCACATTGGCGCCAATCTGCTTTAAGAGCTTGACGGCGGCTTCGGCGGTACCGCCGGTGGCGATCAGATCGTCGACCAGGATGACGCGCTCGCCATGCGCGATCGCGTCCTCGTGCATCTCCATTTCGTCGATGCCGTATTCGAGCGAATAGCCGATGGAGACGCGCTTGTACGGCAGCTTGCCCTTCTTGCGGATGGGAACGAAGCCGGCCGAAACCTGGTGCGCCACGGCGCCGCCGAGGATGAAGCCGCGGGCTTCGATGCCGGCGACCTTGTCGATCTTGCCGCCGGCCCACGGCTGCACCAGTTCGTCGACCGCGCGGCGGAACGCCCGCGCGTTGCCAAGCAGCGTCGTGATGTCGCGAAACATGATACCGGGCTTCGGGTAATCCGGAATCGAACGGATCGCGGACTTGAGGTCGTTTTCAAGCACAGCATTGGCCATCGTCGCAGCCCCTATCTCATCGTCGTACGCATGTCCCGGCTTGCAGCCCGCCGCACTGTGACGAACCGCGGCGGCGGACGCAACCGCAGACCGTCATGAATGAATTGGCAGAGAGGCAGCATGGTCGAACGTTCAATACGTCGTCGCACCGTTCGACACGCGACAACCATTCGTACCGGCCGAGAAAGCTGCGACGCTTACCTCGCAGGCGCGGGCAAAACGCCGGCGGAATGGACATCGCCCGAAGACGAAGAAGGCTTCCGCTTCCGTACCGCAAACCAACCAAGCCGCCGCGCGAGAAACAGTAGCTCGCCTTCAGTGCTGATATTCGGTCGGCGCCCGCGGCTTTTCCAGTTCGGGATGAAGCTCGACGTCGTGCCACACCTTCTTCTTGGTGAAGTAGAGCAGGCCTGAGAACACGATGAGGAAGATCATCACCTGGAAGCCGAGCCGCTTGCGCTCGTCGAGCTTCGGCTCGGACGCCCACATCAGGAAGGCGGCGACGTCGCGTCCGTACTGGTCGACCGTTTGCGGAGTGCCGTCGGTATATTGCACTTGGCCGTCGTGCAGCGGCGGCGGCATCTTGATGGCGTGGCCCGGGAAATACGTGTTGTAATAGGTTCCGGGAGGCTGGCTGAAGCCCGCCGGCGCGTTGGTAAAGCCGGTGATGATCGCGTGAATGTAATCCGGCCCCTGCTCGTTATACATCGTAAACGCGTCGACGATGAACCAGGGGAAACCTTCGTCGTAGCTGCGAGCCTTGGCGAGATCGGACATGTCCGGCGGCAATCCGCCGCCCAAGGCGGCGCGTGCGGCCTGATCGTTGGCGAACGGCGGCGGGAAATAGTCGGAGATTTTTCCCGGTCGCTGGAACATCGCGCCCTTGTCGTTCGGCCCGTCGGTCACCTGGAACGTCGCGGCGATTGCCGCCGCCTGCGCCTCGGTAAAGCTCGGACCGCCGGGATCGGCGAGATTGCGGAACGACAGGAGTTTCAAGCTGTGGCAGGTCGAACAGACCTCGCGATAAACCTTGAACCCGCGCTGGAGCTGCTCGGGATCGTATTGGCCGAACGGCCCGGAGAACGACCATTGCTGCATCGGCGGGTTCGGCGGCTCATCCTGGGCATAAGCCGTCAGGCTTGCCGTACTCGACAATACGGCCGCCAGCACCGATGCGATCATGAAGCTGCGATGGCGATACATATCCTGCCTCCCGCTAAGTCTTAGCGCCCGCCGGAGGCGGCCCGGACGCGCCGGCTGGAAGGCCTTTGCGCAGCACCGCTTCGGAGATCGAGTTCGGCAACGGCTTGGTCTTCTCGAACAGGCCCAGAAGCGGCAGGATGATGAAGAAAAATGCGAAGTAATAGGCGGTGAGCAAGCGGGCGGCGATGACATAGCCGCCGACCGGCTCTTGCGAGCCGAGATAACCGAGCCCGATCACCGCGGCAAAGAAGATGAACAGGAACTGCCGATACAGCGGCCGGTAATTCGCCGAGCGCACGGCAGACGTATCGAGCCACGGCATGAAGGCAAGCACGATGATCGAGGCGGCGAGCGCGGTGACGCCGAGGAGTTTGCTCGGGATCGCGCGCAGGATGGCGTAGAACGGCAGATAATACCATTCCGGCACGATGTGGGTCGGCGTCTGGCTCGGATTGGCCGGAATGTAATTGTCCGAATGCATGAGATAGTTCGGAATGTAGAAGATGAAGTAAGCAAACACGATGCAGAACAGGCCGACGAAGAAGGCGTCCTTGACCGTGGCGTAAGGCGTGAACGCCACCGTATCTCTCTCGTCCTTTGGCTCGACTCCGGTGGGATTGTTCTGCCCGACCATGTGCAGCGCCCAGATGTGCAGCACCACCACGCCGACGATGACGAACGGCAACAGGTAGTGCAGCGAATAGAAGCGGTTGAGCGTCGGATTGCCGACGGCAAAGCCGCCCCACAGCCAGGTGACGATGCCGTGACCGACCGCCGGCAGCGCCGAAAACAGGTTGGTGATGACGGTCGCCGCCCAAAAGCTCATCTGTCCCCAGGGCAGCACGTAACCCATGAAGCCGGTGACCACCATGAGCAGGAACAGGATGACACCGAGGATCCACAACACCTCGCGCGGCTCCTTGTAAGAACCGTAATACATGCCGCGGGCGATGTGGACATAGACGGCGACGAAGAAGAAGGAGGCTCCGGTGGCATGAATGTAGCGCAGCAGCCAACCGTAATTGACGTCGCGCATGATGCCCTCAACCGAATTGAAGGCGAGGTTGGCGTCCGGCACATAGTGCATGGCGAGCACGACGCCGGTCACAATCTGCACGGCGAGCATGAAGGCGAGAATGCCGCCGAACGTCCACCAATAGTTCAGGTTCCGCGGCGTCGGGTAGGCAACGAATGAGGAATAGACGAGGCTCGCGATCGGCAGCCGCCGTTCCATCCACTTCATGAAGGGGCCTTGCGGCTGATAGGTGGGATGTCCGCTCATAGTCCAACCTTAAGCTTGGCCGATGACGAGAAACTGGAGAGGAAGCCGCGGCGCGCTGGCTCCGCCTTTGCGATTGCAGTCACCGTACAGCCCTCTTTACGTCTTGCCGCTCAACCATCCGCGCCGAAACTCGCCTGCCCTTCCATACCGTCCCCGACCGGGAAGGAGAAATAGGACAGGTGCGGCGAATGGTCCGGTCACACCAGCCTGGGGAAGGCCGGAAGCGACGCAATACGGCGGGTTTCTATTGGCACCCTTGCCGGTAGAGTGCAAGTGTGGAGTCAGCGCACCGCAAGACCGATGCACATCGCCCTCTATCAGCCCGATATTCCACAGAACACCGGGACGATTCTGCGGCTGTGCGCCTGCCTCGACATCACGGCGCACATCATTGCACCGGCCGGGTTTCCGACCTCCGATCGCGCCTTTCGCCGCGCCGGCATGGACTATCTCGATGCCGTTACCCTGGTCCGGCACAGTTCATGGCAGGCGTTCGAGGAATGGCGGCGGGCGGGCCATCGCCAGCTCCTGCTGTTCACCACCACCGCGACGGTCTCGTATCTCGATTATCGCTACCGGGCGGACGACGTGCTGCTGTTCGGCCGCGAATCGGCGGGCGTACCGCCGGAGGTCCACAACTCGGCCGACGCCCGCCTCCGCATCCCGATGCGGCCGGGCTTGCGCTCGCTCAATGTCGCGCTTGCCGCCGCCATGGCGGCAGGCGAAGCGCTGCGGCAAATTCGCGGGATGGCACCTTTCGATCGCCAAGCCTGAGGCGCGGCAAGGGCTTGGCAGTCTTGTATATCATGTTAATATACATAGATTCATGTTAATATACATAAATGATCGACCTGACTCGGATAATCGGCTTCGACTGGGACGACGGCAACAGCCGCAAAAGTCTGGACAAGCACGACGTCACCCAAATGGAGGCCGAGCAGGTTTTCCTCGATCCGAAGCTCCTTATCTTCGTCGATGAGAAGCACAGTGTCCACGAACCCCGCTATCATGCCTACGGCGGTACCGCAGCGGGTCGCCGACTACAGGTGAGCTTTACTCTGCGTCAGAGCGCAACGCTGATTCGCGTGATCTCGGTTCGCTCTATGAGCAGAAGGGAAAGGGCCCGTTATGAGCAAGAAGTATAGGACCGTTCCAAAGTTTCGAAGCGAAGCAGAAGAACGCCAATTTTGGGAGGCGCACGACACTGCGGACTATTTCGATCTGAGCAAGGCGCAAAGAGCGACATTTCCCAATCTGAAACTCTCGACGACCGCAATTTCGCTGCGCCTGCCGCAAGGCCTGCTCGACAGCATCAAGGTCGCCGCCAACAAGCGCGACGTGCCGTATCAGTCGTTGATCAAGGTGTGGCTGGCGGAAAAAGTGGCCGCCGAATAGTGCTTCGGTATTCCGAGCTTGACGCGGCATGGATAGCGACCAGATCGAGCAGCGCAAGGCGCTGACGCGCGCGTGGTTCGAGTCGCGCCGCGATCGGATCGTGGCGGCGTTCGAGGCGGTCGAAGATGCCCTCCCCGCCGGTGCGCCGCTGGCCGATCGTGGGCCCGGCCGTTTCACCCGCACGCCGTGGAGCCGCGCCGACCATGGCGGCGCGCCCGGCGGCGGCGGCGTGACGGCGATGATGAATGGCCGGGTGTTCGAAAAAGTCGGCGTTCACGTCTCCACCGTGTTCGGCGAATTCGCGCCCGAATTCCGCAAGGAGATTCCCGGCGCCGCCGAAGATCCGCGTTTTTATGCGAGCGGCATTTCGCTGATCGCGCATCCGCACAATCCGCACGTACCGGCCGTGCACATGAACACACGCTTTGTCGTCACCACCAAGGCGTGGTTCGGCGGCGGTGCCGACCTCACGCCGGTGCTCGACCGCCGCCGCACCCAGCACGATCCCGATACGATTGCCTTTCACGCCGCCATGAAGGCCGCCTGCGACGCGCACGCGAGGGTCGCGCCGTACGACAAGTTCAAGGCGTGGTGCGACGAGTATTTTTTCTTAAAGCATCGCGGCGAGATGCGCGGCATCGGCGGGATTTTCTACGATTGGCTGGACAGCGGCGATTTTGCCGCCGACTTTGCCTTCACCCAGGACGTCGGACGCGCTTTCATCGGCGTCTATCCCGAACTGGTGCGCAGAAATTTTGCCAAACCATGGAACGAGGCCGAGCGCGAGGAGCAGCTCGTGCGCCGCGGGCGCTACGTCGAGTTCAACCTGCTCTACGACCGCGGCACCATTTTCGGCCTGCGCACCGGCGGCAACGTCGAGTCGATCCTCTCCTCGATGCCTCCGGTGGTGAAATGGCCGTAGAGAAAAGCCTTACATCAAAGCTAAATAATGGTGCGGACTTCTGAACCGCCACGCTAGTCGGGATTAAACTTGGATGTTGGTGTCGGCCGCGATCGCCCTTTGCCCCGTTCGTAGGAAAGGTCGCGGATTTCATCCCAACTCGCCTCGCGCAGTTCCGGTCGGAGGCCCGAGCCGCCCGCTGTGACCAGGCGCAAGCGGACAGCGGATTTTTGCTTTCGCTCGGCAATAATTCGCCGCAGACCCTCCTCGATCAGGAAGCGCAACGTGGTGCCCTCGCGGGACGCGACTTTGCGGGCTTCGCGGATAATTGGATCGGCGATTTCGACGGTCGTCTTCATGCGACCCATATATTTGGCAGATACGATATGGAGATCAATATCGGTGCAGGCCGAGTAGCGGTTCGCCGTCAAACGATCAGTGCGAACCAAAAATCAGATCGCCCAGCGATTGCGATGGATAGGCCGCGGTGACCGCCTGATCGTAATCAGGTTGCGGCCGCGGTGCTGCGGCGGGCGATGCTGAAGAAGATCGCGGCCAGCAAGGTGAGCGTGCCGATGACCGCATAGTGCACCGACGAATCGCCGTTGATGTAGGAGGAGGCACTCGAGGTCGCCTGCACCAAGGCGGCCCCGAACAGCGTGCTTACGAACGAGCCGCGCCCGCCGGCGATGCCGGTCCCGGCCAGCACCACGACGGTAATGCTCATCAGCGTGTAATCGGATCCGGTCGACGGCGAGCCGATGCCGACCTGACCCGCCAGCATCAGCCCGCCGATACCGGTAAGAAGACCGGAAATGACGAAAGCTAGCCAAATGATGCGCTGGCTGTCGATGCCGAGCCGCAAGCTGGCGAGCGGACTCGAGCCGACGGCGCGGAAGTTGCGCCCGAAAGCGGTGCGAAACAACAGCCACTCGGCACCCGCCACCATCAGCAATGTCAACAGCACTCCTGCCGGCAGGAACCAGAGCGGAAATTGCGCCGCCTCGGAAATGCGATCGTCGATGCTGCCGGCGGCAGTCGGCCGAAGCAACAACGACACCCCCTGCAATCCGATGAAAGTCGCGATCGTCACTACGATGGGCGGCAACCGCAGCGAGGTGATCAAAAAGCCCTGTAGAAGGCCGAAACTGACGGTGAATGCCAGGAGCAAAATCACCCCGGCCACAAGCAAGCCGAGGTCGACACCGTCGGGCACCAGAAACGACGCCAGTACCACGCATAGCCCGGCCAGCGGACCGATGGACAGATCGATGGCGCCGACCAGTACCGTCGCTAGTTGTGCGCACGAAAGAAAGGTGAGGATGCTGAAGAAGGACAGCATGCTCTTGATGGAAAACGGCGATAGGAAATAGCCGTTGAGTGCCTGCGTGCCGCCGAGAATGACGAGGGTAAGCGCCGCCAGCACCAGGGCGGGAAAATGATCGCCGGCAAGGAACCTCTGCCCTCGCCAGATCCGGCCGCCCTTTGTGTTTTCGCCGGCGCGCGACACCGTTGCGGTGAGATTGGCTTCGGTGATGGCGGCATCGGTGACCTTGGCACCCTTCAATTCATGGACGATGCGGCCGCGGGCGAAAATGAGCACGCGGTCGCAGAGCCCCTCGAGCTCGATGCCGTCCGAGGACGATACCAGCACGCCGAGGCCGGCGTCGGCGAGCGTGCGCAGCCGCTGATAGATTTCGCGGCGGGCGCCGATGTCGACACCCTTGGTCGGCTCGTCCACGAGCAGCACGGTCGGTTGCGCCGAGATTTCCCGACCTAACAGCGCCTTCTGCTGATTACCGCCGGACAATTCCGACAACTTCGATTCGATTGATGCGGCGCGGATACCCAGGTTGTCGACGATCTCCTTGGCGCGAGCAGCCTCCTTGGCACGATCAATCACACCCAAGCCCGAGATGGCCCCGAGGAAACCGAGCCCGAGGTTCTCGCGCAGCGTCAAGCTGAGAAAGACGCCTTCGGCGTGCCGATCGTCGGACACAAAGCCGACACCGGCTTTGCGAAAAGCGCCGGGGCTGTCGCCGGGAATTCTCGCGTTCTTGACACGCACCTCCCCGGCGTAAAAGCGGTCGATGCCCGCAGCGGCGCGGATGAATTCGCGCTGGCCTTCGCCTTCGATGCCGGCAAGGCCGACGATCTCGCCGGCGTGGACGACAAGGTCGACGTTGTGAAAGCCGCGACCGCTCAAGCCGCCGACGGTAAACAGCGGCTCGCCGACCGCCTCGGCCTTATGCGGGAAAATCTGACCCAGCGGCCGGCCGGCGATCAGCGCCACGATCTCGGCCGGCGTGATGGAGCGGGCGGGACGGCTGTCGATAATCTCGCCGTCGCGCATGACCGAGATGCGGTCGGCCAATTCGTCGATCTCGTCCAGGCGATGCGAGACATAGACGATGCCCGCGCCGGCGCGCTTCAATTCGCCGATCAGGTTGAACAACTTGCGCACGTCGGCGTGCTGCAGCGGCTCGGTAGGCTCGTCGAGAAACAGAACTTTCGGCTCTGTGACGAGCGCGCGCGCGATCTCGACGACGTGCCGTTGCGCCAGCGACAATTCCCCGACGCGCTTGTTCACCGGCATGCGCAGCTCGTCGGTCGCCACGCGGGAAATCATGCGCGCGGCCGCCGCGGCGCCGCCCGCTGCCGCCAGCGCCGGTGCCACCAACTGGAGATTTTCCAGCACGGTCAGATCAAGCGCCAGCGCCGGATGCTGATAGACGACGGCGACGCCATCCTCGCGCATCTGCCGCGGGTGCGGAGCGCTGATATCCTTGTTGGCATAACGGATGTTGCCGGCGTCGGCGCGCAGCACACCGGCGGCAATACCGATCAGCGTCGACTTGCCAGCGCCGTTCTCGCCGACGATGGCATGGACCTCGCCGGGAATGATGGCGAGATCGACGCCCTTGAGCGCCTGAACCGGCCCAAAGCTCTTGCGCACGCCGATGAGCGTCATGATCGGATCGCGCGCCGCCAGCACCGGCGCGATTGCACCGGCGACGTTATGCATGGCGCAACCGCCGCGTCAGTTCGGGCAGTGCAACGCCGCTCAAGACAATAATCGCATCGGCCAGATCTTCGGCGGAGCCGCCAAATCCGAGCGCAGTCACCAACTGGGCGAGATAGGTCAGAAACAGTGCGCCAATCACGGTGGCGACGACGCTGCCCTTGGTCAGGCCGCCGAGCGGGTTGCCGCCAACCACGACCGCGGCGATGGTACCGAGCAGATACGGCAATCCGCACAAAACAGTGGGCGATACCAGATAACCGGACAGCATGATCGCGGCGGTGGCGTACATGAAGCCGGCGATTGTATAGGTCAGGATGCTGTAGATCTTGAGCGGCACGCCAACGGCATGGGCCGCCGCGGGATTGACGCTGATGGCGATGAACCACCGCCCAACCGTGGTGAAAGCCAGCACAAAGACCGTCACCCCCGCCACCAGCAGCAGCACCCATACCGTAGTCGGCACATGAAGAAAACGGGCGACAAAGAAGGTGACCATCATCATCGGCGATTGCACCGAAGCGCCGGTCGAGACGAAATAAGTCAGGCCGAACAGAATAGCATTGACGCCGATTGTGGTGACCAACGACGGCACCCGCAACAGGGTAACAATGAGGCCGGTCGCGGCGCCGACCGCCGCGCCGACCGCCAGCGCGGCAGCGACATAGAAGAGCACCACGCCGAGATCCGTGCTGCCGTTGGGAAGTTTAGTCACCACCACGGCGCAGAACGACATGATCCCGGCGGTGGAAAGATCCAGACCGCGCTGTTGGATCACAAGATGCTGGCCGATCGAGGCCACCGCGAGGATGGCAAAATAGGGCAGCGTCGACAGGATCGCCGCCGAACTGACGGTGCTCGGGGCGGCGATGCCGCCGATCAATATCAACAGCGCGCAGGCGCCGAATGCTTTCAACGCCAGCGGAAGCTCGGTCAAATCTCTGCCTAGGCGGGGTATCTGCAGACGGAATGTCCGATCGTGCGCCATATCCCCATTCCTGTCCCTTACGGCAGCCCAAATTGCCACTCATTCCGGGCGAGCGGGGACCCGGCCCTGGCAGGAAGATAGCAAAAAAGCCGGATCCCCGAGCACGCGGGGAAAAAGACAAAAAGGCCAGCCGACCACCCGGTCTTTGCCGTCGGATCGGGTGATCGGCGTCCTCGTACGGCTTACTTGCCGCCGAGCGCCTTAATCTGCTGCGCCTTCGTCAACATCGAGGACGGGATCGAATCCATCGGCATTGACTTGTCGCATTTGACCGCGAGCTTCGGATCCTTGGAGGTGGTGTCCTCGGTGAACGGCAAGGTGATAATGCTGGGTTCGGGCTCGTCGAAGCCCTGGACCGCCGCCACCGCCTTGCGTAGCGCCAGCCGCACCATCCAGGTATGCGCGTCGATGCTCGCCATCTTCATTTCCGGATGATCGGCGGCAAGGCAGCTCAGATCCATGAGCGACTGGCCGACATAGGCCGGCAGCGGCCTGCCGGCGGCCAGGAACGCGCGGATCGGACCCGTGGTCTCGCTGTAGACGCCGTCGATCTCCGGATATTTGGCGATTAGCGCCGCGGTCTTTTGCTGCGCCAGCGCCGGATCCCAGTTGGTCGGCACCGGCTCCGCTTCGAGAACCTTGATGCCTGGATACTTGGCAAAATACGGCTTCCAGCCGAGCACCTGCGCGGCCGTCATCGGATTGCCCGGCGTGCCGCCGAACATGATGACATTGCCTTTGCCGTGCAGCGTCTTAACCAGCCACGCGGCCGCCTGCTCGCCGACCTCCTTCTGACTTTCGGTCGCGCGATCAACATAATCCACGCCGATCTTGCCGGGAAAATTGTCGCCGGTGTCGTAAGGTACAAAGGCGATGCCGGCCGCCATGGCCTCGCGGGTGGCCTTAAGAATAGCCGCGCCGCCGTCAAGGAAGCCGACGATGGCATCGTACCTCTGGGCGATCAAGCCTTCGATGTCGGCGATCTGCTTCTCCGGCTTGAATTCGCCGTCGGTATATCGCGTCTCGGTGATATTCGAGCACTTCGAGGCTTCATCCTCGAATTCGGCGCGGACTATATGGCGCCAGTAATTGCCGCCCCAACCGTCGGACAGCGCAACCTTGATCTTCCTGGTTCCGCAGAACTTGGAGATCGGCAGAAAGTCGGCGACAGTCCCGTGCTTGTTCGGGTACATTTTCGGTTTGGTGATATCGACGGCATGGCTGACCGAGGCTAGTGCAACCGCCACACCAAACGCCGAAACACCGACCGCCAGACTGCGTAGTGAGAACATGAATTCCTCCCCTGTGCTTCTGTTTTTTGCTCCGGATGACGGAACGCACAGGGAAAGCCGAGTTAGTGCTCCGACCGGTGCGTTCGCGTTAGCCGGAAAATCCAGATCACTTTTGCAGACGGAGAATAGTCCTTTTGCGGCGTCAAGTCTGCAAGAGATTCCCGACGCGCATGCGAATTATCGCTGAACGGCGCTGTGGGACGTGGCCCTAAATGTGGGCGTCGCCCACACTCGCGGCGGCAGCCCTTTTGGTTGACCGACAAGACGCTGCATCCGTCGCCGCTTTAGGCCCGATTTCCGCGCGGGCGTGCGCGTCTTGCACACCGCCGCGATGGGCTGGCATAATTATCGCGGGCATTGACGCTGGCGACCGTCAAAATTCAACTCGGAGGAAACGATGAAAAGAAGCGTCGACCATATCCTGACTACGCACACTGGCAGTCTGCCGCGCGGCGCCGAGCTCAACAACCTGCTGATTGCCGACGAGGCCGGCGAGAAGGTCGATCAAGCCAAGCTTGCCGACGCGATCGACAAGCGCGTCGCCTATGTGATGGAAAAACAGCACTGGGCAGGCGTCAGCGTCGCCAATGACGGCGAGCAGGGCCGCGTAGGCTTTCAGACCTATCTCCCCAAGCGCATGTCGGGCTTCGGCGGCGAGTCGAAGCGGCCTTATGGCCAGGAATGGATCCAGCTACCGCTGTTCACGCAGAAGTTCATGGAGCGACTTCCCAAAACCGGAAAAGTTTTCGGGTGCCCGCAAGCGATCGCCGACATCAAATATATCGACAAGGAGGCGATTAAGGCCGAACTCGCACGCTTCAAGCGCCACGCCGACGAGATCAAGCCGCCGTTCCCGGAAATGTTCTTCGCCGAACCCTCTCCGGGCATCGTTGCCTGCACGATGCTAAACGCCTACTACGAGACCTACGGCGATTATCTCGACGCGATAGCTCGCGAGATACGGCACGAGTATAAGGCGGTGGTCGATGCCGGCTACGTGCTGCAGATCGATGCGCCGGACCTGGCAATGGAGCGAGTGCTGCTGTTCCAAGACAAGACCGACGCCGAATACGTCAAGATCGTCGAGCAGCACATCGCCGCGCTCAACAAGGCGCTCACCGGCATTCCGCGCGACCGGGTGCGGCTGCACATCTGCTGGGGCAATTGGGAAGGCCCGCATATTTTCGACATCGGGCTCGAGCCGCTCTTGCAAGCCTTCTATCAAGCCAACGTCGGCGCACTCTCGATCGAACTGGCCAATGCACGGCGCCAGCACGAATATGCAGCGCTGAAGAAGCACAAATTCCCCGACCACATGATCCTGATTCCAGGCGTGATCGATTCAAAGAGCAATGTGGTGGAACATCCGGAAGTCGTCGCTCAGCGCATCGAGCAGGCGGTGGCGGCGGTCGGCGACCGCGAGCGCGTCATTGCCGGCGTCGATTGCGGCTTTGGTACCTTCGCCGGCTGGGAATGGGTGGCCGAGGACGTGGTGTGGCTCAAGCTCAAGACGCAGCGCGAGGGCGCCGACATCGCGAGCAAGCGCCTGTGGGGCAAGAAGGCAGCCGCATAGCCGTTTGCGCCAGCAGCAGAGCCCTATGTCGGATTCCGCTCGCCGACGCACCCGGCCATTTCCTTGGCAGCGTCGATAGCGGGACGAGCAGATGGGCCACGTCTCCTGGGCGCCGGAGGTGTTCAACTGGTCGGCGCCTGCCCGGTGCGGCCGGGGCCGCCGGCTGAACCCTGCTGAGGCTTTTGGCTTGGGCTTTGCTTTCGGCTTTCCGCGCCCAGCTACTGCGCGACCGGGGGCGGCGGCGGTGCAGCGACGGCAGCGTTAAATTGCGCCTTTTCGGCCGCTCTGGCGGCGAGATCCTGCTGCTTCAATGTCGCCAAATCCGCCGGCACCACCAAGTAGCCTTTTTCGTTCATGCATTCCTGAGTGGCAAGAACGTCCGGGCCGGCGGTGGTGCCCATGCTCCAGGCTGGCGACCCGCTCTCCGGCGCATCGGCCTTGCCCGAGCAGATCGCACTATCCTGTTTGAATTGCTGATAGAGGATGGGATTGCTGGTGAGGTCCTGACCGTCGGAGCGCAAATAGACATAGTGTGTGCCGCACCCAGCGAGCGCCAGGACAGCGGACAGCAAAATCACGGTTCGCAACACCAGTCCAACTCCTCACGCCGCAAAGCATTCATTAGCATGGCGGCAAGACAAAGGATAGCCAGACCTGCTTGCCTGTCAGGTGAATTTACCGAACCAGTGCAAGCGGCGCACAATCGCCCGCATAAAGCGGCATGTGTCTAGACCGATGGTTCCCTGTCCCCAACAAATGCCGCTGGATTCCCGCTTTCGCGGGAGTGAACGGGTATCTGGACGATTCAACCTCAACTCATTCTGCTCTGGCCGTCATCGATCGAGGATATTCGTTTCAGGACGAGGCTGTTAGGCGTCCAAATAGCAAGGGCGCGGGCCCTCGTGGACCCGCGCCCGATTTTTGCAGTTCGGCGCTGTCGCGCCGAAGCGCGCCGGTGTGTCAGCCGATCAGAAACCTACGACAATGCCGACGGTCCCGGTCGTGATACTTGA
>JASHRW010000328.1 GCA_030037065.1 Xanthobacteraceae bacterium
TTCATGTCGCAGTGGTTCGGCGACCAATTTCCCTATCTCATTCCGCTCGGGATCGTTTTCGTGGCCATCATCATTTTCCTGCCGCAGGGTATCCTCGGCTTCGCGCGAAGGTGGCTTAACCGGTAGCTTGCGGTTAGGCCCCGGAGCTCCGGTTCTCCGCCGCACACCGACAGATGCTCCGCATCAGTCATTCCCGGCCGATCCGCGCAGCGTGACGCAAGTTATCGCTGGGAGAGCCGGGTGCGGGAAATCCGTACGCTCGGATCTGTGAGGGCAAAAGCCGAGCGGCTGAGCCACTCGACCACTCCCATGGGAGAACCTACGGCAGCACAGGTGGATTGCAGTGCTGGTCGTCTTGCCACGGTGCTCCGTGACGCCGCGCCTGTGGATAGCGCCTAATATCTGAGCAATCATGCTCGACATGCCGACATGCCGTTTCCTAAGCTTTATCGAATCCGAGTCGCCATGGTTGGCATGCTGGCGCGTTGCTTTTGTAAGCTTAGTTTGTTGGCTGGCTCAATCGCGACGTAACAACCCTAATCGGGTTTGACCGCTCGCACGTCCGGTCGCAGCCCTGCCGACGGAGGCAGACATGAAATATCGGTTTGCGTTTTCGCTCTTGTTTGCTTCGGCCTGCATCGCGATCGCCGGATTGCCGAACGAAGCGCGCGCCCAAGATTACACCTACGCCGCCGGCGAGCAGTGGGGAACGACGCCGGGCGGCGTTGCGGTCAATGGCGCTTTGGAATCGGCGGAAGCGCACGAGCTGAACGGCGAGATCGCCGGCCAGGTGAATGCCGCGAAGCTCGGCGCCCTGGTCGGGCTGCCGGGCACGAGCCTCGCCATCACCTCGGTCGGCTCGCAGACCATCGTCACCAACACCATCTCGGGCGACAACATCAGCAGCAGCATCAACGCCACCCAGACATCGTCGAATTCGGGCAGCGTCAGCAACACCGGGACCATAACCCACAATTAGGAGTGCAAGTGGGCGCGCGCGACTGCGCACGGTCTACAACGTCTTTGTGGGGCTTTGGCCGAGCGGGCGCGGGGCTGCCGGTCGAACATGGGGAAAGTTCGCGATGGATTGTTCGTTCGTTACGCGTGCCGCACGCGTCCTCGGCTGCCGTGTCAGATTCGCTCTGATCCCGCTCAGCCTCGCCGGATGCGTGACGACGGACTCGCCGCCGCCGACGGTCGTCAGCTTGCAGCCGCGGATCGAGAACACGCTCGCCTGCATCCGCAAAACCGGCGTGTTGTACCATCGCACCTTCGTCGTCGGCGCCTTCGCCGACTCGACCGGCAAGATCAATTCGGTGGCCCCCGGCTCGACCGGCGATTATCTGCCGCAGGGCGGCAGCGCTTCCTACATCACCGATGCCTTGGACAAAGCAGGCGCCACGGTCGTGACCACCTATTTCGGCGCGCCGCATGAGAAAGTACCGGCCGAGTACGACATCAACGGCATCTTCAACAGCCTCGACTTCGACTCGCCGTTTGCCGGGGACGTGCAGATCAACGGCATCGGTCCGACCGCCGGCTACGGCTGGGCGGATCTGACGCTCACCATCCAGCTCGACGCCGCTGGCACGCGCGTCAACCACCAGATTGCCCTGATCCAGCGGCCGGTGCGCTATGTGCAAATCGGTCTCGGCGGCGGCACCACAAGCGGCAGCACGCTGCTGACCGGCTCGCTCGTCCTGCAGCACCAGGACCGGCTGCAGTTCGAGGCGCTTGACGGGCCGATCGCGCTCGGTGTGGCCGACGTGGTCATGAAGGAATTCCCGCGCGCGCGCCATGATTGCTGGCAATATGCCCGCGATCTCCTGAGGCCACAGTAAGCCGCCGGACGTTCGGGGGGCGCCACTCGCCCTGCGGCAGCCGCGGCTCCGGCATCAGCGGCAATCGGCCGCACGCGGCGGGCTCCGATCGCACGACTTGGCAGCCGTCGGTGTCGTCGCAATTCAGCGAAATCGGCCGCAGCACAAATACCCCATAAATCAGTTTCAACTTGTCCGCTGTTCCATAATTCGGCGCGTCGGCGGCAAGCACCAGACTCGCAATTCCCGCAAAAGAACAAACTGATAACATAATGCCAACATCGTCGGATGCCGCCGGTAAAGTTAATTGTTTGCTAAAAAACCCGCTTGTGGTTGATCTGATTTCTTCCTAACAATACGTTAACATCAAGTCATAAGCGACGCCCCTTGAGGGCCAAGCCGAAGCGTCAAGTAGAGTAGAGTGAGAGTAGCGTGCTTGTGTGTGCGTGCGGCGTAAAACGCCGCGTGGTCGATGCCTTGTTGCGCAGCGGCGCAACCAAAGTGCGCAACGGCGCACGGCGGCCCCTCTCAATCCGACAAACCGCCTCTTCTCCTTCCGCCCTTTCGCACCGCGCGGGACGGAAGCATGCGTCTGCTCGCTCCCAAACGGGCGACGGCAAATTCGCGCGGTGTTTGGCGAGAGAGGGAAACGCCATGAGTGTGAGCAGTGTGAGTGTGAGCAGCGTGAGTGTGAGTAAAAAGTATCGGTCTTACCTGTATGCGGGCGTGGCGGCAGCCGCGCTCCTCGGCGCATCTTCGGGGGTATGGGCGCAGACGGTTGTCAATCAGTCGAGCACTAACCATTCGCCAGTCACCAACGGCACTAAGAGCGCCCCCGACACGATCGATCTCGGCGGCGGCAATCTCGACAGCGGCGCCTCTGCCTCGGTCAGCGCCAGTGGCGCGGTGTCCGCGACACAGGTTAGCGGCACTGGCGTTGGCTTTGTTCTGCCGACGGGGGGCTTTGGCAAGGTCACGCAAGCCGCAACCAACAGCAGCGCCGCCGTCATCCGCGATGTGGGCGCCATCACCAATGGCGGCAACCTCGGCGATGGTGCTTCGGCCTCCGTCAGCGCAACCGGCGCGGCAGCCTCGCTGTCGCTGACGGGAATCGATCTTCCCCCAGCAACGCAGACCAGCACCACGGTCGGCAAGGTATCGCAAGTGGTCGTCAACCGCGGCAACGTAACCAATGTCGCGACGTCGTTCAGCGTCGGCAAGTTGTCTGGCATTGGTGCGTCCGCGTCGATCAGCGCTACCGGCGCAGTTGCCTCCGTGGGCGTCAGCTTCATCAACAGCGACTGGCAAGGATCGAGCTTCAGTCCAGTGACGCAGACGGCGAGGAATAACGCTACCGTCGACAACACCGGCAACACCATGTACGTCGGCACCCTCAGCGGCGATGCCGCATCCGCGCGAATCAGCGCCAGCGGCGCGATCACCGCAGTATCGGTGCTGACGGCCGACGCCGACGGCGCCATCGGCAATTCGTTTGGCACGATCAATCAAACGGCCAGCAATGGTCGAACGACAAACAGCAAGATTACAAACAACGGCTCCATCATTCAGAACGGAAATACTTCTGGCCTAACCGGTATTGGCAGCTCCGCCGTGATCAACGCCACTGGCGCCGGCGCATCCTTTACGGTAGCCAGCATCAACGACACCGCCTACCCGTCGACGATGACTGTCGGCAACATTACGCAAACGGCGACCAACGGAACCCTGGGCCCCGTTGTCAATACCGGCAACATCACGCTGGGCAGCGGCGGACTCGGCATCGGCGCGAGTGCGGCGATTTCCGCGGTCGGCGCCAGCAGCGTCGTGTCGTTCGTAAGCATCAAGTGAAGCCGCGCGCTGCAGCACGCACACGCCACAAAAAAGCCGGAGCCGGGCCTCGCGCCCGGCTCCTTCGTTATAGCGGCCGGCAAGCGGCGCCCTACCAATTCGTGGTCGGCGCCGGATAGCGGGACCAGACGCGGCGTTCGGGTCTGCGCCTCGGCGCCGGTTTGGGCGGCGCGGGCTGCCGTACAACCTTGCTGGCGGCCACCGGCTTGGCCGCTTTCGCAGCGGCGCTCGGCGGCGGTGTCGCCGGCTGCACCCCGGCCTCGACCGGCTCCGCGTCGGCGGCAAGTCCGGCCATGCGCCAGCTTCCGTCGACCAACTGATAGGCTATGCTGAAGCGCAATTGCAGCGGCCGGCTGGGGAAAATGCCGGCAACGCGCAGGAAGCCGTCCTTGTCGACTGTCGGCGGCTTGATGAAGGCGGGCGTGAGCACCGCGATCGCCGCAATGTCGATCTTCTGCGCGCGGAACGTTTTGAAGCTCGCGGCGAGCTTGGCGGTGCTGACGTCATGCTGGAGCGAAGGCGCCGCCAGCGCGTGCAGCACGGCGTAGTCGCCGCTGAGGTTGGCGTCGTTCAACGCGATCAGCGTGCTGCGCACCAGCCTGAGGATGCCCTGCGGGTCCGGCAACGGAGGCAGACCTTTCAATGGCGCGTTGCCGGCCGCAGGCTGTTTCAGCGGTTGCGGCGGCGGCGAATTGCTGGCGGTTCCCGGCGCGGCAGCCGGCGTGGCGGCGGCGGCCGGCGGCGTGCCCGGCGGCTGCGTCTGCTGCGCGTTGGGTTGCCCGGTCAACAGCGACGGACCGGGCTTGGCTGCGGCCGCCGGCAGGTTTGCCTGCGCCATCGCCCGACTGGCAAGGAACACGAACGCGATTGCGGCGATGGCGACCAGCGAGCCCTTGCCGAGCATTCCCGCGCGCCAATGGCCGCCTTGCCCACACAATCCGGCTCTCCAGGCGTTGAGATGCTGCCGGAGCCCGACCCCGCTCATCCCCCGATTACCTCTTCGGCTTCCGCGCCCGCGGCGCTGCTGCGTCCTACCGCATACAAAGTTAGCGGTCCATGCCAGCCCCACGCGACATGACGCGGGCGGTACGTTCGTCATCCTTCGGCCGTACCGGAGGCATTCACAATAGTGGCATATTGATCTTGAACCGCCGCACAACATAATCACTGCAAGAGCCGGTTGTGCACCACAATAAAATCGGCTGCCAATTGGACGCGACGGCGCGGCTTCATGAGCGCACTCTATAAGAGCGCTTAACCCGTTGCGCCCTTGTCCAGGAACGCCGCTAGCGCGGCCACGTCTTTCTTGTCCGCCGCGAAATCCTCGGCGAGGCGCTCATAAAAATGCGCTGCGCCCTCATAAAGCTCGTGCGCGGCTGGGTCCTCGCCGACGAAACCCGCGATCTCGTGCATTTCCGCGATCCAACGGTAGGCCTTGGGCGGCATCAGCGTCAGTCCACGCTTGAACCAGGCGAACATCTCCTTCTGACTCGAACTCAACTCGGCGAACAGCGCGTCGGCCGAACCGGCGCGCGAAGCGGCCAACATCATCGCTGCGCCGATCGCCTGCGTGCCTTTGGTGATGCCGGCATAGGACATTTTCAACGCCGAGGCGGCGCTCAACGCGCCGTCGAGCACGCGCACATCGAGACCGTATTCGCGCAGCGTGGCAAAGCGCGGCGCCGCCGGTCCGGACGCGTAAAAGCGCGGGCTGCCCGCGACTTTGCTTTCTCCTGCCCCCACCCTGCCCTCCCCCGCAAGCGGGGGAGGGTTAGGCAGGGGGCGCGGCGGCGAGCCGATGATGCCCGCGTCGACAAACGGACAATCGGTCGGCGCGATCACGGCGGCGACCCGCTCGACTGTCATCGGGTTGATCGCGTTGCAATCGACGTAGATCGGCTTCGCGTTGGAGGCCTTGAGCGCCGGCACGAAACGCTCGGCGAGCGATACCGCATCGCCGGGCGGCAGGATGGAAAGAATGAAATCGCTGGCTGCGATCTCCTTGTCGCTTACGGAAGCCATGCCGGCCGCCCGCGCGCGCGCCTCCGTCTCCTGGCTGCGGCCCTTCAACGAAGTGAGCACTTTCAGGCCGTTATCAACAAGCCTTTTTCCGACCGCCGCGCCCATCATGCCGGGCGCGATAATTGCGACGACGGGAGTCATGATTCATTTCCTTACTTGCAGAACGCCAACATACCAGTTTGCGGTTCCGGCGATAAAGCCCGATCGTGCAAGTCCAAGACACGCGGCGCCGGCGCGGCAGATTGCAGCCCGCTCGTCCCGAATCAACCGGCCGGCTCGAACGCGAAGCTTGGGCCCTTGCGCACCACGTAGCCGAAGCCCGGCGCGTTGACGTGGGCGCCAGCAATGGCGAGACGTTCGCTCGCCGCCATGTCGAGAATCCGCCGGCGCGATTTGATCGCTTGATCCTTGTCGAGATCGTAGGTCAAGGCCGTATCCGGATGCGAAATCTGGATCGCCGACAGATGCACGACGTCGCCGAATGCCATGAAACCGGCGCTCCCCGCCGCGAGCACCCAGCACGTATGTCCCGGCGTATGGCCGGGCGCCAGCACCGGCGTAAAGCCGGAAAATTCCTCGCCGTCGCGCACCCGGCGGATGCGGTCGCGATAAGGTCTTAGATTGATTGCAGTGCGCGCGCGATTTTTCTTTACCCGGTCCTCGTCGTTTTCGACATCGGGCTGCAGCCAGAAATCGGCCTCCGTCTGGTACACGACGATCTCCGCATGCGGATAATGCGGATCACCGGCATCGTCGACCAGGCCGTTGGCGTGATCCGGATGCAGGTGCGTCATCACGATATGGGTGACGGCCGCCGGTTCGACGCCGGCGGCACGAAGATTGTCCGGCAATTTGCCAAGCGTGGGCTGCATGGTGTTGCCGGCGCCGGCATCGATCAAGATGATCTTGCCATCGCGGCGGATGAGAAAATTATTCACCGGAATATAGAGCGAGCCGTTCTCGGTGCCGCCGACCAGGCGATCGGCCTCCGCCCGATCCATGCCGATGACCAGATCGAGCGATGTTTTGAGTATCCCGTCGCTCAGCCCTTCCACTTCGACATTGCCGACCCGCATACTCGGCTGCGTCATATCAGATATCCTTCCCTGGTGAGCACGATCATATAACCGGTCGCGGCCAGCGGTTCGCACGTGCGTCGTCAAGCATCGGCAAAATGTTGCTTGCGTCTGGAAGCTTGTCAACAATCCCGGCCATGCAAGAACAATCGAACGCCGCATCGGAATCTGCAATGTGAGGCGGCGCAGACGACCTCTGTGGAAGACGCCGCCGTGACCGGCGGTATTAATCCGTGGCGAGATATCGCACTTTCTCGCCCTCGTAATATCCGATAGGGTATAACGGGGCCGGCAGATAGGAGAGAGGAAGATGTATTCTGACTACGAACTGACGCGATCGGTACGCAAGGGACTGCTGTTGCCTGCCGCGATCCTCGTTGCAACGACTTTGTCGTTACTGCCGGTCAAACCGGCAAATGCCGCGGGCTCAGTGAATGTTCTGTACGCCGGGTCGCTGGTGAACCTGATGGAGCACGGCGTTGGCCCGGCCTTCGACAAAGCTACCGGCAATCAGTTTCAGGGCTATGCAGGCGGCTCGGCCGGCCTTGCCAACCAGATCAAGGGCAAGCTGCGGCATGGCGACGTGTTTATCAGCGCCTCTCCCAAAGTGAACACGAATTTGATCGGAGCCGCCAACGGCAATTGGGTGAGCTGGTATATTACCTTTGCCGAGTCCCGGCTGGTGATCGGCTACAACGCTTCGAGCAAATTCGCCGCCGATTTCAAGACCAAGCCGTGGTATCAGGTGCTCTTGGAGCCGGGAATCAAGATCGGGCGCACCGACCCCAAGCTCGATCCCAAAGGCGCGCTCACACTCACGCTGATGAAGCAGGCGGAAACCTTCTACAAAAGCCCCGGCTTGGCTGAAAAGGTGCTTGGTGCGCCCGAAAATCCGGCGCAGGTCCTGCCGGAGGAGACATTAATTGGGAGGCTGCAATCGGGGCAGCTCGATGTGGGCTTCTTCTATTCGACCGAAACCTCCGACGCCAAGATACCGGCGCTGAGCCTACCGCCACAGATCGCGCCGAAGGCGGTCTATACGGTAACGATTCTGCACGACGCTCCCAATGCAGCGGGCGCCGATCAGTTCGTCGCCTATCTGCTTGGAAGCGACGGGCAGAACCTGCTAAAGCAGCACGGCCTTACGCTGCAAAAGCTGGCTGTCTCGGGAGACGCAAGCGCCGTGCCGTCGGATATCAAGGCGATCGTCGATAAGGCCAAGTGACGAGCCAAGCGACGAGCCGGCTGACGCGCCGCATTCCGAGCCCGCTGCCATGGCTTGCGGGACTGCTGGCGATCTATCTGATCGCCCCGCTGATCGCAGGCGCCCAGCAAGCCGGGACCGCCGATTGGCATTCGGTCGATATGGCGGCGCTGTTGCGCGCCTCCGCGACCTCGATCGCGAGTGCGACGACGGCGACGCTGATCATCGCGGTGGGCGGCATTCCGCTCGGTTATCTTCTGGCGCGGCTGCCGAGCCGCGTCATGGCGATTATCGGATTTCTTGTTCAATTGCCGCTGGCGTTACCGCCGCTCGCCAGCGGCATTTTGCTGCTGTTCCTGGTCGGCTATAGCGCACCGATCGGCCGCCTCACCTCCGGCGCCTTGACGGACTCTTTCGCTGGCATCGTCGTCGCGGAGGTTTTCGTCGCCGCGCCGTTCCTGATTATCGCGGCGCGCTCAGCGGTCGCTTCGATCGATCCGGTCCTGGAAGATGTCGCCGCGACGCTCGGCCGCGGTCCGCTCTATGTATTCTTCCGCGTCACTATGCCGATCGCATGGCCGGCACTCTTATCCGGTTTGTTGCTGGCCTGGCTGCGCGCGTTCGGCGAATTCGGCGCCACCGTGATGGTCGCCTATCATCCTTATTCACTGCCGGTTTACACCTACGTCGCCTTCGGCTCGCAAGGGCTGCCGGCGATGCTGCCGGTTCTGGCGCCGGCGCTGGCGCTCGCTCTGGCGGTCATGCTGTTGAGCAGCCTTGCCAGCAGGCGTGCGCGAGGACGCTTCGGAGCTTTGACGCTGGAGGATCAGCCGACGGCCGCACCTGAGCCGCGATCGCGGCAAGGTGCCGGGACGGCTGTTGCGGATATCAAGCTGACGCTGCAACGGCAGCTCGGCGGCTTCCATCTCGACGTGCAATGGGCGCCGCAACGGCGGCGGCTGGCCATTCTCGGTCCGTCGGGTTCGGGAAAATCGCTGACGCTGAAGATCATCGCCGGGATCGAATATTGCGATCGTGGGACTGTTCTGCTCGACGGCGCGGATATTTCATCACTGACACCGGCCGCCCGCGGCATCGCCTATGTGCCGCAGAATTACGGGCTGTTTCCGCATCTATCGGTCGTCGAGCAGCTTCGGTTTCCGTTCGACGCCGATCCGGATGCCGCCAAGTTCTGGCTCGACCGCCTTGGGCTGCGCGGTCTTGAAGCGCGGCGGCCGGACGCGCTCTCGCTCGGCCAGCAACAGCGCGTCGCGCTGGCGCGGGCGCTGGTGCGACCTGTGCGGCTGTTGCTGCTCGACGAACCTTTCTCCGCGCTCGACGCGCCGCTCCGGTCGAGCCTGCGCCAGGAGATGTTGGTGCTACAGAGCGAGTTGAGCACTCCGACCATCCTCGTCACCCACGATCCGGCGGAGGCGGCTCTTCTTGCCGACGAGCTGCTCGTCCTGGAAGGCGGCCGCGTCTTGCAAGCGGGGCCAACCGATCAGGTCTTTGCACGCCCAGCGAACGAATTAGCCGCCCGGCTTCTCGGTGCCGAATTTGTTGCCGAAGGCATCGCAGGCGGGACCAGTCTCATTGCGGTCGGCGGCGACACTTCGCTCGAAGTCGCCGGGCCGGCGCTGCAGCGCGGCGCGCGCGTTGGCTGGACCGCGTCGCCTGCACGGATCCGGGTCAGCGACCAGGGACGCTATCAGGGCAAAGTCGAAAGCGCCGTTCCGGTAGGGATCGGCAACCAACTCGCGATCCGATTCGGCGATACGCTGATCCACGCGCTCGCCGGGTACCATGCTCAAGTTTGCGGCAGCGTGTGCCGCTTCGACATCGACGCCGATGCGGTACGGGTTTGGCCGCTGGATGCGAGACACAAATGATAACGATGGCCAAGAGTCTCAGGTGGCGGATCATCCTGTTGGTTGCGGCGATGGAAAGGTCTTCTGCATGCGCTCCGCATTTGCGTGCGTTCTTGTGGCGTTACTGACCATGAGTACCGTGGCACGCGCCGACGATATCCAACTCTACGCCGCCGGCAGTCTCCGGGCGGCCATGACCGACATCGCCAAAGCATTCGCGACCAAGACCGGACTTCAGGTCCAAGGCAAGTTTGGTCCCTCGGGGCTTCTTGAAAAGGAGATTGCCGACGGGGCGAAGGCGGATGTGTTCGCTTCGGCCAATATGGAATATCCCCGCATGCTCAATGAGGCCGGCAAAAGCGGACCGGTCGTCCGCTTC
Source organism: Xanthobacteraceae bacterium (assembly GCA_030037065.1). Lineage (GTDB taxonomy): Bacteria > Pseudomonadota > Alphaproteobacteria > Rhizobiales > Xanthobacteraceae > BOG-931. The sequence continues at coordinate 10,218 of JASHRW010000328.1, forward strand.
GCACGTAACAAGCTGTGCGCGCTGGTCAAGCCGGGCCTCAAAGTCGACAGCAACAATCTGATCGACGTCATGCTTGACCCCACGATCAAACTCGGCACTTCGACGCCGAATTCCGATCCGTCCGGCGATTACGCGTTCGAGGTGTTTCGCAAAATCGACGGCATCAGGCCCGGTGCAGGCGCAATCCTGGAAAAGAAGGCGCTAAAGCTGACCGGCAGCGCCACCAGCGCCGTTCCGCCGCCGGGCCGCTCGGTCTATGGCTGGCATATCGCCGAAGGCCGCGCCGATATCTTTCTTGCCTATTGCACGGCGGCGGGTGAGGCGAAAAAACAATATCCCGACCAGCAGATCGTCCAACTTCCCCAATCGCTCGCGGTCGGCGCCGACTACGGTCTGACTGTGATAAAAGGCGTTCCATCCGGCGCGGACCGATTCGCGCAGTTCATTCTGTCGTTTGCTGGACAGGACATTTTGATCGGCTACGGTTTTGCCCCGGGCCAAACAGAGAGGTAACTGCCATGAAACTCAGCGCACGCAACAAACTCAAAGGTAAGATTCTCGAAGTGAAAAAGGGTGCAACCACGACTCACGTCAAAATCGACGTCGGTGGTGCCGTGGTGACCGCTTCTATCACCAACGAGGCCGCCGACGAATTGAAACTCGCTTCCGGCCAGACGGCCTATGCGGTGATCAAGGCCAGCGACGTGATGGTCGGCATCGATTAGACGTGCGCACGTTGGCGTTACGGCCGGCTGCTCCACTGTATCCCTTGGATTGAAGAGTGGGCGTCGTGAGCAACACCAGACTGACCTTGCGGGTGGATTTCGGTTCGCGACGTTCGATCGGCCCTGGCAAGATTCGCTTACTCGAAGAAATCGGCCGCGGCGGCTCGATTTCGCAGGCCGGCCGCAGTTTGGGCATGTCGTACCGCCGCGCGTGGCTTTTGATCGACGACCTGAATCGCTCGTTCCGTCAGACCGTGGTCAGCGCCAGGTCGGGTGGATCGCAAGGTGGAGGAGCGGCGCTGACGGAATTCGGCGCTACACTGGTGCGCGATTATCGCGCCATCGAGAAGGCGGCGGCGGGAGCCGCCAAATCGCGGCTGAGCCGCCTGGAAGGCGCATTGCGCGACTCGCGGCGGACGGACGCGGCGCGGCCGGCGACCAAGACCTCAATCCGCGGCAACAAGCGGTAGAAATGCTGTGACCATCAATCGACGCATAGTATTAGGCGGGCTTTTGGCCGCGCTCACCGCTCCACGCATAGCGCGCGCCGCCACCGTAACCGACGACGCCGGCCGGGCCATTGCGATTCCTAAAAAAGTCGAGCGCATTTTTGCCGCCGGCCCGCCGGCTTCAATTCTTCTCTACACGTTCGCGCCAAGCCTTCTGCTCGGATGGACGCGCCGCCCCGCAAGCGCGCAATGCGAATTCCTCGCTGCAGGCGCGTGTGACAAGCCCGAACTTGGCCGCCTCACCGGCCGCGGCAACACCACGAACCTCGAAGTGCTGCTCAATCTCAAACCCGACCTCGCCCTCGATGTCGGCACCATCAACGACACCTATGTCTCGCTGGCAAACCGCGTGCAACAGCAAACCGGCATTCCTTATGCGTTGCTTGACGGGCGCTTCAGCGCCGTCGCATCCACTTATCGCAAGCTCGGCGAATTGACAGGCCGGCAAAGCGAGGCCGAGACGTTCGCGCACTATGCGGAAACGACGATAGCGACAATCAAGGGCCGGATCGACAGCATCCCGGAGGATCAGCGCCCCCGCGTCTACTACGCGCGCGGGCCGCGCGGGCTTGAGACCGGTCTCGGCGACTCGATCAACGTGGAAACAATCGAATTTCTGGGCGCCCGCAATGTCGCGGGCGGACAACGCGGCGGAATGGCTGCGGTTTCGATGGAGCAAGTACTGGCGTGGAATCCCGACGTCATCATCACCATCGAGCCGGCATTTGCGGCGAGCGCACGCAGCGATCCGGTATGGGCGCCGGTCAAAGCCGTGCGCAGCGGGCGGCTCTATCTGTCGCCGACGCTGCCGTTCGGCTGGGTCGATTTTCCGCCGTCCGTGAACCGGCTGATCGGGCTTTGGTGGCTGGCGAAAGTTCTCTATCCGGATCGGTTTCCCGAGGACCTGCGTCCGATCACGCGCGACTTTTACCGGCGGTTCTATCACGTCACTCCGACTGACGCGCAGATCACCCGTGTGCTGGCCGGGCAGCACTGATAATTTGCGGAAATGCCACGCTCTTCTGCGCCAGGGATGTTGATTGCGCTCGCCGTCCTGATCGCGGCGCTGTTGCTGGCTTTCACGATAGGCCGTTATCCGGCCGGCCTCGGCGACCTCCTGGACCTGATCGCCGCAAAGCTCGCCGGGGGGACTGCTCACGTGCCGCCGGCGGCGGTGGACGTGTTGTTGCACGTCCGCGGGCCGCGCGTGCTTGCAGCGCTCCTGGTCGGGGCGGCGCTGGCTGTTGCCGGCACGGCGTTTCAGGGCTTGTTTCGCAATCCGCTGGTGTCGCCCGATCTGCTTGGGGCATCATCCGGCGCTGCTTTGGGTGCAGTGCTCGGCATCTATTTCTCGCTCGGCGTGTTCGCGATCGAGGCTTGCGCCTTCGCCGGCGGGCTTGCGGCGGTGGGTGCGGTCTATCTGATCGGGTCGGCGATGCGCTCGCGCGACCCGATCCTCGTGCTGGTGCTCACCGGCGTGGTGATCGGCGCCCTGCTCGGCTCAGGTGTTGGCTTGGTAAAATACATCGCCGATCCGTACAACCAATTGCCGGCGATGACATTCTGGCTCCTTGGCAGTCTCGCCGCCACCACCTCCTCTGACCTCGTGCCGCTGTTTGGACCGGTGGCGTTCGGCATACTGGTTCTCGTGGCGCTGCGCTGGCGCATGAACGTGATGTCGCTGCCGGACGAGGAGGCGCGCGCGCTCGGCGTACCAACCGGGCTGCTGCGCGTCGTCATCATCGCTGCGGCGACGCTGGTGACATCGGCAAGCGTAGCCACGGCCGGGATCATCGGCTGGATCGGCCTCGTCGTGCCGCACATCGCGCGAACGCTGGTCGGCCCGGATTTTGCGCGGCTCCTTCCGGCCGCGGCGCTGCTCGGCGGCGGCTTTCTGCTCGCGATCGATACGCTTGCTCGCACCGCGACGGCGACGGAAATCCCGCTTGGCATTCTCACCTCGCTCGTCGGCACGCCGTTTTTCATCTGGCTGCTCGCCGGCATGTCCAAGACGTGGTCTTAAGACATGATCCTCTCCGGTCATGGACTCACCATCGGCTACAGCGACCGCGTGGTCGGAAGCGGGCTTGATGTCGCGCTGGCGACCGGCGAGGTGCTGGCGCTCCTTGGCCCGAACGGCGGCGGCAAGACGACACTCCTGAAAACATTGCTCGGCCTCCTTCCACCGCAGGCAGGCGAAGTGCGGCTCGCAGACCGGCCATTGGCCAGCTATTCGAGCCGCGAGCGCGCCCGCCTCATCGCCTACGTGCCGCAGTCGCACTTCACGACCTTTGCCTTCACCGTCGAAGCCATGGTGCTGATGGGCCGCACCGCGCATGGCAATCTCTTCAGCCGTCCAAATACCGCCGATCGCACCATTGCCGCGCGAGCGCTCGAACGTTTCGGCATCGCCCACTTGCGCGAGCGGCCCTACACCATGATCTCCGGCGGCGAGCGGCAGCTCGCTTTGCTTGCCCGCGCGCTGGCGCAGGAGCCGCAATTCATCGTGCTCGACGAGCCGACCGCGAGCCTCGACTTCGGCAACCAGGGCCGCGTGATGCGCGAGATCCAGGCGTTGAAAGCGGAAGGTCACGGCGTTCTGTTCACCACCCACGATCCGAATCATGCGATGCGCGCCGCCGATCGCGTCTATCTGCTCCGCCAAGGCACGCGGATTGCGGAAGGCGATACCGACACGATCCTCGGCCGCGGCGAATTGGAAGCGCTCTATGGCGCTTCAGTCGAGTTGATAACGGATCGCGACAGCGGACGGACGGCATTTCTGCCCGGTTGACATCAACCCGCCGCAAAATGACCGGTCGCAATCGCCGCCACTTGGGCGACGTCTTCCGGGGGCGCGTTGCCGCGCCAGACCACGTGCATGTCTGGGCGGACGAGAATAAGGTCGTGGCCGTAGATTTCGCGCGCGCTGCGATCGGGAATGTCGAGCACTCTCACCGGCGCACCGCGCAAACGGATGGCTTTTTCCAGCCCGCTCGCATCCGCCTTGGTGCCGCTCAGCTTCAGGATCGTATAGCCGCCGAGAATGCGGTCCTGGATCGCCGTGCCGTCACCCAGCCAAACGTGCGGCAGGCGCGCGCCCGGCCACGTCGTCGGATGATATTCGCGGAACAGATGTTCGGGACCGCCCGGCACGTTGCAGATGATGGGCGAGTTGACGTAGCGATAGCCGAGTTCGGCGCCGATCATCTCGTTGCTCTTGCGCTGCTCGACATCGGCCATGGTCGCAAGAACGGAACGGGTCTGCTGGCCCGCCGGCGTGGCGTCGCGGATGTTCGGCCGCCACAGCGAGCGCCACTTGCGGCGGCCGAGCGTGGCGTAGCGCGAAGCCCCGACATTGCGCTCGCCGACCTGCCGCCGCTCGATCTCGTAGGATTTCAGCAGATTTGGTCCGCCCCAGCCGGCGAGCGTCGCCGCGAGCTTCCATGCCAGATCGATGGCGTCGGCAACGCCGGAATTCATGCCGAGCCCGCCGGTCGGAATGACGAGGTGCACCGCGTCGCCGGCAAGAAAGACGCGACCCTCTCCGTAACGGTCGGCCAGCAAAAGGTTCTGCCGCCACGGATCGCACGACAGCATCTCGTATTTGACCGGAACGCCGACGGTGCGCTCGAAGGCGGCATTCATTTCCTCGGCGGTGTCGACGATCGAATGCAGCGTCCAGTGCCTGGTCGAGTCCTGCATGATGAGCTGCGTCGCCCGGTCGTCGGCGACGTGATAGTGGCGGCCCTTGCCGGGACCGTTGCCGATCGGCAGCAGGTCGAAAAGCTCGTCGCAGCGATACAGCGCTTGGCGCAAAGCCAACAGGTTGCCTTCGCCGGAGAGTCCGATGCCGAGCTGCTTGCGTACCGGACTGGTGCCGCCGTCGCAGCCGACCAGATAGGCCGCGCGTATGTCCTCGGCGCCGCCACTTGTACGCACGCGCGCAGTGACGCCGGCGGCGTCCTGCCGCAGCGACAGAAATTCGCAGCCGAAGCGGACGCTGATCGCCGGAATCGTTTCGGCGACGGATTTCAACAGCGGTTCGAGCGTATATTGCGAGATGAGCTGATAGGGCTCGAGCGGCAGGGTGCCGTCATTGGTCGCGCGTGTTTCCGCCTGCGCCTGCTCGACCGACGGATAGTGCAGGCGAAGCAGCGGCGGCTCGTTGAGCGCGAGCACGATATAGACGTCCATGGGACAATCCGGCCGCAGGCCGGCGGCGCGAATCTTTCCCGCGAGCCCCATGCGGCGGTAGATTTCCATGCTGCGGGCGTTGATGCGCTCCATTTTCGGCAGAAAGGCCGGGCGCTCTTTCTCCTCGATCAGGATCGTACGCGCGCCGCGCTTGCCGAGGTCGATAGCGAGCGTAAGCCCGGTGGGCCCGGCGCCGACAATCAGAACATCGCAATCCATTTTATTTCCAACGTATTCGCTGCGGCGGCAGATTCGCCCGACCTCACCGATGCGGCATTTCGGCCAGCAATTCCGGAAACGGCTGATACGGCGCGCCGTCGCATTGCCCCGGCATCGCATCGATGTATTGCGTGGGCGTGCCGCCCAAGTAAATCACCACTTTGGTCTTCGGCCCTTCAGGCCGATTGAACTGCAGGCAGACGATGTAATGCAGGTTGGTGCTGTCAGCGACCGGCTTGAGCATCGGTGGGGCGATCAGTGCGTTAAAGTCCGATCGGTTGGTCAACAGCGTCTGCAGCATCACCGCAATCTGCGTTCTGTAATTGGACGGATAAAGGTTCGAATCGACGACCACATCAGGCCGGCCACGCTTTGGCCCGCCGAAACCCAAGCCGCTGCTGCAGCCGCCGAGCGCCAGTGCCACCGACAGCAATATCGCGCTTAACCGCTCACTCCTCATTCCCGCGCCAAATCCTTATGTCGAGTCATGCCGCCGCAACCCCGTTGGCAATGTCATAGCACGGCAAAGCCCGGAAAGCGGAACGCTCAGTCTTCCGGCGCCGGCCCGCACCATCCCGGCAGGTAATCGGCATCCATATTTTTCGCCAATTCGAGCGCTTTTTCGACTGCGCCTGCGAAATCGCGTTCGACCAGCTTCCTTTTGACGCGGCGGCGCAGAAAATCCGCCCAGAGAAATTCGGAAAACGGCGTCGTATCCTTGGCGAAGCCGCCGGCGCGCCGCAATTCGCCGGCAAGCGAGCGGAACGGGTCGTCTACCATTTCGGTGACCGATTTGGGAATGTCGCCGTAGGGGCGGCGGCGGCCCTTGGCATCGAACGGATGCATCCAGCTACAATTGTCCATGACGACCCAGAACGCGTCGGTCTCGAGCTTGCTGAGATTGGAAACGATGGTGACGGCTACCTCCTTGACACCCTCGTCATGCAGCGCGCGGGCGAGATGGTGATGGTCGATGATGTAATGGCGGCGCTTCGGCCCGAGCACCACCGGCATCATGTGCCGGCGGAGAAATTTTTCGCCCTTCTTGGTACCGGTCTCGCGCCAACGTTCGCGCTTGGCCGTCACCTCACGCATGCCCACTGTGATCTGGGTCGGACGTAGATCGACGATAGAGACCGTCGTCAGCAAAGGCTCGCGAACCATGGTCTTCCTCCAAGCAATTCTGTTCGGTCACCGCGGCTAGGCTAAGCAGCGCACCGGATCGAGGATTGCTGCAGCTATCGCTCTGCGGCCGCCGGCAGCGGTGCCGTCAAACGGCGCGGTAACGTCCGATTAACCATCTTGGACACTACGTTAGGCAGCATAAGCAGCGGCGATTCGGCCAACAATTCCGCTTTTTCGCCGGCCGTTTGCGCGACGGCGTTGCCGCGCCTTCACTACCGCCTCCGGGTGACGCCACATATGAACAATCCTTCCAAAGTTGGAAATACGTCAAATTTCGAGGCCGCTGAGAACTCGCGCCCTCTCGACGCACCGAATCCGGGCGCCACTCACGGTCATCAGCAGGGAGGTCTGACCGAAGCACTGCGCCTCGCCGGGGCTGCGCTTAGGGCACAACCTGGCTCAGCCGAAGCGGCTGTCAATTACAGCGCAATCCTCAGCGCCGTTGCGCGCCACGAGGAAGCGATGGTCGCCTTCGGCAAGCTTCTGGTCGCATGCGCCAATCATAGCGTCGGGCAATCCGACACATTAACACGACTGAACCACATTGAGACTTTTACCGCCGACCGCTTGGATCACCTCGCGCAGATGGAATTGTTGCGGTCTTGGCATGAAGATCTCGCCAAGCCCCGATATGCCGATCCGAAGCGACTGCTCCGCTACGGCTTCAAGGTCTATTCGCAGAGCGACGAGGACGGCATTATCCAGGAGATTTTCAGACGGATTGGCGTTACCAACCGGCTCTTTGTCGAATTCGGGGTTGAAACGGGAATCGAATGCAATTCGGTCAAGCTTCTGATCGACGGGTGGCGCGGACTTTGGCTTGACGGTCAACAGCCGTGCATCGACCAAATTCGCACACAATTCAACTCGTTTATCGAAAACCGAAATTTAACGGCCTCACAGGCCTTCATAACGGCCGAAAACATCAACTCGCTGATCGCCGACGGCGGCGTGACCGGCGAGATCGACTTTCTCAGCATCGATATCGACCGTAACGACTATTGGGTTTGGAGTGCGATAAACGTCATTCAGCCCCGCGTCGTGGTGATTGAGTATAATGCGACGTTACGTCCACCCCTTTCGTTGGTTGTCCCCTACGACCCAAATCGCACCTGGGACGGAAGCAGCTATTTTGGAGCCAGCCTTGAGGCACTTGTCCGGCTTGGCTGCAGCAAAGGCTACCGACTCGTCGGTTGTAATATTTCTGGAACGAATGCTTTTTTTGTGCGTCATGATCTTGCCGGCAACTTGTTCCTCGATCCGCCGACGGCTGAGGAACATTACGAGCCGCCGCGGTATTATTTCATATTGTTGAAAGCGGGGCACCGGCCGCAGCCGGGCCCCTATGTCACTGTTTGAGAGCGTTTCGCACGTTTTTGCAAAACGCCGTGAATTGGCGAGAAAAACAGCTTTCACGTTTGGGCACCTTAGAATCCAAGGTCAGACGCCGTATCCGAACTCATGCGAGACGATCCCCGCCTGCGGGTGACAGAAGGGAATGGAAATAATACACTTGCCGGGAGACGGGTGATGCAAGGGGCGATCAGCATCAATGTCGGCGCCACAGCCGATCACATATCGGGCTTTTCTCAGCTATAGCCACCGCGACGCAGGCTGGGCGCACTGGCTGCATTCAGCACTCGAACATTATCAAGTCGACAAAGATCTGGTGGGGCGCCCGACCAATTATGGTTCGATGCCTAAATCGTTGCGCCCGATCTTTCGCGACCGCGATGATTTTTCGGCCGGTCCTTCGCTTACTGAGCAGACGCTCGCGGCGTTGCAAGGCTCAGAGTCGTTGGTGGTCATCTGCTCTCCCAACGCAGCCAAGAGCACTTACGTCAACGAAGAAATCCGCCGCTACAAGGCGCTGAAGCGCGGCAATCGCATCATCCCGATCATCGTCGACGGCGAGCCGGGTGACGATCAACGCGAGTGCTTTCCGCCGGCCTTGCGATTCAAGCTCCGACCCGACGGTTCGCTGAGCGACGAGCGGGAAGAACCGATCGCGGCCGACGCGCGGCCGCAAGGGGACGGCAAGGAGATTGCAAAGCACAAGGTTATTGCCGGCCTGTTGGGGGTGCGGCTCGACGAGATATTGCGCCGCGCCGAGGCAGCCAGACGGCGGCGAAACAGATTTTGGGTCGGGCTCGCTTCTATTCTCCTGATCTTGACGATCGTTTCGACCGGCAGCGCGATTTTCGCGTATAAGAAATTGATCGAATCGAACGACCGGCTCGATCAGGCGATCGAGCTCGCGTACGGCTTCGTCGTCGAGGCCACGGCGATGTCGGAACGCGTCGGCGTTCCGGAGCAGGTCACGCTCGAGCTCCTGGACAAGGCTGACGCAGCACTGACGCATCTCATCGACCACGGCGCCGACACCGCACGGCTGCGCTACCGAAAGGCCTTGATGCTGCTGAGCTTCGCCGATGCGTACCGCACTCTCGGCGAACTGCAGCAGGCGATCGACAAGGCGAGCCAAGCCAAGGTGTTGATGCAGGGCCTACTCGCGAGCAACCCGGAGAACGTCGCGTGGCAGCGCGATCTCGCTCTTGCCGATTTCGAGATCGGCGAAGCGCAATACGCACAAGATGACTTCGCCGCCGCGCTTGCAAGTTATCAGCGAAGCCTTGCCACGTTCGCCCCATCCGCAGCGAAAAATACTGCCGATGCGCGCGTGGACCGTCTAACCCTCGTCTATAATCGCATCGGGCAGATGCAAGAATATCTCGGTCGATCGAACGAGGCGCTTACCACCTACAAGAACGGCATTGCTGCGGTCAAACCGCTGGCCGACGCCGCTCCCAAGGACATCCGCCTGCAACGCAATCTTGCCTTCCTCTACGATCACGTCGGCCACGTACTCTACGATCAAGGCCACGACGCGGCTGCGGTGGAAAACGAACGCATGGCGTTGAAGCTCATGCAAGCTGTTGCCGGCTCGGATTCGACGAACTCGACCTATCAGCGCGATGTCGCGGCAATGCAAAGCTACTACATGACACAGGCGCTCCAAAGTGAGGGACAAGTCGACGAAGCGTTGGATCACGCATCCGCCGGCGTCGCGATCTACGAACGCCTGTCCGAGACAGACCCGAAGAACGCCGTATGGCTGGAGGAGGGGATCAGGGCGCGCGCCATCCTGCAGAAATTGCAGCTGACCAAGGGACTCGTTGACCAGGCGTCGAAGACGGCTCAAGACGCACTCGCTTCCGCGCAGAATCTCGTGAAACTCGATCCGAAGAACCCACGGTGGCAATTCGATATTGGTTTGGCGCACGCAATGATTGCCGATGCCGAGGCGGCGCAGCAGCAAAATGCCGACGCGCTCTCGAACTATCGTCAGGCTTTGGCCGCAATGGAGCCTGTCCTGGCCCAGAAGCTGGAGGGCTTCAGCCTGATCGTCGTTTCGGTGCTTGCGGCTTACGACGATGCCGGCGATCTGCTGGCGAAAATGGGCGATAAGACGGAAGCTCTTGCCGACTATCGCGCGGCTCTGGCGGCTGCGCAGCGGCTTATCGCGTTGGATCCGGAGAACATGGTGTGGCTGCGCCAGTATCTGTGGACCCAATGGGGACTGGCCACACAAGGCGATGACGCGCCTGCGCGACTTGCGCTGATTGTCAGCACGCTGCAGAAGCTAAAGAGCACCGACCGGCTCAACCCCGACATGGCGCAGTTGCTTAATCTCGCGACCACTAAATTGGCGGCGGTTACGAAGTCATAATGGGGAACGGAGGTCCTAGCGACCGCCCTTTCCCAGAGCGGCAATTACCAGCGGGAGCAGATGCGCCGCGACTGCAGCGTGGCCTTGCTCGGTAATGTGGATGCCGTCCGGCTGAATGTGATGGTTGGCCCACGTGTGCATGCCTGGAATGACGATGAGTTTGATGCCGCGCGCCTTTAAGCGCGCGCGGATCTCGCCTACCGTCGCATTAATATTTACGCCGCGAGCTTTACTATTCGAGGACCCTTTGTCCAAGATGACAAGCTGCGTGCCCTCCGGGACCGCGCTGTCGAGGCGACCCAACTCGCGGAGGAGATCGTCGCCACTGATGCCGGCATTGGTGATTTCAGCATCGTATCCTCTGGCGCGCAACATCTGCTGAAGCAGCGCCGGCCACGGCACGGATACACCCTTACCTACGGTATTGCTCGCGCCGAGCGCGACGATGCGCATCGTCGCCGCGCTCGCTGCTGATGGTAAGCCAGCCATCGCCAGGATCGCGAGGACGAAGCCGATCGAGCGAGCTTTTGCGATCAATCGCATAGACTTTGTTCGGTGCTGCGGGCGTGTCGCAATTGCTGAATGCAGGGTCCGAAAGTTGGGTGGCCTGACGAAGTCATAGGAAAGACAGCCGCTAGTGACGACCTTTTCCCAGCGCTGCAATCACCAGGGGAAGCAGGCGCGCGGCGACCGCCGCATGACCCTGCTCGGTGATGTGCAGGCCGTCCGGCTGAAGACGATTGCTGGCCCATGCGTGCATGCTGGGAATGACGATGAGCTTGATGTGACGCGCTGTTAAGCGCGCGCGAATCTCGACGACACCTGGGTGGATGCTAACGTCGTGAGCCGCATTGTTCCCGCCTTTATCGAGGATGACGAGCTGCGTCCCATCAGGCACCGCACTTTGGAGGCGGGCCAGCATTTGATCGACATCTTCGCCACTGATGCCCGCGTTGGTGACTTCAGCATCGTATCCCCCGGCGCGCAGCATCTGCTGAAGCAGCTCCGGCCATGGGGTGGATACACCCTTTCCTGCGGTGTTGCTGGCGCCGAGCGCGACGATGCGCATCGTCACAGCGTGTCCCGCCGACGGGAGAGCGACCGTCGCCAGGATCGCAAGAATGAAACCGATCGAGCGGAGGTTAGAGATCAAACGCATTTAATTTCTCCAAAGCAATATAAATTCGTCCGCGGCTCGGACTGCCGATAGTTGGTGCCGGTCGACGACGGCCCGCAATCGGAAATCAAGCAGTCTATGCTCGGCCTATCGCCACTGAATGAGATCGCACATGGCGTAAACGAAGGGAGCAGCCCAAATTGCGATCGACGCGGCGGTGATCCAACCGATGACCTGGTACTTCATCACGCCCCTCCA
>JASHRW010000329.1 GCA_030037065.1 Xanthobacteraceae bacterium
GCCGCACCGCCGAATTCGCCGACCAGAACGCGCGAACGTAGCTCGCGCAGCCGCTGTTTGTGGCGCTCGAAGGCGGCCAGCAAGGTTGCCATCTTGTAGCCGAAAGTGATCGGCACCGCCTGCTGCAGGTTGCTGCGCCCCGCCATCGGCGTGTCGCGGTATTTGCGGGCGAGCGCCGCCAGCGCGTCGGCGATGCCGTCGAGATCGGCTTCGATCAGAACGAGCGCCTCGCGGATCTGCAGCACGGTGGCGGTATCGGTGATGTCCTGGGTGGTCGCGCCCCAATGGCACCATTCGCCGAGCCCGTCGCGGCAGAGCGCGACGAGCTGCTGCACCACCGGCAGCACCGGATAGCCGATGCGCTCGGTCTGCGTCTTGAGCTTGGCAAAATCGATTTCGGCACCCTGGCAATGTCGGCAGATTTCCTCGGCCGCCTCCCGCGGAATGACTTCAAGCCGCGCCTGGGCCCGCGCCAAGGCCGCCTCGAAATCGAGATATTTCTGTACGCGGTTCTCATCAGAGAACACGCGCCGCATCGCCTCGGTCGAGAAAATGTCTCGGAATACGGTGGAGTCGATCAAGGATGAGGGCATGCAATTCTCCAAATCACAATGTTTTCCCGGATGCGGTGCAGCGCGCAGCGCAGCAGTGCACCGCTGAGCCCGGGAAACAAGTTCCGTGGCTTAACAAAATGGATTTGTGAAGCCCAGCCCCTTAAGCTGGCCGCATGAACGTAGAACAAAACGGCTTGACGGTCCCACCGCATCTTCGCGCCATCCACGAAGCGGAGTACCCGCATTTTTCCGATGCTGAAATGACGCGGCGCCGGACTGTGATCGCAGACCTACTGACGGAATCCGGCCTCGACCACCTTGTCTTCTGCGGCGCCAACCGCTTCGGCTCTGCGGTGCAGTGGCTCACCGGCTGGCCGGTGACCACCGAAGCGGTGGGCGTGTTCACGCCGGGTGTGCCCGACGTCATGTTCGTGCAGCACGTCAATCACGCCCCGCTGGCGCAAAAGATCGCATCGCGCGCCGAAGTCGCCTGGGGCGGCGGCTCGTCGATCGCCGCGGCCATAGGGGTGTTGGAACGGCGTGGCGCGCAAAACGGCCGCGTCGGTGTGATCGGACCGATGACGTTTGAGCAGCACGCCACGCTCTCCGACCGTTTCGGCATCATCACCAATCTCAACCGCGCCTACATCAAGCTGCGTCAAGTCAAATCGGTCGAAGAAATCGACTGGATGCGGATCGGCGCGGCGCTCACCGACCGCGGCATGCTGGCGCTGCGCGACGGCTTGCGGCCGGGCTTAAGCGAACGCGAGCTCGGCGACGTTGTAGAGCGCGCCTATGTGCCGTTCGGCGGCACCACGGTCATCCATTTCATCGGCGTCACGGCGATGAACAATCCCGGCCTTGGCGTGCCGACCCAGTTCGCCGCCAACCGCAAGGTCGCGCCGGGCGACATCGTCTTCGCCGAGATCAGCGCCGCGTTCTGGGATCATCCCGGCCAGGTGCTGCGCAGCTTCGCACTCGGCGCCGAGCCGACGCCGCTCTATCGCGATCTGCATGCCGCCGCCGACGCCGCCTTCGCTGCGGTCGCCGCCGTACTCAGGGATGGCGCCTTGCCGCGCGACGTGATCGCGGCGGCGAGCGTGATCGAGGATTCAGGCTTCACCATCATCGACGATCTGCTGCATGGCTATGGCGGCGGCTATCTGCCGCCGGTGCTCGGCTCGAAAAGCCGGCCGAGTGCCCATGTCCCCGACGAGCCTTTTCGCGCCGGCATGATCGTGGTGATTCAGCCCAACGTGGTCACCCGCGACGGCAAGGCCGGCGTGCAGACCGGCGAAATGGTGCTCATCACCAAATCCGGTATCGAACCGTTTCACGCGGTGCCGCGCGGATTTTTGCGCGTTTGACGAAAACCTACTCCGCCGCGCGGCTTGCCGTTGCCACGTCGCGGCGCGCCCAATAATCGTCGCCGGCTTTCGATTGCGCCGCCGCCTGCGCGGTCTCGAAACCCGGCGCCATCGATGCGTCGGTGCCGGCCATGATCTGATGATGCTCGATGCCGAGCGTGCGCAGCCAGCGCTGTTGGCCCATGGTCAGCGCGACGAAGTAGCCGATCTCGACCAGCTCCGGCTCGCTGAAATGCCGATGCAGCCGCGCCCAGAACGCATCGTCGACCGGCAGATCCCAGGTGATCGCTTCCGCGTACGACAGGGCCGCCTTCTGCCGCTCGTCATAGCGGGCAGAGGACTCGAAATTGATGAGGTCGCGGTAATCGTCTTCGATCAAGCCCTGCGCCGCGGCCTTCATCGAGCGCTGGTTGCCGCAATACTCGCACTTCACCGAGCGGGAGACGTAGACGCGGCACAGTTCCTTGATGTCGTGATCGGCGACGCCGTTCTTGAATACGTCGCGCCACGAATTGGCGAACGACCAGAATACGGCCGGCACGTGGGCGCGGATCGCCTGGCTCTCCGGACGCGGCGTGCCCTCGCGCGCGCAGCGCTCGAACTCGGCGAGCATTTTCGCATCCTTAACCGTCGCCGGATCCACGTAACTGATGTGCGGGCCACCCATCGGCTGAGTCTCCTCGATTGCGGCAGCGGCTAATGCCGCTCGTCCTTAACGGCGTCCTACCGCATTTCTTAAAAAATTGCACGCGCGGGTAACCGTGTCGTCCTCGCGCGCCGCGCCGCGGAAACGCCCGCCGTTGTGCGCGTTCTCGTCTACGGCCCGCCGCATGAGCGGGGCGGCTCAGTTTTCGTAAAGGATGTCCGTTCGATTCAAATAAACCGATACACGCACCATAAAGAATACCGCTTCAAGCAATCTTCAGCATAGGCCGAGAAGCCTATGTAATTTCACCAATTCCACACTACCGGCGAACCAAATTGCCGTCGGCGAATAACAATTTCGTGGCGTCAGCAGGGGACCGGCGTGCGCACGAGCACCATCGTCATGATCGGCTTTGCAGTCGTGTTCGGACTGCTCGCGGTGTTTTTGGCGAATGCCTGGCTCAACAACCGGGCCGCCGAACAGATGCGCAACCTCGCGGCGCAGCAGAAGGCGGCGCCGCCGGCGCACACCATCGTGGTGGCGTCGCGGCCGTTGAAATTCGGCGATGTGCTCACGTCTTTCGCGCTGCGCGAAATACCGTGGCCGCAGAACGATCTGCCGCAAGGCGCGTTCGGCAAGATCGGCGAATTGACTGCGACCAAACACATCGTGCTCATGCCGATCGCCGTCAATGAGCCGATTCTGGCGGCGCAGATCACCGGTCCGGGCGAGCGCGCCACGCTGTCCGCCGTGCTGAAACCCGGCATGAAAGCCGTGACCATTCGCGTCAACGACGTCAATGGCGTCGCCGGTTTCGTATTGCCCGGCGACCATGTCGACGTGCTGTTGACGCGGCCCGGCGACAAGAAAGTCTCGGTCAACGACGTGGTGATTCAGGACGCGCGCGTCCTCGCCGTCGATCAATTGGCCGACGACACCACCGACAAGCCGACCGTGGTCAAGGCGGTGACGCTGGAAGTGACCGAAGGCGGCGGACAAAAACTCGCGCTCGCCTCGGTCGTCGGCACGCTGTCGCTGTTACTGCGCAAGGCCGGCGAGACGACGGCCGATTCCACCCGGCAGGTTTCACCGTTGGATTTGGTCAATAAGGCGGGTCCAAACGGCACGTCGCGCTACCAGACAATCGACGTCACGCGAGTATCCAAGAACGCAATATCGATCGACCAGTACAGCGTGCCGGTGGAGCGCCGCGATGCACCGTCAGCCGCGCTTTCGCGGCAGACGATGGCGCATGAGTGAAGGTTTTTGGGGGCAACAAGCAAAACAGAGTGAACTGGACAGAAGCTTGCGACGCAGAAGTGGGACCAGTGGTTTGGGGACAATGGAAAACGGCGGGGAGGCCGACGTGAACAGCCAGTACAAAGACCGAAAGCGCGATGCCAGTACCGGCCGGCGACATTTGCGGGGGACCGCCAGCATCCGCGCCGCGTTGTGCGGCGCCGGCGTGGCGCTTGCCGCGACCGTCGTGGCGACGGTCGCGCTCGTGCCCGTCGCGGCCTACGCGCAGCAGCAGCAGCTCTCGTTGACGAACCCGACGCACGCGCATGTGACGGTGACGCTCGGCAAGTCGGTGGACGTCCATACCGATCGCAGCCTTTCCGACATCATGGTCGGCGATCCGTCGGTCGCCGACGTCAATCCGCTCACCGATCATTCGCTGTCGATCCTCGGCAAGAAAATCGGCACCACGCGCGTCACCGTCTATGACGCCGATAAGAAGCCGATCGGCATTTTCGATGTCGAAGTGTCGTACGATGTTTCGCAGCTCGCGGCCGAGATAAACGCTTTCACCGGCGGTGGCATCAAGGTGTCGTCGATCAACGGCCGTATCATGCTGAGCGGCACTTCGCCGGACGCCGCCACGCTCGACAAGGCGGTGATGGTCGCGCGGCAGTTCGTGCCCGATGCGAACAGCGTCATCAACACCGTCCAGGTGATGCAGCAGCAGCAGGTCGAGCTCGACGTGCGCTTCATCGAGGTTGATCGTAATGCAGGCCGCCAACTCGGCGTGCAGTGGAACTATTTCGGCAACTCGTCGATTGCCAACATCGGCAATCAGGTGCCGGCGTCGCAGCTACCGATTACTCAGCCGGGGGGCGCTTTCCAGCAGCCCGGTGTCGCTTGCAGCTTCTCGACCACGTGCGGGGGCACGAACGTCAATCCCGGCAGTCTCACTTTGTCGCCGGTGACCGCCGCCGGCGTGTTGTCGGGCTCGGCACCGTTCGGCTTCCTCGTCGGTCAATTGTCGAACCGCCTGCAAGTCGAGGTTAATGCGCTCGAGCAGAATGGTCTCGCGCGCAGCCTTGCCGAGCCGAATCTGGTGGCGCTGTCGGGCGACACCGCGAGCTTCCTCGCCGGCGGCCAATTTCCGGTTCCCGAGGCCGGCGCGCTGGGCACGGTCGCGTTCGCCTACCAGCCATACGGCGTCGGACTCTCGTTCACGCCGACGGTGCTCAGCAACGGCGTCATCAACCTGGTGATCAAGCCGGAAGTGAGCGAGATCGACACCACCCATACGGTGACCGTCGCCGGCACTTCGGTGCCCGGTCTGATCACGCGCAAAGCCTCGACCACGCTCGAACTGCGTGACGGCCAAAGCTTCCTGCTTGGCGGCTTGTTGCAGAACGACAGCACCACCGCGCAAGACCAACTGCCATGGATCGGCGACGTCCCGGTGCTCGGCGCGCTGTTCCGTTCCAGTCAGTATCAGAAGAACGAAACCGACCTGGTCATCCTGGTGACGCCGCACATCGTTCATCCGATGGCGCCCAACCAGGTCGCGCACACCCCGCTCGACGATTCGCTGCCGGGGAACGACGTCGACTTTTTCCTGATGGGCAAGGCCGAAGTCAGCCCGGCGCTGGCGCGGCTAGCGGTCGGCGCGCTGAACCAGCCGTATGTCGGCCATATCCTGGATCTGCCAAAAAACGGAGGCGTCTATGTGTCGGCCAAGGATTAAGCGCAAACCCGTCATGTCCGGCACGCGGGCGATGGCGCGCCTGACCGCTTCCGCCGTTGCCGCCGCCATGGTGGGCGCCACGCTCGGCGGCTGTTCCGACGCGTATTTCGATCGGCGTGACACGATCGCGCTTGGCGCCGGCGATGCGGTGGCCGCCGACCAGGTCATGCAAATGAACGATCCGTGGCCGCTGCAGAGCGGCAACACGACGATCGCCGCGAATGGCCAAAGGATGCAGTCCGCCGTCGAGCGCTATCGCACCAACATCGTCACCCAGCCGGTCGATCCGATGCAGTTGCAGGTCGCCAATGAAGCGCCGCCGACCGCGCAGCCCAATACGCCGTCCAGCAACGCGCCGGTGCCGAGCATCGGGACAGGGACGACCACCACGACGACGACGGTCGTCACCGCGCCGCCGCAACCGTCGCAATGATCTGAACATTCCGCCACGCGAGCCTGATCCATGCGCATCGGCCGATCGATAAGTCCGGGCGTGCAAGCGCGGGTGGTCGTCGTGACCACCGACGCCGGATTCGAGGATTCGGTGCGCGCCACGTTCAGCGCCAGCGCGCAAATCGGCCTCGATGTGGTCCAGCGGAAACTGTCCGCCCGCGATCAAATCGACGTGGCGGGCGCATCCGTCGTCGTTATCGATGTCGATGCCGGCGACGCGGCCGAGTTGGCCGCACTCGAGCGCTTGATGGCGCAGATCGGCAATTGGCCGCCGGTCGTCGCCATCACGCAAAGCTTCGACGAGGCCGTCGCCCGTCGGCTGATGCAGATGCGGGTCGCCGACTTTCTGGTCAAGCCGGTGCCGCCGGTCGAACTGGCGCAGACCTGCGCCCGGGTCGCCAAAAAGCCGGCCAGCGCCGAAGCCGCAGAGGCGCAGATCTTCACCTTTCTGCCGGCGGTCGGCGGCGCCGGGGTCACTACGCTGGCGGTGCAGACCGCGATGCTGCTGCTCAACTCGGGCGCGCGCGGCAAGACCGCCACCTGCCTGGTCGATCTCGATTTCCAGCACGGCTCCTGCGCCGATCATCTCGACATCGAGCCGCGGCTCAATCTCGGCGAGATCGAGCCGCGTCCGGAACGGCTCGATCGGCAATTGCTCGAAGTCATGCTGTCGCAACATCCGTCCGGTTTAGCCGTGGTGGCGGCGCCGAACCGGCCGGCGGAAATGCGCTTGTTCGACCCGGACGTGGTCACGCGGCTGCTTGATCTGGTGTCCTCGCATTTCGATTACGTTGTATTTGATATGCCGCGCACTTGGTTCTCCTGGACCGACAGCGTGCTGCTCGGCTCCAACAAGCTGTTCGTCGTCAGCGAGATGACGGTGCCCGGCCTGCGTCACGCCAAGCAGCTCGTCGAGGCCATCCGTGAACGGCTCGGCGACGGTCCCAAGCCGCAAGTCATCATCAATCGCTTCGAGCAAAAACTGTTCTCGACCGGCCTCCGCCGCGCCGACATCGAGCAAGCGCTCGGCGAAGACTTTGCCGCCAGCGTGCCCAATCATTACAATCTGGTGCGCGAGGCCATCGATCGCGGCGTGCCGCTCGACGAAATCAAGCCCGGCAACAAGATCACGACCCAGCTGAAAAAGCTCATCTTCCCGCAGCTTGGCGGCAAGGCGGCAAAACTGCCCGCCAGCGACGGCAGCGACGGCAAGAAGCTCAAGCTGTCGCTCGTGCGGTCATAACTCGCCATGGCTGGCCGTTTCTCGCTCCGTCGCGCCGCCGCACCGGACCTCGTCCCGGCCGAGGATAGTGCGCTCGAGGGCGTGTCGTGGACCGTTTTTCCCGAAGCTGCCGCCGAGCCGGCCGCTCCTGCCGCCGCCAATCCTCTCCTCACCGACAAGCTGCTCGATGCCAAGGTGCGCCTGCACCGCCGTCTGATCGAGGAGATCAATCTGTCGGCGCTGGAAAAACTGCCCGAGGAGGATATCCGCAATCACATCCAGCAACTGGTGTCGCAATACGTCCTGGTCGAACGGCTGGCGCTCAACACGCAGGAACTCAACGATTTCGTCTCGGAAATTCTTGACGAAATGACGGGCCTGGGGCCGCTCGAGCCGCTGCTCAAGGATACGGCCGTCAACGACATCCTGATCAATGGCCACGAATGCGTCTACGTCGAGCGGCAAGGGATTTTGGAGCCGACCGGCGTGCGCTTCAAGGACGAGGCGCATCTGTTGCGCATCATCAACAAGATCGTCTCCGCGGTCGGCCGCCGGGTCGACGAGGCGCATCCGATGTGCGACGCCCGCCTGCTCGACGGCTCGCGCGTCAACGTCGCGGTGCGGCCGGTGGCCATCGACGGGCCGCTGATGTCGATTCGGAAATTCTCCAAGAAACCTTTCAACCTGAACAAGCTGGTCGAGGTCGGCGCGCTGCGGCCGCAGATGGCCGAATTGCTCGCCGCCGCGGTGAAGGCGCGGGTGACGCTGATCATTTCCGGCGGCACCGGTTCCGGAAAGACCACCATGCTCAACGCCCTCTCGGCGTTCATCTCCGAGAAGGAGCGTCTGCTCACCATCGAGGACGCCGCCGAACTGCAATTGCAGCAGCCGCATGTCGGCCGCATGGAAACGCGGCCGCCCAACATCGAAGGCAAAGGCGAAATCCGTCAGCGCGATCTGGTGAAGAACGCACTGCGCATGCGCCCCGACCGCGTCATCCTTGGCGAGTGCCGCGGCGAGGAAGCCTTCGACATGCTGCAAGCCATGAACACCGGCCACGAAGGCTCGATGGCGACGATTCACGCCAACACGCCGCGCGACGCCATCTCGCGTCTCGAGCAGATGATCGGCATGGCCGGACTGCCGATGACCGTTGCTTCGATCCGCGGCCAGATCGCCGCCGCCATCCGCGTCATCGTGCAGCTGTCGCGGCTGGCCGACGGCAAACGACGGGTCATGAGCATCGCCGAGATCACCGGGCTCGAATCCGACATCATCCAGATGCAGGAAATCTTCAAGTTCGTGCGTACCGGCACCACGCCGGACGGCACCGTTCAGGGTCATTTCCAGGCGACCGGCGTACGCCCGCGCTTTCTCGGCGATCTCGCCGCCATGGGCATCAAGCTGCCCGGCTCCTATTTTGATCCTTCGCAGCCGCTGTAGACGCCGATGTTCGATAACCCGATCTATCTGATCTGGCTGTTCGTGGCGGTCTCCGCGGGCCTTGCCTTCGAAGCGATCTATCTGTTGTGCTTTTCGACTGCGTCCTATCGCAGTCAGGTCAACCGGCGGCTGATGCTGTCGAAGGATCGCACCGATCGCGAAAGCGTGCTGGTCGAATTGCGGCGCGAGCGCGGGCTGACCAGCGGCGGCAATTACCGTCTCGGCTTGGTCGCCCTCAACCGGCTCATTCTACAGTCGGGCATCACCATCGGCTTCACGCGGCTTGCCGTCATCGTCGGCCTCGGCGGTGTGCTGGCGTTCGGCGCCGTCATGGTATTCCGCGGCGATATCGTCGAAGCCGGCGTGGCCGCTTTGGTCAGCACGACCGTGCTGCCGCTTCTGGCGCTGCGCATGCTGCGCTCGCGCCGGCAAGGCAAATTCGCCGCGCAATTTCCCGACGCGCTCGACATCATCGT
>JASHRW010000330.1 GCA_030037065.1 Xanthobacteraceae bacterium
AAGGGCGTGCATGGCTTCGCCGCCACGTTCCTGCTCGACGGCAAAGTGCCGGAGGTTGGCGCGACGCTGAAGCAGGAAAAGTTCGCCGACACGCTTTCGCACCTCACCCATGCCGGCCTCGACGATTTTTATCGCGGCGACGTTGGGCGCGAGATCGCCATCGATCTTGAGCGCTTGGGCAGCCCGGTCACGCGCGAGGATCTTACCAATTACAGCGCCACGCTGAACGAGCCGCTGCAGCTCAAGCTATCTTGCGGCACGATCTACAACACCGATGCGCCAACTCAGGGCATCGTGTCGCTGATGATATTGGCGCTGTTCGAGCGGTTCGCCGTCACCGCGGTGGAAAGCTTCGACCACGTGCATCTCTTGATCGAAGCGACCAAGCGGGCATTGCGCGTGCGCGACCGCGCCGTCACCGATCCGAGCCATGTTTCGCACCCGCTCGAACGCTATCTCGAAGCGCGCTTCATCGCCGGCGAGGCGATGAAGATCGACCGCAGCAAGGCCACGCCCTGGCAACCAAGGTTCGGCGAAAGCGACACGGTGTGGATGGGCGCCGCCGACGCCAACGGTCTGGTTGTCTCCTACATTCAATCGCTCTATTGGGAATTCGGCTCCGGCCTCGTGCTGCCGCGCACCGGCGTGCTGATGCAGAATCGCGGCGCGAGCTTTTCGCTCGTTGCCGGCGCGCTCAACATGTTGGCGCCCGGCCGATTGCCGTTCCACACCCTCAATCCCGCGCTCGCCGTGCTCAATGACGGACGCATCATGGCCTATGGCTGCATGGGCGGCGACGGTCAGCCGCAGACCCAGGCCGCTTTGTTCACGCGCCACGTTCTGTTCCGTGAGCCGCTCGCCGACGCGATGGACCGTCCGCGCTGGGTCCTGGGCCGCACCTGGGGCACCGCGCAGGCGACGCTGCGAATCGAACCGCGCTTCGACGACGCGCTGGTCGAGCAGCTTGCCGCCGCCGGCCACGACATCGAGGTACTGGACGAAGCTTATTCCGATGTCATGGGCCATGCCGGCGCCGTGGTGCTGCATCCCGACGGCACTCTCGAAGGCGCTCACGATCCGCGCGCCGACGGCGGGGCGGCGGGGGTTTAGTGGTCAGACAAAACTCGATGGACATCGTGAGCCGAATTCGCGCCTTGACCCGCGAGGAAAGAGAGACTGAGGTTATTTGGCTTCGGATACACCAGGAAAGTTCGCCTGGTCCTTGAATTGCTTTCGTCCGCGCCTCGCCGCGAGCGACGCAAGCTCAGAATCATCGTCTAGCGCTCGTCCAAAAGACGCAATGCCACGAAGATATGCCGCAAACAGCCCTTCAATGCTGATCACAGCTTCTCGGAGCCCCAAAGCTTGAAGCACTTTTGTCGCATCATCCGGCTTTCTGTTCCCCCAAGCGTATATTATGCGCCGCGCGCGGCCCTTGGCACTTAGGCGCGAGTCCATTGTATAAGCGTGAAGAACACCGCATCGCGCCGCATATAGGTCGATTCCGGAAACTCCTAAACATTTCTGGCACTCCATATAGCGCTCAGCCCAATCTATGAAATCTGAAGATGATACTTCGGGCTGGCTCTCTGGGCGGCAAAGGCCCGCGAGCACATCAATGCCGCAGTAGATAAGCACCAGCGCCGGCATTCGCAGATGGTTATCCAGGCACAAACGAACGCCAGCAACATGCTCCTCGATATTCGAGGCAACCACGTTACCTCCATCCGAATGCATAATCTGGCTCCTTGCCTTGCATAGCTAACTGTCATCACTGGGTGGTGAACGCTTCGTTAAAGCGTTTCGCGGGCTCATTTTATAGTACAATCCGCTCAGGCAGTTAGTGTCCCAGATCTCGTCTCAACTCTCTATCGCCGACGCCGAGTACCGAATTCAATTGGCTGCCTTCTTTCTACTTGATTGGACTTCGGCATGCGACGGAGTTGGGCAACAACAGCACTCATGCTATCGCGGGCTGGAAAGATCGTGATGACATCGCCAAGACGACTGATTTCCAGATCGACCTCCGTGTCCGTGTAAGCCAATTCTGCGGGAATTAGCAGAGCTTGTCCGTCGTCCGAATTGAATACGCGGGTCCGCGGCATTATGGCGCCATCGGGCTCATGCCCAGCCGTTCCATCAGCTCGCGGTCGCGATCGCGCCCGGGGTTCGGCGTGGTCAGTAGCTTCGGCCCGTAGAAGATCGAATTAGCGCCCGCGAGGAAACACAACGCCTGCGTCTCCTCGCTCATGTCCTCGCGGCCGGCCGAAAGCCGCACCACCGAGCGCGGCATGGTGATGCGCGCGGCCGCAACGGTGCGGACGAATTCAAGCGGGTCGAGTTTCTGCTGCTCCGCCAACGGCGTGCCGGCGACGCGCACCAGCATGTTGATCGGCACCGATTCCGGATGCTCCGGCAGGCTCGCCAGCACGGCGATCATGCCGACACGGTCCTCGCGCGTCTCGCCCATGCCGACGATGCCGCCGCAGCAGACGTGGATGCCCGCTTCGCGCACATGATTGAGCGTGTCCAAACGGTCTTGATAGGTCCGCGTCGTGATAATGTCGCCGTAAAACTCCGGCGAGGTGTCGATGTTGTGGTTATAAAAGTCGAGGCCGGACGTTTTCAGCCGCCGCGTCTGCTCGGCGGTGAGCATGCCGAGCGTCACGCAGGTTTCCATTCCGAGCGCCTTGACGCCTTCCACCATCGCGCAGACGGCGTCGAGGTCGCGGTCCTTGGGCTCGCGCCAGGCCGCGCCCATGCAGAAGCGGCTGGCGCCGGCCGCCTTTGCGGCCTGCGCCTCGCCGAGCACCGCATCGAGACTCATCAGCTTCTCCGCACGCACGCCGGTGTCATAGCGCGCGCTCTGCGGACAGTAGGCGCAATCCTCGGGGCAGCCGCCGGTCTTGATCGACAACAGCGTCGAAATCTGCACTGCGGCCGAATCGAAATTCCGCCGATGCACGCTTTGCGCGCGGAACATCAATTCCGGGAACGGCAGATCGAATAGCGCGCGCACCTCCGACCGCGTCCAGTCGTGGCGCGGCGGAGCGTGGGGGGCGATCAGCGGATTATCAGCGGCGAGTGACATTGCGATCCCGTGGGTACCTAGTGGTCCGATTCTAACATTCGCATCCGGGTTCGGCAGGCTCTCATGCGAATGTTGGAATCAAAGGACCACTAGCAACTATAAGTTCTAGTGGAGCTTTTGGATTTGACATTCGCTATCGGAGTTCGCGGCTCGCGGGTAGCGAATGTCAAATCCGCTCCACTGGCATCAAATCCATAGCACAAACACGCCCGGTCGGGCATAATTCGCCCATGACCGACGCCCCGCCCGACCATCTCTCCAACAACCCCCGCAGCCCGTTTTTCAAGGAGGACGTGCTCAAACGCGACATCGGCGTGCGCTTCAACGGCGTGGAAAAGACCAATGTCGAGGAATATTGCGTCAGCGAGGGTTGGGTGCGCGTCGAGGTCGGCAAGACCAAGGATCGCTACGGCAATCCGATGACCATCAAGCTCAACGGCAAGGTCGAGCCGTATTTCAAGGAGAAAAAGACCGAGCAGAGCGCAACGCCCGAAATCCACGAGGCACCAAAGACGGACGAAGAGCCCGCGACGGTTCAAGAATCGGCGAAAGCCAAAGCGCCCACAAAAGAGGAAAAACCACCGTCAACCGACAAGGCTGAAAAGCCCGCGAAGGCTCAAGAATCGGCAAAGGCCAAAAAGCCCGCAAAGGCGGAAAAGCCAGCCAAGGCCGGCAAGGCTGAAAAGGCCAAGCCCAAGAAAGCCGCAGCAAAGAAGAAGAAAAAGTAAGTCTGATCAGCCGCAGGCCAGCGCGTAGATGTGTTGCACGCCGGCTGGCAGCGGCGTCTCCCGCCAGCTCTCCCCGCCGTCAGCCGTGCCAAAAACTTCGCCATAGCGCGCGGCGACATAGACCTGCTTTGGATCGGCATGATGCAGGCTGACCGACATCAAGGTGCCGTGCGGATGCACCTTGTCGAAGCGCTGCCAGGTGCGGCCGACATCGCGGCTGCGGTAGAGCGCGCCATCCTTGGATGAGGCGGCGACCGACAGGCACGCGTAGAGCGTGCTCGGCTCCTGCGGCGACACCTTGACGTCGCGCCCGTAGGTGAACGGCGAGAAGCGGTCGACGCACAAGTCCTCCCAAGTCTTGCCCTGATCGCGGCTGCGGAACAGCCCCATGCGCACCGCTAAAACAACGCTGTCGGGATCGGCGGCGCTCATGCAGATGGCATGACCGTCGAGCATGCCCTCGGCTTCGGTGTCGCTGACGATTTGCGAGCGCAGCCGCGGCTCGTCGACCGACAGGCGGATCAGGTTGTCGCTGGAATCGGACCAGGTCTCGCCGCCGTCGGTCGAGCGCATCACGCCGCCGATTTCGAGCGCGGCGTAAATCTCATTCGCTCGGTTCGGGTGGCGGGCAAAACGCATGACGCGGACCGCGAACGGCGCCTTGCCGCGATCGGGCATTTTCGGATCGGCCTGCCGCGTCCAGCTTTCGCCTGAGTCGTTGCTGCGGTAGATCGAAATCGGCGAGCCGCCGGCAAGCATGCGTCTCGGATCCGTGGGATCTGGGAGAAACGACCAGATTTGAATACCGCGATCGGGGAAATTGGCTCGCTTGAACGTGGCGCCACGGTCGGTCGAGCGATAGATGCCGTCCTTGGTACCGGCGAGAACAAGATCAGGATCGCGCGGATGCACGAACACCGTATAGGCCTCGGCCTCGGTCAGAACGTGCCTCCAATCGGCGCCGTCGGCCTCGCGGCGGAATACGCCGGCGAGATTGCCCTCGTTGCCGCCGTAATAGCCGCCGACACCGGCATAGACATAGGATTGGGCCATGGCGCTATCCTCCCAAAAGACCTGCGACGGCGGTCATAGGTGTTGCGCCCGCGGCTAATCAGGTCGTCGAAAGATTTTCCGCTGAATATCTTAACATCGAGATCAGTCGAACGGTAGCCTCACCCGATCCGGTGCGGGAGATGCGTCCGCCGAGCCGATTGAATGAAACTTTAGTGCAGGGTCGGCCGCTCGGTAACGACGTGAAGATCGAGGTATCCAATCAACGCCGCTCGATCCGCCTCGGCCTTCGCCAGTTCGGCCGCCGCTTCGTTCGCAGTCGAATGGTTTGAGCCCCAGAGCACGATACCGCCGAGCAGAGCGGCGATGGCCACCAGCAACAGCCGCTGATCGAACGCGATAGCGCCGAGCAAAGTCGCAGCCAGCAGGATGGCGCCGCCTATGAGCGCGATACGCGCCACCAGCATGAATTTGCGGCAGCTCGCGAGTTTGGAATTGATGTCCTCGATCTGCGCCTCAAGACGCTCGATCTCGTCATGCGGGTCAGTGTCAGACATCGAGTGTCAGGTATCAGGAAACAGGATTCAGATAAACTTCCCTGATGCCCGATGCCTGACTTCCAGATACCCGGGTTACTCCGCCGCGATCTGGGTCGCCGGATCGATCGCCTCGACGCGCGCGGCGCAGAATTTGAATTCCGGAATCTTACCGAACGGATCGAGCTTGGGATTGGTCAGAAGGTTGGCTGCTGCTTCCACATAGGCGAACGGGATGAACACCACGCCGTCAGGAATGGCATCATCCTGCCGCGCGGCAAGCTCGACGGTGCCGCGGCGCGTGGCGACGCGGATCATGTCGCCGGGCTTGATGCCGAGCTTGGCTATGGTGCCGCGCGACACCGCGGCGATCGCGGCGGGCTCCAGCGCGTCAAGCGTCGTTGCGCGTCGGGTCATCGCACCGGTGTGCCAATGTTCGAGCTGCCGGCCGGTGGTGAGAATGAACGGATAATCCGCATCCGGCGTTTCGTCCGGCGGCTGCAGCTTTGCCGCAACCAGCTTGCCGAAACCGCCGGGGCGGGGAAAGCCTTTGTCGAACACCACGTCTTTGCCGGGCTTATCTGGCGCGTCGGCCGGATAGGTGACCGAGCTTTCGCGCTCCAGCCGCTCCCAGGAAATATTGTCCAGCGACTTCATTACCGAGCCCATCTCGGCGTAGATGTCACGCGGATGCGTGTAGTTCCACGGCAATCCGATACGGCGGCCAATCTCCTGAATAAGCCACCAATCCTGCTTGGCATCGCCCGGCAGCGGCAGCGCCTTGCGGCCCATCTGCACCTGACGATTGGTGTTGGTGACGGTGCCGTCCTTCTCCGGCCAAGCCGACGCCGGCAGCACGACGTCGGCGTAGCACGCGGTCTCGGTGAGGAAGAGATCCTGCACGACGAGATGTTCGAGGTGGGCGAGCGCTTCGCGCGCGTGGTTGAGATCGGGATCGGACATCGCGGGGTTTTCGCCCATGATGTACATGCCCTTGATTACGTCCGCGTGGATCGCGTCCATGATCTCGACGACGGTAAGGCCGGATTTCGGATCGAGCTTGGTACCCCAGGCGTTCTCGAAACGCGCGCGCACCTGCGGATCATCGGCCGACTTGTAATCGGGATAGAACATCGGAACGAGACCGACGTCGGAGGCGCCCTGCACGTTGTTCTGGCCGCGCAGTGGGTGCAGTCCAGTGCCGGGCCGGCCGATCTGACCAGTGATCAGCGACAGCGCGATCAGACAGCGGGCATTGTCGGTGCCGTGGGTGTGCTGGGAAATACCCATGCCCCAGAAAATAATTGCCGATTTGGCGCGGGCGAACTTGCGCGCCACGGTGCGCAGCACATCGGCCTCGATGCCGCAGATCGGCGCCATCTCCTCCGCCGTGAAATCCTTGATGCTGTCGGCGAACGGCTTGAAGCCCTCGACGTAGGTCTGGATGTACTGCTCGTCGTAAAGCTTCTCGGTGACGATGGTGTTGAGGATACCGTTGAGCATCGCCACGTCGGTGCCGTTCTTGAATTGCAGCATGTGGGTGGCGTGGCGCTTGAGCGCCTGGCCGCGCGGATCGGCGACGATCAGCGTGGCGCCGCGCTTCTTCGCTTGTTTGAAAAACGTCGCGGCCACGGGATGATTTTCGGTCGGATTGGCGCCGATGACGAAAATCACTTCGGCGTTCTTGCACTCGTTGAAGGAAGCCGACACCGCGCCCGAACCGATGCCCTCCATCAGCGCGGCGACCGAGGAGGCATGACAAAGCCGCGTACAGTGATCGACGTTATTGGTGCCGAACCCGGTGCGCACCAGTTTCTGGAAAAGATAGGCTTCTTCATTGGAGCCTTTGGCCGAACCGAAGCCGGCCAGCGCCCTCGATCCGTCGCGGTCGCGAATCTCCTTCAAACCCGCTGCGGCGCGGTCGAGCGCCTCTTCCCAGGTCGCTTCACGGAAATGCGTCCACGGATTCGACGGATCGATATATTCGTGCGGCACCTTCGGCACGCCATCCTTACGGATCATCGGCTTTTTAAGCCGCTGCGGATTGTGCACATAGTCGAAACCAAAGCGGCCTTTCACGCATAGTCGATTTTCGTTCGACGGGCCATTGCGCCCGCCGACGTAGAGCAGCTTATCGTCCTTGATGTGATAGGTGAGCTGGCAGCCGACGCCGCAATACGGACACACACTGTCGACCGTGCGGTCGGCCTTGCCCTTGAAAATGTTGTTGGCGTCCACCAGCGTTGCCGGCATCAACGCGCCGGTCGGGCAGGCCTGCACGCATTCGCCGCAGGCCACGCAGGTCGAGGCGCCCATCGGATCGTCGAAGTCGAACACGATCTTCTCGCCATGGCCGCGCCCGGCCATGCCGATCACATCGTTGACCTGTACTTCGCGGCAGGCGCGGACGCAGAGATTGCAATGAATGCAGGCGTCGAGATTGACCGCCATGGCCGG
>JASHRW010000331.1 GCA_030037065.1 Xanthobacteraceae bacterium
TGCGGCGAGAGATTCACCGCGCGGTCGAAATCGGCGGCGGCGCGAGCAAGATCGCCCTTGCTGCGCCAGGCATCGCCGCGATTGTCGTAGGCTGCGACCAGGTTCGGGTCGAGGTGGATCGCCTGACTGTAGTCGGCGATGGCGCGGTCGAATTCGCCCTTTTCGAACCAGGCGACGCCGCGATCGTTGTAAGCGGACGCATTCCTTGGATCGAGTCGCAGCACTTGGCCGTAATCGGCGATCGCCAGATCGAGCTCACCTTTGCGCCGCAACGCGAGCGCTCGGCTGAAATAGGCAGCGGCATAATTCGGCGACAGCCGGATCGCCGCGTCGTCATCGTCGATAGCGCGGTCGTAATCGCCCTTTTGGGCAAAAGCGTTGCCGCGGCGCATGAACGCGGTGGCGTCGGTTGGATCAAGCATGATCGCCTGGTCGAAGTCGGCGATGGCGTCATCGAAATCGCGCTGCGCCAAACGCACGCCGCCGCGATTGGCGAACGCGCGGGCAGAGCTCGGATTGAGGCTGATAGCCGCCGAAAAGTCATTCAGCGCGCCGGCAAGGTCGCCTTGCGCGCGCAACGCCATGCCGCGGCTGTCGTGCAAGATACCGAGATTGATCCCCTGGTAGCGGCCAGAGTCGATTAGCGCTGTGCAGGCAGCGATGCGGTCTGCGACAGTGGCGCGCCATTCGCCGGTGCAGCGCCGCTGATCTTCGGTGTCCTGGGCATGCGCGACCCCGACCACAATAACCAGGAGCACGGCGAGCAGCAGCCATCGTGTACTCCGGCGGTGGAAGTGGGCTGAGTCTCGCATGCCTCGAATCTACTGTGCGCCCCCGCTGTGGAGAACCAGGCCGAATCGGCGGCGATTCATCCCCATCTTCAGGACGTTCCCTCCGTTTTGCGCCCTTTTGCCCTATTCATTCCGGGCAAGGCGTGCTATCGACCGCCGCCAACCCAAAAGCGGGTCACCGAGTCGGCGAGGGACGCCAATGTCCCCGCGCAGACGGGGTGTCACCCGGTGCGCCGGCCCACCATTTAAGGGCCATGCGGAGTTGGCAATGGCATTAGATTCCAAACATATCCCGCCCGAAGCATATACCTTCGATGACGTGCTGTTGAAGCCCGGGCTGTCGGACGTCCTGCCATCCGACGTCGATATCCGCTCGCGCATCACCCGCAACGTTCTCCTCAACATTCCTGTCGTCGCCTCGGCCATGGACACGGTGACCGAAGCCCATATGGCGATCGCCATGGCGCAAGCCGGAGGCATCGGGGTCATTCACCGCAACCTTGAGCCCGCCATGCAGGCGGCGCAGGTGCGGCAGGTGAAAAAGTTCGAGTCCGGCATGGTGGTGAACCCGGTGACGATCCAGCCGGAGGCGACGCTCGCCGAGGCATTGGCGCTCATGGAGGAGCACCGCATTTCCGGCATTCCTGTGGTCGAAGGCGGCGGCGGCGGCCGCGCCGGGAAGCTCGTCGGCATTCTCACCAATCGCGACGTGCGCTTTGCCACCGACAAGCGGCAGAAAATCTCCGAGCTGATGACCAAGGAGAAGCTGGTCACGGTGCGCGAGGGCGTCGGCCAGGACGAGGCCAAGCGCCTCTTGCACCAGCATCGCATCGAGAAGCTTCTGGTCGTCGATGCCGATTACCGCTGCGTCGGTCTGATTACCGTCAAGGATATCGAGAAGGCGGTGGCGCACCCCAACGCGTGCAAGGACGAGCAGGGCAGGTTGCGCGTCGCCGCCGCCACCAGCGTCGGCGAAGCGGGTTTTGCCCGCAGCGAGGCGTTGGTCGACGCCGGCGTCGATCTTGTCGTCGTCGACACCGCGCACGGCCATTCCCGGCGCGTGCTCGAAGCCGTCACGCGCATCAAGCGGCAATCGAACGCCGTGCAGGTGGTCGCCGGCAACATCGCCACGGCCGAAGGCGCCAAGGCGCTGATCGACGCCGGTGCTGACGCCATCAAGGTCGGCATCGGGCCGGGGTCTATCTGCACCACGCGCATCGTCGCCGGCGTCGGCGTGCCGCAGCTCACGGCGGTCATGGAAACCGTGGAAGAGGCGAAGAAAACCGACACGCCCGTCATTGCCGACGGCGGCATCAAATATTCCGGCGATCTCGCCAAGGCGATCGCCGCGGGCGCCGATTGCGTCATGATCGGCTCGCTGCTCGCCGGCACTGACGAGACGCCGGGCGAAGTGTTTCTCTACCAGGGCCGCTCCTACAAGAGCTATCGCGGCATGGGTTCGGTCGGCGCCATGGCGCGCGGCTCGGCCGACCGCTATTTCCAGCAGGAAATCAAGGACACGCTGAAACTCGTGCCCGAAGGCATCGAGGGCCAGGTGCCGTATAAAGGGCCGGTCGCCAACGTACTGCACCAATTGACCGGCGGGTTGCGCGCCGCCATGGGCTATGTCGGCGGAAAGGATCTCGCCGAGTTTCATGCCAAGGCCGAATTCGTCCGCATCTCCGGCGCCGGATTGCGCGAGAGCCACGTGCACGACGTGACGATCACGCGCGAGAGTCCGAATTACCCGAGCCGGACATAGGTCGCATCATGACTGTCGCGGCGGCGCCCGATCCGTATGCAAAAGTCCGCGCGGCCACCGACGCTCACCGCGCCGAGCACGGCTGCAGCGCCTATCCGTACGACAATGGTCCGCTCTTGGCAGCGCTGGCGGCAGCGGCCGACGCGCGCCGCATCGTCGAGCTGGGCACGGCGCTGGGCTACACGGCGCTGTCGTTTGCTTCCGGCGCGCCCGATGCGACTATCGATACGATCGAGCGCGATCCCGAGCACGTACGGCTTGCCCGCGACCACATCACCGCCGCCGCCATGGACCACCGCATCACCGTGCACGAGGGCGATTTCGCCGCGATCTTGCCGACGCTCGATCCTGGCTACGACGTCGCCTTCTTCGACGGCCAATCGCCGTCGCCGGCGTTGCACAAGGCGTTGCGCGGGTTACTGCGCAAGGGTGGCACCCTCATTACCGCCAA
>JASHRW010000332.1 GCA_030037065.1 Xanthobacteraceae bacterium
ATGGGTTATGCAATCCTCAATGCGGCGGGGCTGTCGTTCATCGGCCTCGGCGTGCGGCCGCCGACGCCGGAATGGGGAATTATGGTCGCTGAAGGCGCCGCCAACATCATCTCCGGCGAATGGTGGATCGCATTTTTTCCCGGTGTCGCGCTGATGCTCGCAGTGTTCTGCTTCAACCTGCTCGGCGACGGGCTGCGCGATATCGTCGATCCGCGGAGGCGTACGTGATGACGGCGCCGGCGTTGAGCGTCGAGGCGCTGTGCGTCGAGTTCCGCACGCGCTCCGGCATCGTCCACGCGCTGGACAATGTCAGTTTTACGGTCGGCAAGGGTGAAACCATCGCCATCGTCGGCGAATCCGGGTCGGGCAAATCGGTCACCGCCTATGCGGTCATGGGCATTCTCGATCCCGCCGGCCGCGTCACTGCCGGTCGGGCGATGCTCGGCGATCTGGATCTTCTTGCGGCGACGCCCGGCCAGCTTGCCGAGGTGCGCGGACGCAACATCGCCATGATTTTCCAGAATCCGCGCACCGCCCTTAACCCGATCCGTCGGGTCGGCCGCCAGATTGCCGACGTGCTGATCCGCCATGGCAAGCTGACGCGCAAGGCCGCGGCGGCGGCGGCCGTCGAAATGCTGCGCGCGGTCGGCATTACCGATCCGGCACGCCGCGCCAAATCCTATCCGTTCGAAATGTCGGGCGGCATGTGCCAGCGCGTGATGATCGCGATCGCGCTTGCCGCCAAGCCGTCGCTGTTGATCGCCGACGAGCCGACGACCGGACTCGACGTCACCACCCAAGCCGTGATCATGGACCTGATCGGCGATCTCGCCCAAAAGCTCGGCATGGCGACCATCTTTATCACCCACGATCTGGCGCTCGCCGGGCAGCGCGCGTCCCGCATCGTGGTCATGCACGCCGGGCATGTGATCGAAACCGCATCGACCAAAGAATTGTTCGCCAATCCGCGTCATCCCTATACGGCCGAGCTTATTGCGGCCACGCCCGACTCGGCGACGAGCCTCGAAGCGCTTGCTGCCATTCCCGGTGCGCTGCCCGATCTGCGCCGCGCCGACCTGCCGCCGTGCCGTTATTCGGAGCGCTGTACGCGAAAGACTGAACGCTGCACCCAGCCGCTGCCGCGTGCCGCTCCCAATGCGTCGCACCTCGTCGCTTGCTGGAATCCCCTCCCGGCGCGATCGATCGAGACCGCCAATGTGAGTGCGGCATGACCGGCCTGCTCGAAGTCACCGAACTCTCAAAGCTGTTTCCCGCGGGAGGCGGCCCCGGAAGTTGGGCGCGGTTCAAGCGACGGTATTCCAGCGGCCCAAACAATCTTCCCATGGTGCACGCCGTCGACGAGGTGAGCTTCGCCATCGGCAAAGCCGAAGCCATCGGTCTCGTCGGCGAGTCGGGCTGCGGCAAGTCGACGCTCGTGCGTGCGCTGACGCGATTGATCGATGTCAGCGGCGGCAGCATCAAACTGGGCGATCGCGAATTGTCGCTCAAGGCGGCGCGTGTCTTCGCGCGCGACCGCGATCGCGCGCGCATCCAGATGGTGTTCCAGGACGCCGGCGAAGGCATCAACCCGCGCTTCAACGCGTTCGATGCCATCGCCGATCCGCTGCGCCGGCTGCGCAAGCTGCGCGGCAAGCCGCTGCGCGAACGGATCGAAACCGCCGCCCGCCGATGCGGGCTGCCGCTCGAATTGCTGTCGCGCTACCCGCATCAGCTTTCCGGCGGGCAGCGCGCCCGCGTCGGCATCGCTCGCGCCATAGCCGTCGAGCCCGAACTTCTGGTCCTCGACGAGCCTACCGCCGCACTCGACGTTTCGGTGCAGGTGGTCATCCTGCAGCTCCTGCAACGGCTCAAGCGCGACCTCGGCATAAGCTATCTGTTCGTCTCGCATGACCTTTCGGTGGTCCGACTCATCTGCGATCGCGTTCTGGTCATGTATCTGGGAAAAATAGTCGAAACAGGTCCGGCCGCTGAAGTATTTGCTCATCCGTTGCATCCCTATACGCAGACGCTTGTCGCCGCCGTGCCCCGCTTGCACCGGGATGCAAGCGAACGCCTGCGGCTAATCGGCGAGCCGATGAGCCCGATTGATCCCGATCCCAACGTGTGCCGCTTTTACGGCCGCTGTCCGCGCGGTATGGAGACGTGTCAGGCCGCCATGCCGGCCTTGCGTCGTTTCGGCGAGCGGCACGTGGCGTGTCACTTTGCCGAGGA
Source organism: Xanthobacteraceae bacterium (assembly GCA_030037065.1). GTDB lineage: Bacteria > Pseudomonadota > Alphaproteobacteria > Rhizobiales > Xanthobacteraceae > BOG-931. The sequence goes on from JASHRW010000332.1 coordinate 2,233, forward strand.
TCTTCTGCCGCGATCATGAAGCGCAGAGCGAAGCCGAAACAGAATGCTGTGCGCACAAAAAAACGCGGCGGCGAGCGTGCGCGCTCCCGCACGCACCGCGCGCCGATCAACAAGCCGCCGAGCGACTTTCTTGATTCGCTGATCGCCGCAAGCGCACAGGCGCTCGACCTCACCCTCGATCCGGCCTGGCACGACGGCGTCAAGTTCAACCTCGGACTGATCCTGCGCTTCGGCGCGCTGGTTGACGTTTTCCCGCTGGTCGATGAAGCCGAGCCCGGTCCCATATTCCATGCTTGAGACTGCGGCGGACAACTGGGTGTGGAGCAACGCGGCCGACATTGCGGCTGCGGTCAGCGCCGGGCGCACGAGCGCCGTGAGCGTAGTCGAAGCAACACTGCTTCGGATCCGTGCGCGCGACCCGCTGCTTAATTCCTTCACGGCTGTGACCGCCGAGCGCGCGCTCGCTTGCGCGCACGCGGTCGACGAGGCCCGCGCCGCCGGCGAGCCGCTTGGTTCGCTCGCGGGCGTACCGTTCGCGGCCAAGAATTTGTTCGACATACAAGGCCTGCCGACGCTCGCCGGATCGAAGATCAATCGCGAGGCGCCGCCGGCCACGCGCGACGCGGCCTTGATCGAGCGTCTGGAAGCCGCCGGCGCCATCCTCGTCGGCGCGCTCAATATGGGCGAATATGCTTACGACTTCACCGGCGAGAACGTGCACGATGGCGCGGCGCACAATCCTCACGATCTTCGGCGCATGAGCGGCGGCTCTTCGAGTGGCTCGGGCGCGGCAGTCGCTGGCGGGCTCGTTCCGCTGTCACTCGGCTCCGACACCAACGGCTCGATCCGGGTGCCCGCCTCGCTGTGCGGCATATTCGGACTGAAGCCGACCTACGGGCGGCTGTCGCGCGCGCGCAGCTTTCCCTTCGTGGCGAGCCTCGACCATGTCGGCCCGCTGGCGCGCTCCGCGCGCGACCTCGCGCTCGCCTACGATGCCATGCAGGGGGCCGATACCGACGATCCGGTGTGCGCCGATCGTGCGGTCGAGCCCGTCTCCCCGCTTCTTGACCGCGGTGCCGAGAACCAGCGGGTCGCTGTCGCCGGGGGCTATTTCAAATGTCGAAATGCCGAGACAGTCGAGGCTCTGGACCGCGTGGCCGCTGCACTCGGCGCCAATCGCGATATCGAGCTACCGCAAGCCGAACGCGCCCGCGCCGCCGCCTTCGTCATCACGGCGACCGAAAGCGCGGCGCTGCATCTCGACCGTCTGCGGGCCCGCGCGCACGATTACGATCCGGCAGTGCGCGACCGCCTGATTGCCGGCGCGATGACACCGGCCGCATTGACGGTCAAGGCGCAGAAATTCCGCCGCTGGTACCGCAACGAGGTGCTGAAACTGTTTCGCGAGGTCGATGCCATCTTGGCGCCGGCGACGCCCTGCGCGGCGCCGTTGATCGGGCAGCAGATGATGGCCGTGGGCGATGTCGAAATGCCGGTGCGCGCCAATCTCGGCCTCTACACCCAACCGCTCTCGTCCATTGGCCTGCCGATCGTCGTCGTGCCGGTGCCGCTTGAGCCGTTGCCGATCGGCGTGCAGATCATCGCCGCGCCTTGGCGCGAGGACGTGGCACTGCGCTTGGCGCATATGCTGGAAACAAAAGGCATCGTCGCCGCACCTCGGCCGTCTCTGTAACTACAACCTGTTTCGCTAGGTAGGAGGAGGAGCGATCAATGCCGGCTGCCGGAGCGCACCAAGCGGCAGGCCGCTGGCGCGATGAAATTCAAGACCGATCGCGGCGAGGAACGCGTCTTCGCCGGCCGGCGCCAACAGCGTCACCCCGAACGGAATGGCGTCGGCACATATGCTCGACGGCACGGCAAGCCCACACAGGTCAAGCAGGTTGGCGAAATTGGTATAGACGCCGAGCCGGCTGTTGAGCCCGATCGGATCGGCAAGGACATCGTCAACGCTATAGATCGTCGGCGCCGTCGGCACGACGAGCGCGTCGATGCTCGCGAAGGTGTGGTCGCTCACCCGCCGCAAGTCTTCCAGTTGGTAGAACGCTGCGAACGTCTCAGCCGCAGTCCGGTGAGCGCCCGCGAGCAGAATTTGCCGCGTGACCGGATGTATCTCCTCTGGCGTAGACGCGATCAGCGCCTTCACCGTAAGATAGCGCTCGGCCACCCATGGCCCTTCGTAGAGCAACCGCCCCGCGGCATAGAACGGCTCGATGTCGATTTCGATGATCGCCGCGCCAAGGCCGGCAAGACGCGCGAGTGCAGCCTCGTAGCAAGCGGCCGAATGCCTATCGCCGAAGAACAGGCGGTCGCCCGGCGTCGGCACCCCGAGGCGGACACCTTTCGGCATCGGTCCCATCTCCCGTAAGGGCCGCGGCCGGCTATAGGGATCAGCCGCATCCGGCCCGGTGATCGCCTTGAGCGCAGCTGTCGCGTCGTCGACGGTCAGCGCGAAGATCGACACGCAGTCGAGCGTGCGGCAGGCCGGAACGACGCCCGCGGTAGAGATCATGCCGCGGCTTGGCTTAAGCCCGACAATGTTATTGTAGGCGGCCGGCACGCGTCCCGAACCGGCTGTGTCGGTGCCGAGCGCTAGCGGCGCAAAGCCGGCGGCGACCGCGATCGCGGAGCCCGCGCTCGATCCGCCGGGAATGAGCTTCTGATCGAACAGATTGCGGGCGACGCCGTAGGGAGTGCGCACGCCGACGAGACCGGTGGCGAATTGATCCAGATTAGTCTTGCCGAGAATGAGAGCGCCAGCCTCGCGCAGCCGCGCGACTGCGGTCGCGTCGCTGTGCGGGCGGTAAAGATAGGCAGGACAGCCGGCGGTGGTCGGCAGCCCTTTGACATCGATATTGTCCTTGATTGCGACCGGAATGCCGAATAGCGGGGATTGCATGTCGGCGGCCCGCGCAAGCGCCCGCGCTTCTGCGCACACTTCAGCCTCCTCGCGCAGCGAGATGAAAATTGCCGGATCGTTGCGGGCGCGGATGCGAGCGAAACTGCGCGCTACAATGTCCTCGGGCGTAAGCGCGCCGGCTCGGTAAGCCCGCAATATTTCGGTGATGGTTTCGGTCAAGGCATAATTCAGTCAAAATCCCGCGCGCCCGCCATACGGTGGCCGTGGGATATTCATATGAGCAGCGCGCAGCGCTGCCGACCAGCGTTCGCGCAGGTCTTGGAAATAGTGCTCGTCGGTCCCGATGCGGTAGTTGACTTCCGCTTCGCAAGCGTCGCGTCGTACCACCAGAATATCGATGGGCAGGCCGACGCCCAGGTTCGAACGCATCGTCGAATCCATGGAGATAAGGCCCAGCTTTAGCGCGTCATATATATCTGTGTCGAACGACACCGCGCGGTCAAGCACGGGTTTGCCATATTTGTGCTCGCCGATCTGCAAATAAGGCGTGTCCGTCGTGCATTCAATAAAATTACCCGCCGAATAGATCATGAAAAGCCGCAGCCGTTCGCCTTTGATCTGTCCGCCGAGCAGGAAGGCGACTTCATGATTCACTTCCGCAGCGGCGAGCGCCTTGCCTTCGCGGTCCTGAATACTGCGTACCACCCGCCCGATCCGCTGCGCCGCCTGAAAAATTGTTGGCGCGTTCATTAGCGTTTCGATCTCGCCGGTCTCAGGATTTGCCACACCCTCTGTAAGCGTCGAACGGGCGGTTTGGCTCAATGACAGATTGCCGGACGAGGCGAGCGCCAAGATGCGTTCGCCGGGCTCGGTATAGACGTGCAATTTGCGGAAAGTCGAAATGTTGTCGAGGCCGGCGTTGGTGCGCGTGTCGGCGATCATTACCAACCCGTCGCGCACCAGAATTCCGCAACAATAGGTCAAGGGTAATCCTTTAAGATTGCGTCTGGCGCTGCGCTTGGTCGACGTGTACTTCGACGGTCATCGTCTCCACCGTTCCGCCGTAGCGCGTGCCGCGCACGGGAGCAGCGCCGAGATAATCGAGGCCCATGGCCACGCGCACATGCGCGTCCGTCGTGCAGATGCCGTTCGCAGGGTCGAAGCCCACCCACCCGAGATTGTCGACATGCGCCTCGGCCCAGGCGTGGCCCGCGTCCTGCGCCGTAACGCCGTCCGAGCGATAGAAATGGCCGCCGATGTAGCGCGCTGGAATACCGGCCGAGCGCGCAGCGGCGATGAAGATGTGCGTGATGTCTTGACAGACGCCGCGCCCCAAGGCGTAGGCCTCTGCCGCGGTGGTCGCCGGATGCGTCGGATCAGTGTCGAAGACGATACCGCGATGCAATGTCGTAAGCAGATAATGCAGCATATCGAGGCGTCGTTCGCCTGCGACCGCTTCAGAAGCCGCGGCCAGTTGCGTGAGCGCACCGTCGGCTTGCGTCAGCGGCGTCTCGCGCAAAAAAAGCTCAGGTGGGAAACGCTCGATTGCGCCCGTGATCATGCCGTTCGTGTCCTGGGTATCGACCTCACCCTCTACCGCGATCTTCAATTCGCCGAACTGCCCGTCCGCAGTGAAAATGTGCGTGATATTACCGAACGAGTCCTGTTGCTGACGCAAGAGGCAATCTGCAGACACGTCGATGTTCCATGAGACGACATACTGCCCATCGTGGTTGCGTGGTGTCAGGCGCAAGACCTGCATGACGCTTTTGACCGGCGCGTCGTAGCGATATGTGGTTGCGTGCGAGATGCGGATGCGCATGGGCGAATTGCGAGTGTCAGTATAGCGGTGCTGCTCGCGCGCTCATAGCAGGAATTGCTCGGCGATGGCTGTCGCAAGCTGGTTGTTGTCAGTGATAAATTCGCCCAAGAACTCGTGCAGGCCGCGTTGGAAAATCCCGTCCATGCGGCTGTTCTGCAAGCGATTGCGAATCTCGCGCGCCTGGCGCTGCGCCGGGCCTTGGCGCCCGTAGGCGCCGGCAATGCTGTCGAGATTGCGCATGATCGCCTCGTAACAGGAATTGAGCGAACGAGGCATTTCCTCGCGTAGAATCAGGAGGTCAGCAACCAGCCACGGCTTCACGCTGTCGCGATAAACCCAATGATAGGCAGTGAGCGCCGAGACGGATCGCAAAATCGCGGACCACTGGAAATAGTCGAGCGCGCCCCCGACGCGCTCGTTATCCGGCAGCAGCAGATGATATTTGACGTCGAGGATGCGCGCGGTGTTGTCTGCCCGTTCGACATAGACGCCGAGGCGTGAAAACCAATACGCATCGTTGCGCAGCATCGTACGGTAGGCGGAGCCATCAAAGCGCAGCGAGGACTCCTGCACCCAGCGCAAAAACCGGGAAAATTCCTCGCGCGAACTCAATCCGTTGCCATATCGCTTGAGCTCCAGCCAGGTGCCGTTGATCGCGTCCCACATCTCCTTCGTCAACGCGGTGCGCACCGCGCGCGCATTGGCGCGGGCGAGTTCGAGGCAGAAACGAATAGAGGAGGGATTGTCGCTCGAGAAGGTCAGGAAATCCGTGACTGTGTCCTCCGTGGCTTCTTTGTGCACCTTATAAAATCCGGCGGCGCAGCCGGCGGTGAGGACCGTAGATTCCCATTCGTTGCTGGTGCCGACATAAGCAAGCGGCAAGGCGGTGAGCCGCTGCGTCGCATCCAAAATGCGCGCGAGGTATTCGGCGCGCTCGATGTAGCGCGACAGCCAGTAGAGATTATCGGCGGTACGCGAGAGCATCGAACGCAATCATCCGTCCAGGACCCACGTGTCCTTGGTCCCGCCGCCCTGGCTCGAATTGACGACTAGCGAGCCTTGCTTCAACGCTACGCGCGTGAGGCCTCCGGGCACGATGCAGGTGCGGTCCTTGCCGATGAGCACAAAGGGCCGCAGGTCGACGTGGCGCGGCGCAATGCCGGCGTCGACGCAAGTAGGGCAGGTGGAGAGCGCGAGCGTCGGTTGCGCGATGAAATTGGCGGGCGCCGATTTGAGCTTGACGCTGAATTGTTCGATCGCGGCTTTGGTCTCCGCCGGGCCCACCAGCATCCCGTAACCGCCGGAGCCGTGAACTTCCTTGACCACCAGTTCTTCAAGCCGGCCGAGCACGTATTGCAAGTGCTCCGGCTCGCGGCAGCGCCAGGTCGAAACGTTCTTCAGGATCGGCTCTTCCCCCATGTAGAAATTGATGATGTCGGGCATGAAACTGTACACAGCCTTGTCATCGGCGATGCCGGTACCAACCGCATTCGCGAGCGTCACGTTGCCGGCCTGATAAGCGGACATCAGCCCTGGCACGCCCAAACTCGAATCGGGCCGGAATGTGAGCGGATCGAGAAAATCGTCGTCGAGACGCCGGTAGATCACGTCGACGCGGCGAGGTCCCTGCGTCGTGCGCATGTAAACGATCTCGTCCTTGACGAAGAGATCGCGCCCCTCGACCAGTTCGACGCCGAGCTTGTCCGCAAGAAACGTGTGCTCGTAATAGGCGGAATTGAACACGCCGGGCGTCAGCAGCACCACGGTCGGCTCGCGCGATGCCGAATAAGGCGAGACCGATTTGAGGGTCGCCAACAGCTCGTCCGGATAATTCTCGACCGGCGCAATCCGGTGCCGCGAGAACAATTCCGGAAACAAGCGCATCATGATTTCCCGGTTCTCCAGCATGTAGGAGACGCCGGAGGGCGTGCGCACATTGTCTTCCAGCACGTAGAAGGAATCTGCATCGACGCGCACCACGTCGATACCCGCAATATGAACGTATATGTCGTGCGGGATTCGTAAGCCGCTCATCTCCGGTCGGAAGGCCGGATTACGGAAAACGAGATCCTGAGGAACAACGCCAGCGCGCAGGATTTCGCGCTTGCCGTAGACGTCGCGGATGAAGGCGTTGAGCGCACGCACGCGCTGCGTTAGTCCCTTCTCAAGCAGGCGCCATTCGCTGCCTGAGAGGATGCGCGGAATGATGTCGAAGGGAATCAGCCGCTCTTGCGATTCCTTCTCGCCGTAGACCGCGAAGGTGATGCCGATGCGCTGGAAGATGAGCTCCGCCTCGCGGCGGCGGTAATCGAGCACATCGGCGGGAATTTCCTTGAGCCATTGTGCGAGCGGCGCATAGACCCGGCGCACGCACCCGCCACGCCCATTCATCTCATCGTAAGCGGCGATCATCCCGACTATCCCGGGGGACGTGCACAGCTGTTATGCAAGTTCCAGGCCAGCGCGAATGTTATGCATCGCCGGTGGTTTGGGCGTCCGTCGGGAACGAGTGCCTCAGTCGCGCCGAGTGGGTTCAGCCTAAATTTTGGGCTGCGGCGCGCCTGAAATTAAAACAAGGTTCAATTTTGATCGGCTTGTACCCTGCCGCAAGATGGCGCGATGTGACCGGCCGAAGCATTTTTGCTATGGGGCCATATCGTCCTTGGCCCCGCTACTACGAGCTGACCCATAGTGCACCCAGCGAACCGGTAACCTCTTCGTCCGGGCCCCAACGAAGGCGCGAGTTTGCGAGGTGACACCATGACGTGGTCCGATCACATGGCCGAGGCCGCATTCGCGCCCGCGCCGGGCGGCGGCTACACCTTCCACGCGCGGAGCGCGCGCTCGTTCTGCCGCCGCGCTTCTGTCGGATCAGGAGCTTTGGACGGCATGGTCGCGCTCGCCGACCGGCGCCTCGCCGATTGCGACGAGAACGGCTGGCGAGATTCTGCGTGGCTCGATCCCGGCGAGGTCGCCTATCCAAGCTCCCGTTGATGATTGAGCGGATCCGAATTCAGCCGGCATGCCTCGCCGGCTCAATGTCAGTTTGGCCCGAATAGCGGCCGGATGCATGCCCGGTTTGCCCCCGCAGAGTCGAAATCCACGAGCACGCGGACCAGCGCGGTCGGCTCCACCTTGATCGGTCCAGTGAACGGGTAATCAACAGCGACTATGATCAAGAGTTCAGAGAATATGAGCACTGAAAGCAACACGGTCATGGCCGTCTGCGCCCACAGGTTTTCGTGCCGAAGAAGAAGGTAAAGACGATCGTCACCACAGCGCCGCCGAACAGAACCGGCCAGACGACGCCGGGAACGATGCCGTCGGCAAAGACGTAGCGCAGCCAGGGATAAAGCCAGCGAATAGACGCCAAA
>JASHRW010000333.1 GCA_030037065.1 Xanthobacteraceae bacterium
CCCGGGCCGGCGGCGCTGCAATGCGCCATCGACGTCTGGGGCAAATCCGGTTCGGTGACGCTGCAGGAACCGCTGCCGCTGCCTGCCGCCAAGATCGACCGCGACGCGGTGCGCAAGGCGGCAAAACTCCTTGGCGGCGCCAAGCGGCCGCTGATCATCTGCGGCGGCGGCGCGCAGGATGCGTCGGCAGAGGTCACCGCGCTGTCGGCGATGCTGCAGGCGCCGGTGCTCGCCTTTCGCCGCGGCCGCGGCGTGCTCGACGCCCGCGATCCGCTGTCCGTCACGCTGCCGCTCGGCCGCGACTTGTGGGGCGAGGCCGATGTGGTGCTCGCGGTCGGCACGCGGCTGCTCATTCAGTTCCGGCAATGGGGGCTGCCGCGCGATCTCAAGATCGTGCGCGTCGATGCCGATCCGAAGGAGCACGGCCGCCTGCACAAGCCCGCCGTGGCGCTGACCGGAGACGCCAAGCCCATCCTGCAAAGCCTGCTCGCCGAATTGCCGGCGCATAACGCCAAGCGCGCCTCACGCAAGGCCGAGCTGCAGGAACGCCAGGCGGTTTGGCGCAAACGCTTCGAGACGATCGCGCCGCAGATCGCCTATCTGGAGGCGATCCGCGACGAATTGCCGGAGGACGGCATTTTCGTCGAGGACATCACGCAGATGGTTTTCGCGGCGCGGCTGGTCTACCCGGTCTACAAGTCCCGCACCTATCTGTCCCCCGGCTTTCAGGACCCGCTGGGGCTGGGCTTTGCCACCGCGCTGGGTGCGCAACACGCCCGTCCCGATGTTCCGGTTGTCGCGATCTGCGGCGACGGCGGCTTTCTCTTCACCGCGAGCGAAATGGCGACCGCCATGCGCCACCGCATTCCGCTGGTCACGGTGGTGTTCAACGACGGCGCCTACGGCAACGTGCGGCGCATCCAGAAGGAACGCTACGGCAACCACCTCATCGGCAGCGACCTCACCAATCCCGATTTCGTCGCCTTCGGCGAAAGTTTCGGCGCGGAAGCGGTGTGCGTTCGAACTCCACAGGAATTACGCGAAGCGCTGCGGCGCGCGTTCGCCCACCGCGACGGACCGACCCTGATTGAAGTTCCGGTCGGGGAACTGCCCAGCCCGTGGCCGTTCCTCGCCCCTGCCCAAGGGGCACGCGCTTGATGCGGCAGATATAATCGTGGGCCTTGCCACGCATGCCGGACCTGAACACACTCACATTATGACCGTGGCACTCGATTCCGCAAACACATCCGCAATGCCGCCGATTACCACGACGTCCGAGCTTGCCGCTGTCTGCCAACGGATGGCCGCCTATCCGTTCGTCACCGTCGATACCGAATTCCTGCGCGAGTCGACCTACTACCCGCTGCTCTGCGTGGCGCAGATGGCGTCTGCCGACGAGGCCGTGGTCGTCGATGCGCTGGCGCCGGGCATCGATCTGTCGGCGTTCTACACGCTGATGGGCAACGGGAAGGTCGTTAAGGTTTTCCACGCCGCGCGGCAGGACATCGAAATCGTCTGGCACGCGGCCAAGCTCATTCCGCATCCGATCTTCGACACCCAGGTCGCCGCCATGGTGCTCGGCTACGGCGATTCGATTTCCTACGATCAACTGGTGGCGCGCATCACCGGCGACACGCTCGACAAATCGCTGCGCTTCACCGACTGGTCGCGACGCCCGCTGTCGGATGCGCAGTTGCGCTACGCCGTCTCCGATGTGACCCATCTGCGCGACGTGTATGCGGCTCTGGTCGAGGATCTCAAGCGGCGCGGCCGCGCCGACTGGGTCGAGGACGAGATGAGCGTCCTGACCTCGCCGGAAACCTATCGCGCGGAGCCGGAGAACGCCTGGCAGCGCCTGCGCACGCGCGTGCGCAAGCCGAAGGAGCTTGCCGTGCTGATCGAAGTCGCGGCTTGGCGCGAGCGCGAGGCGCAGTCGCGCGATGTGCCGCGCGCCCGCGTGCTCAAGGACGAGGCAATTTCCGACATCGCCGTGCAGGCGCCGACGACGACCGAGAAGCTCAAGCACCTGCGCTCGCTGCCGAAGGGCTTCGAACGGTCGCGCTGGGGCGAGGCGATCGTCGAGGCGGTGGCACGCGGCCTGGCGCGCGATCCGAAAACGCTGCCGCATCAGGTACGCGCCCCGGCGGCGGCCAACGGCGGCGCCACCGTCGAGTTGCTCAAAGTCCTGTTGCGCATGATCTCCGAAAGTCACCACGTCGCCGCCAAGGTGATCGCCACGGTCGACGACCTCGAACGCATTGCCGCCAGCGACCGCGCCGAGGTTCCCGCGCTCAAAGGCTGGCGCCGCGACTTGTTCGGCAACAAGGCGCTGGCGCTCAAGCACGGCAAGCTCGCGCTTGCCATCGAAAAGGACAAGGTGGCGGTGGTGGAGCGATCCTAACGGCACCGTCCGCCGCTCGACGATTCCGGTTGTGTCTTGCTGAAGAGAGGGTCAGATCATGCGCATACTTTTTGCGGGCTGTCTGCTCGGGGCGATCCTGGTTTCATCCGAATCCGTGGCGATGATGGCGCCCAAGTTTGAACGTGCCCGGGAACTCGCTACGGCGATAGAACATCTCCAGGAAATTTCGTCGATGCTGCAAGATCCGATCGATAAGATAGAGTACGTCGACGGAGCGTTTCGCTTCTCGGCGGGCAAATGCTTCGTGCCCGTGACCCTTAAATATCTCTCGGGCGGCGGAACCGCACCGCCCGGCGGCGGCACGTGGAGTGCCACAGTCGGCAAGCTGCAATGTCATTAGACGCGTCCTGCAGCGTCCGGCAGGTGAGATTTTAATCACAACAGGATCGGACGTTACCCCAACAGCAGCACCGGCTCGCGACCAATGAGCCGCGCCAGCCCGCGCAGCCGGTTCAGCACCCGCTCGCCGGCGAGCGCGGCGCAGTCGCCGCGCAGGTGCAAGGCCAGCCGGTGGCGCTCGACCGCGAGTGCTGTTTTTGGCAGCACGCCGGGCATCGCCGCCGAAACCACGTAAGCCAAGCGGAGCGCCGCGCCGAGTACGCGGGCGCGGTCGATCATGCGCGTCGAAGCGAGTTCGCGCAGCCGCGGCGACAG
>JASHRW010000043.1 GCA_030037065.1 Xanthobacteraceae bacterium
TCCTCGCTGCGCTCGTCCCCGGAATGACTAAACCGTCGCGTCCTGTGCCTTCTCCCGGCGCAAGTGCTCGTCGAGCCGCGGCATGATCTCGACGAAATTGCACGGCCCGTAACGGTAATCGAGCTGGTGCACCAGAATTTCGTCCCAGGCATCCTTGCAGGCGCCGGGCGAGCCGGGCAGGCAGAAGATGTAGGTCGAGCCGGCGACGCCGGCGGTGGCGCGCGACTGGATGGCCGAGGTGCCGATCTTGGGAAAGCTCACCACCAAAAACAACGCCGAGAACGCGTCCATCTTTTTCTCGAACAACGGCTCGATCGCTTCGGGCGTGACATCGCGGCCGGTAAATCCGGTGCCGCCGGTGGTGATGATGACGTCGATCATCGGATCGGCGATCCACGCTTTGACGCGGGCGCGGATCGCCTCAATGTCGTCAGTGACGATACTGCGTTCGGCGACCAGATGACCGGCGCCGACGATGCGCTGCACCAACAGCGCGCCCGACTTGTCGTCCTTGAGCGAACGCGTGTCGGAAACCGTGAGTACCGCGATCTTCAGCGGCACGAACTGCTTTTTCTCGTCGACTCCTGGCATAGCGCACCTCGGGCCAATACAGATTAGAACACTTTGCCCAGCCTGGAAAACACCTCCGAATGCCGCGCCCTTAGAGCGTATTGGCCTTGAATGTATCGCAGGCCGGGACCTGGCCTTGATTGAAGCCGTTCATGAACCAGCGCTGTCGCTGCGCGGAAGTGCCGTGCGTAAACGTATCGGGCGCGACAAAGCCCTGCATCTCCTTTTGCAGGCGGTCGTCGCCGATCGCGGACGCGGTCTGCAGTGCCTGATCGACATCACCCGCATCGAGGAAGTTATGCTTCTTCTGCGCGCGGTTCGCCCACACGCCGGCAAGGCAGTCGGCCTGCAATTCGACGCGTACCTGCAGCGCATTGGCCTCGGTCCGGCTCGACGCCGCTTCCTGCGCCTGGGTGACACGCGGCAATATGCCAAGCTCATTCTGCACGTGATGGCCGACCTCGTGAGCGATCACATAGGCCTCGGAAAACCGGCAGGCGGAACTGCTGGTGCAGCCGCCGAACTTGTTCTGCAGATCCTCGAAGAACGAAGTGTCGAGATAAATCCGCTGATCGCGCGGACAATAGAACGGTCCCATGGCCGATCGCGCCATGCCGCAGGCGCCCGGCTCCGAGCCGGCGAAAAGGCGCAGCTTGGGCGGATGATAGACGCGGCCGCTGGCGTTGAACATTTCCGTCCAGCGATCCTCGGTGTCGCCGAGAATGAGGGCGACGAAGCGGCCGGTGGGATCGGTCGGCGTGCCGGCGGTCACCGGCGGAGGCTGATTGGATTGCTGGGAAACGGATTCGCCGCCGGTGAGCATCTGTGCGCCGTTGAGCAAGACGCTCGGATCGATACCGAAGTACCAGCTGACCAATAGGATAATGACGACAGTTCCGATGCCGAGGCCACCGCGGCCGCCGATCACTCCACCGCGCGACGCGCTCGCTTCACGATCGTCTTCGACATTATCGCTGGGACGGAAATCATCGGTACGCATCTTGATCTCCTGTTTTCTTACTGCGCCCGTTCCTTTTCCGACATTCTACTCCCGCCATCTCGCGCCCGTCGAATGGAATTAACCAAATGTTTCCCGGCATTTATTGCCTAGTTGAAGGCACTGGATGCTAACTCGTTTTTTACCTTGAGCGGGCACTATCCGTTTTGTCGGTTGTAGGTCCCGCGTCGCCGGCCGCGTCGCCTGAGTTCAGAGTTCTGAGTCATGGTTGTGTCGCGTCGCGGGGCGTCCGCAAGGACGCCCCGCGTGTGTTTTGAGTCTGCGCCGGATTCGCGCATCCTCCTCGGCGACTGCGTGGCGGAGATGGCCAAGATGCCGGCCGCCAGCGCCGACCTCGTCTTCGCCGACCCGCCGTACAATCTGCAGCTCCAAGGCGATCTGAAACGGCCCGATGATTCGCGCGTCGACGCCGTCGACGACGACTGGGACAAGTTTGCAAGCTTCTCGGCGTATGATGATTTCACCCGCGCCTGGCTGACCGCCTGCCGCCGGGTGATGAAGCCGCACGCCACGCTGTGGGTGATCGGCTCCTATCACAATATTTTTCGCGTCGGCGCGCTGTTGCAGGATCTCGGCTTCTGGATCCTCAACGACATCGTCTGGCGCAAATCCAACCCGATGCCGAACTTTCGCGGCCGCCGTTTTACCAACGCCCACGAAACCCTGATTTGGGCGGCGCGCGACGCCGCGCGCCGCGAATACACATTCAATTACGAGGCGCTCAAAGCCGGCAACGACGACATCCAGATGCGCTCGGATTGGTTCATCCCGCTGTGCACCGGCGAGGAACGGCTGAAAGGGCGCGACGGCAAGAAGCTGCACCCGACGCAAAAGCCGGAAGCGCTGCTGGCGCGTGTCATCCTGGCGGCTTCGCGTCCCGGCGACGTGGTGCTCGATCCGTTCTGCGGCACCGGCACGACCGGCGCGGTGGCGCGACGGTTGCAGCGGAACTTTGTCGGCATCGAGCGTGAGACGGACTATGCCGCGGCCGCGCAAGCGCGCATTGACGCGGTCGAGCCGCTGGCCGAGCCGGCGCTGGCAAGCTTCATGACCGCGCGCGAGGCGCCGCGCGTACCGTTCGCCGCACTGATCGAGCGTGGCCTGCTCGCTCCCGGCATCAAACTTGTCGACGCCAAACGCCGCCACCGCGCGCTCATTCGCGCCGACGGCGCGCTGGCGCTCGGCGACGCGGTCGGTTCGATCCACCGCATAGGGGCGCTGGCGCAAGGTCTCGAAGCCTGCAACGGCTGGACCTTCTGGCACGTGGAAACCGCGCAAGGCCTGACCGTCATCGACGCATTGCGCGCACAAGTGCGGGCGGAGATGGGAGTGGGCTGATGCGCGGGCGCAGCGGGGCGATTGGCCGCTCCGCTGAGAATGCCCGACGCCCTTTGCCGACTACGTGATTTCCGGATATATTCCGGAAATCATGGGAGCGGCCATGGACGCAAGATCAAAGGCGCTGAAGGCTCATCGTGCGCGTCTGAAAACGCGCGGCATGAAGCGTCTGGAAGTCAGCGTTCCGGCGCACGAAGCTCCGGTGATCCGCCGTGTGGCCGCCATATTGCGCGGACAATCCGCTAAAGCGACCCGGCTGCGGCAGGTCGTCGGTCTTTCGCCGGAAGCGGGACGCCCGGCGAGCGCGGCAGACCTTTTTGCGATGACCACCCCGCTTTCGATTGCAGGCGAAGCGCTGTGGGGCGAGGCCATGACGATCGTCCGGCGCGATCGAAAAAACCGCACCCTCAGTCGTCCGCGCAAATTCACTTTATGAATATCCTTGTCGACACCAATGTCATCTCCGAGCTCAGGCGTGGCCGCAATGCCGACTCTCGCGTGATGCGCTGGTTTGCTGCGATACCGCCCGAGGATATCTTCACCAGCGTCATCGTGCTTGGCGAATTGCGCCGCGGCATCGAACTCGTCTCGAGACGCGACCAGCGGCAAGCCGAAGTGCTCGCCCAATGGTACGATATCGTTCGCGAGCGGCTTGGCGACCGAGTCCTTGCCGTCGATGAACCGGTCATGACCGTCTGGGCGCGAATTTCCGCGCCCGACGTCCTGCCGGCATATGACGGACTGATCGCCGCCACGGCGCTACTTCACGGCTTGACTGTGGCGACGAGAAACACGCGAGACTATCGACGCTCCGGGGTCCAGGTCGTCAATCCTTGGGAGCAAAAGTAAGCGAAGCTAACCCGCCGGCAGCCGGTACAGCGCACCGTATTTGTCGAGCAAGTATCCCAAATAAGGCTGCATGCTCAGTGCCGATCCGGTGGCACGCCGCACCAGCTCGGCGGGCGGGAATCTTGCGCCGTGCCAATAAATATTGTCGTGCAGCCAGCCGTGCAGCGTGGCGAATTCGCCGCGCCTGATTTGCTCGGGAATTTCCGGATGAACCTTCAAGGCTGCAGCGTAAAATTGCGCCGCCAGAATATTGCCGATCGTGTAGCTGTGAAATGCGCCGCCGATTGTGCCTGAATACCAGTGCACGTCTTGCAGGCAGCCATCGCGGTCATCGGCTGGCGCGATCCGCAAGTCGGCTTGCATGGCCGCGCGCCACGCCTCCGCCAAATCCTTCACTGCGAGTTTGCCTTCGAGCAGGCGCAGTTCGAGATCGAACCGCAGCATGATGTGGAGATTATAGGTCACCTCGTCGGCGTCGGTGCGGATGAGCGAGCGCGCCACCTTATTTATGGCACGATGAAAGACATCCAACGGCACGCCGCCGAGCTGAGCGGCGAAGCTGCGCTGCAGCGGCGGATAAAAATAGTCCCAGAAGCCGCGGCTGCGCGCGACGATGTTCTCCCACAGCCGCGACTGGCTTTCGTGCACGCCGGCGGAGACGCCGTGGCCGAGCGGCGTGCCGGCGAGCGCCGGATCGATGCCCTGCTCGTACATGGCGTGGCCGGCCTCGTGCAGCGTGGAGAACAGCGCATCGCCGAGATCGCGCTCGTTGACGCGCGTGGTGATGCGCACGTCGCCGGCGGAGAACTTCGTACAGAACGGATGGTGGGTGAGATCGAGACGGCCGCGGCGAAAATCGTAGCCCATGCGCTCGGCGGCGTGCCGGGCAAATTCCAGTTGGCCTGCCTTGGCAAACTCCTGGTGCAGACACGAATCGTCCGCCTCCGGTCGGTCGCAGATCACATCGACAAGCGGCACGAGACCGCGTCTGAGTTCGCCGAACAAGTTGCCGACCGAAGCGGTGGTCATGCCTTCGTCGGCATCATCGATATGCGGATCGGCGATATGGGCGTAGGGCGCAAAGAATTCCGAGTATTCGCGGCTAAGGTCGAGCGTCTTCTCCAGATACGGCACCATGCTCGGAAAGTCGTTTGCCGGACGAGCGCGCGTCCATTCCTGGTAGGACGCCGACCAATGGACGTTGGCGCGCGCCACGTAATCGCCGGGGACCTTGATGGCTTTCTCGAAGTCACGCCGGGCGACACGCAGGAGGCAAGCGTCGTCGCTCGTCTGCGGCAGGGTCTCGCCATAAGGAATCAGCGCGTCGAGCAAGCGGCCGATGTCCGGGGCGACCGAACGTTCATGGGCAAACCGGGACAGCACCGCCATCTGCCGGCCGCGCGCGGCCGCGCCGCCTTCCGGCATGTAGGTCGACTGATCCCAGCTCAGCACGGCGTTCGCCGCGCGCAGATCGGCGATCTCGCGCAGACGGCCTTTCAGGTCCGCGAGCATGTCTTGCGGCGAGCGGCTGCCGGGCGGCGGGGCTTTTTGGCGCTGCTTTGTTGCCGCTTGCTTGCGAGCCATCGTCGTAATTCCGGACGGTTTCGTCAGCTAAGCGGCGGGGATAACTTCAAGGAACAGCTCAAGCGCGCGCTTGGCGAACGCATCCATATTCGCCACGCGCTCGGCGCTGCCGGTGCGCAGCGTCATCGCGCGCTCTGCGGGGCCTACGACCGCAACACAGGTGTGACCCGCCGGATCGCCATAACGATTGCCGGTCGGACCGGTCGCGCCGGTTTCGCCGAGGCCCCAGACGGCGCCGTGGCGATCGCGCACGCGCCGCGCGATGAACAGCGCATAGGTTTCGGTCGCGGCTCGCATCCCCGCCATCTCCGCATCGCCAAAGCCCAGCAGCGCACTGCGCGCGGACTTCGTATAGACCACGGCACCGCCAAGAAAGTAGGCCGAGGCGCCCGGCACTGCGAGCAAAGCCGCGGCGATCAGTCCGCCGGTCGAGGATTCGGCCACCGCAATCGTCTCGCGGCGCGCGATCAGGCGCTGGGCAATCCTCTCGGCCAACGGCAACAGCGTTTTCACAAATCACTCCTGCCGATTTGGCAGAGCACGCGATAGATACCGATTTCGCTACCCGGAAATTGCTTTGCCAATTGAGCGGCAACGACGCGCGAATCCTCCTCGTACAGGGTATCGATCATCAGCGCGCCGGCAATCTTCTTGTCGCCGCCGCGCAATTGCTCTTCCTTCGACACCGGCATGGTTGCGGCATCGACGGCAACCCAGATTTCGCCGCCGGCGACAGCTGCGTCGGCCGTTATCTTCTCCAGTGCGCCCAGCACGGCCGTCTCATCCTGGCTCCGATCGAACCGAGCCACAACCGCAACGGCACCGCGGAAGCTGCCGCGCCGAGCGACGCGCCAACACACCGTGCGGTTGGCGTTGATGAATATCTCCGACATGACCCTGCGCGTCAGCGGCGTCGGATTGTCGAGCCGTTCAAGATAGGGCTTCGACGTGAGCACCTCAGGCGTCTCAACAAGATAAAAGTTGAAATAGCCGGGCAAACCCGAAACCGCCTTGTGCCGACGGCCGAACAGAAAGCCCGGCACGGCGAGCCGTTCCAGGAGATGTTCTTCCTGGAACCACGCCTCGGCTTCCGCTTCGCGCCCTGCCCTGCAATCGTGGAAGATCGCGAGGATTCCAGGGTTCGCCGTCATCGCGCCGCCACCACCATGATCTCGACCTTGTAGTCGGGCGAGGCGAGACCTGCTTGCACCGTCGCGCGTGCCGGCGCGTTAGCGGGCGACACCCAGGCGTCCCATACCGCGTTCATCTCGGCGAAATTCGCCATGTCGGTGATCCAGATATTGGCCGACAAAAGCTTGCTCTTGTCGGTCCCGGCTCTGGCGAGAAAGCCGTCGATCTGGGAGAGGATGCTCCTGGTCTGCTCGGCCATGCTCTTGCCTTTGGGTGCCTCGGCGACGATGCCGGCAAGATAGACGGTGTCGCCGTAAGCGACAGCCTTGCTCAGCCGCGGTCCAACTTCATGTCGTTCGATCTTCATCGTCCTTTCCTTCCCTGCTAAGCCTTGTCTATTCGATCCGAAGTCTGGGCGTGCGCCAAGACCTTGCGCATGAGGCTCGGCAAGGCCTCATGCGCGATATCGGCGGACGCGACCCAACGCATGCCGGTGGGCGCGCGCGTGCGCAACGGCAGGTCGGCCGCGTAGACCTTAAGTTCAAGCGGAAAGTGCGTGAACACGTGGCGGACAATGCCGGGGATGCGGCGCCAGCATGTCTCCCTCTCCCCATTGGGGAGAGGGTCGGGGTGAGGGGGGACCGGCAGACCAGAATTTTGACGCCGTTTCCCCCTCACCCGACTTCCCGCGATTGTATCGCGGGAAGTCGACCTCTCCCCGCCGGGGAGAGGTGGGCTGAAGCGCGGTGCGTGTACGAGGGCATTTGCTTCATCGAATTCCGCCGCCCACTCGGTGGTCGGCACTTCGGTCATGCCGCCGAGCAACCCCTTGGCCGGCCGCGTCCGCACCAGCACTGAGCCGTCGGAGCGGCGCGCAACGAAAGCCGCGCCACGGCGCAGCACACCTTCGCGCTTAGGCGGGCGACGCGGAAACGTTTCGGCATCGCCGCGGCGATACGCCGCGCAGCGGTCGCGCCACGGACACAGCGCACAGGCCGGCCGCTTCGGCGTGCAGAGCGTCGCGCCCAAATCCATCAGCGCTTGGGCAAAATCGCCGGCGCGGCGCGACGGCGTGAGCGCGCGCGCAAGGCGGTAAATCTCCGGCTTGGCGGCTGGCGGCGGCGTTTCCACCGCGTAAAGCCGGGCAATGACGCGCTCGACATTGCCGTCGACCGGCGTCGCACGGATATCAAAGGCAATCGCCGCGACGGCCGCGGCCGTATAGGCGCCGATGCCGGGCAGCCCGCGCAGCGCGTCCTCATTGCGCGGAAATTCTCCACCGTGATGTTCAACCACGGCGCGGGCGCAAGCGTGCAGATTGCGGGCGCGCGCGTAATAGCCGAGCCCGGCCCAAGTTTTCAGCACCTCGGCAAGCGGTGCGGCGGCAAGCGCCCGCACATCCGGCCAGCGCGACAGGAAGCGCGCGTAATAGGGCGCGACTGCCTTCACCGTGGTTTGTTGCAGCATAATTTCCGACAGCCACACCCGGTACGGATCACTGCGCTGGCCCGGCGCCGCACGCCACGGCAAAGCGCGCCGGTGGCGATCGTACCAAGCGAGCAAATCGCCGGCTTGCGGCAAGGTTTTATTTTCCCTCCCTGAAACGGGCGGCGAGGACTTTTTGCTCTTACGCTTGCCTGCTAGGGTCATGCGCTTAAGCGATGGCAGAGCAACGCGCCATGAACAAGCCCGCCCGTCCTTTCGCCAGGCAATTGCGCGACGTCGCCGGCAAGATCGTCGGCGAGGCCTTCACCCGGCAGGGCTTTGCATCGGCCGAGATGGTGACGCGTTGGAACGAGATTGTCGGTCCGGAAATCGCCGCCCACAGCGAGCCCATCAAGATTCAATGGCAGCGACCGGGCCGCTCCGATCTCGGCAGCGGCGGCCAGGAACCGGGGACTCTGGTGCTGCGGGTCGAGGGGCCTGCGGCGATCGAGATTCAGCATCTGTCCAACGTGATCTGCGAGCGCGTCAACCGCTTCGTCGGCTGGCGCAGCGTGGCGCGGATCGCGCTCCGCCAGGCACCGCTGCGCCGGAACGAGCGCAAGGCCGCTCGCGGCAGCGATCCCGTCGTACTGGCGCGGATCGCCACGTCCATGCCCGAGATCGCCGATGACGACTTACGGCAGGCGCTGGCGCGGCTCGGAGCTGCCGTCAAAAGAAGCTGACGAGCAGACGTCCGAGTGCCGCAGGGGACTTGGCCTCCGGGCACGCTAATGCCACATTGGTGCCGCAGGAATTCCCACCGATCTGCAGGATTTTCGATCACATTAGGAGCCGCCCTTGTCGCTCACCCGCCGTCAATTGTTCGCCGTTGGAGGCGTTTCTGCCGTCGCCGCAGCAGGGCTGTCGGGCGCCCCGCTTCCGCGTTTTATCCGGTCGGCCAAAGCAGACCCGGCCGCAACCACTCAGGCACCTGCCGCTACCCCACAGACCCCCGCCGCAACGCCTCAAACTTCGACAACGACCCCTCCGCCTTCCGACGCCGAGCTCCTTGCCGAATTGGCGAAGCCCAGTCCGGGCGGCGACGTTGTACTCGGCTCCGACAAGGCCCCCGTCACTGTCTACGAATACGCGTCGATGACCTGCCCGCATTGCGCGCATTTCTCGGAGAACACTTTTCCAGAGCTGAAGAAGCGCTACATCGATACCGGCAAGGTGCGTTTCATCTTCCGCGAATTTCCGTTCGACAAGGTCGCGGCGGCCGCGTTCATGCTGGCGCGTTGCGCCTCCAAAGACGGCGGCAGCGAGCGATATATGGCGGTGGTGGAGACCCTGTTCGCCAGGCAGGACGAATGGGTCAACGATCACCCGCTCGAGCCGTTGGAGAACATCGCCAAGCAGTTGGGATTTTCTGATGCTTCGTTCAACGCCTGCCTGACGAATCAGCAGGTGCTCAACGACATCCAGGCGGTCCGCGATCGCGCTATAAAGAAGCTCGGCGTCAATTCCACACCCACCTTCTTCATCAACGGCAAGAAGGTTGTGGGTGATGTCCCGATCGAGACCTTGGCCAAGGAGATCGACCCCTATCTCAAGACAGGATAAGGGTTTTTTGCGCTGGGCCGACCACGGCTAGGCAGCCCGCTTGGACCGATTGGCACAACACTGCAAAGCAGCCCTTTAAAAAATAATCCGCGCCGGAGTTGCGCTCGCAGGCCGGCCGATTCATTCTCCGCGCCGATGCGGCACTCTCCGGCGCGCCCAGGGGCTTAACGGGCGCGATCGGCTAACGATTCCCTTGGACGGCCGCAGCAAGGGGCTGGACATAAGACCCGCATGAAGCTCACGCGGCTGCGCTTGATCGGCTTTAAATCCTTCGTCGAACCGACCGACCTTATCATCGAACCCGGCCTGACCGGCGTCGTCGGCCCCAATGGCTGCGGCAAGTCGAACCTGGTCGAGGCGGTGCGCTGGGTTATGGGCGAAGCCTCCTACAAGGCGATGCGCGCGTCCGAGATGGACGACGTGATCTTCTCGGGCAACAACCAGCGCCCGGCGCGCAACCACGCCGAAGTGGCGGTTCAAGTCGACAACAGCGAGCGCAATGCGCCGGCGGCGTTTAACGACACCGAGACGCTGGAAGTGTCGCGCCGCATTGTCCGCGAGCAGGGCTCGACCTTCCGCGTTAACGGCTGCGAAGTACGTGCCCGCGACGTCGCAGTGCTGTTCGCCGACGCCTCGACCGGCTCGCGGTCGCCGGCGCTGGTGCATCAGGGCCGCATCGGCGAGATCATCCAGGCGCGGCCCGATCAGCGCCGGCGCGTGCTCGAAGAGGCGGCCGGCATTTCCGGATTGCACGCGCGCCGCCACGAGGCGGAGCTGCGGCTCAAAGCCGCCGAGCATAATCTGGCGCGGGTCGAGGATGTGATCGGGCAATTGGCCGCCCAGGTCGCGGCGCTCAAGACGCAGGCGCGCCAAGCCGTGCGCTATCGCAACATTTCCGGCCAAGTGCGCCGCACCGAGGCGCTGTTGTTCCACCTGCGCTGGACCGGGGCGCGCGCCGAAGTCGCCGAGGCCGAGCACGCCCACGACGAAACCATCCGCGTCGTCGCCGCGCGGGTGAGCGAGCACACGCAAGCCTCGACGGCGCAAGCGCAAGTCGCCGCCGCCCTGCCGGCCTTGCGCGAGGCCGAGGCGAAGGCGGCCGCAGCGCTGCAGCGGCTCATCATCGCCCGCGAGACGCTTGAGCGCGAGGAGGCGCGCGCCAAGGAGCGCATCGGCGAACTCGACCGCCGGCTCGAGCAATACGCGGCCGACCTTGAGCGCGAGCGGACGCTCGCGGCCGACGCCGCGGCGGCGCTCGATCGGCTCGGTGCCGAGGAAGCCGGCCTGAAAGCGGAAGCCCAAGCGAACGCCGTGCGTCTGTCCGGCGTCAACGAGCGGGTCGAGAAAGCCGATGCGGCACTGGCGGCGTCGGAAAAGTCGTTTGCCGAGTTGACCGGCGCGCTGGCCGACTTGACCGCGCGCCGCAATCAGCTCATGGCCGCCGCCCGCGAGCACGGCGAGCGCGCGGAAAAACTGACGGCCGAACTCGTCAACATCGAAGCGGGGTTGGTCGCGACCGGCAGCGGCGAGCCCGATCTGCCGGCGCTGTCGGGCGCGCTCGCCGCCGCGCAAGACGCGCTCGCCCAAGCCGAGAGCGTCGCACGCGCGGCCGAACTCGCGCACACCTCTGCGCGTGAACAGATCGACGCGGCGCGAGCGCCGCTGATCGCGGCCGAGCGCGCCGTGCAGCGGCTTGAAACCGAGGCCAGGACCATCAACAAGCTGCTCGCCGTCGAGAGCAAGAACCTTTGGCCGCCGGTGATGGATGCCCTCACCGTCGCCAAGGATTACGAGAAAGCTCTAGGCGCGGCGTTAGGCGACGATCTCGATGCGCCGACCGGCGACTCCGCGCCGATCCGCTGGGCCGGATCGGAGCATGACCCGGCCGATCCGGTGCTGCCGGAGGGCGTCGCGGCGCTGTCGAACTTCGTTCAAGGCCCACCCGAACTGGCGCGCCGGCTTGCTCAGATCGGCCTCGTCGAGCGCGCCGACGGGACGCGGCTTGCCAAGATGCTCAAAGCCGGCCAGCGGCTGGTTTCGCGCGACGGCGATCTATGGCGCTGGGATGGTTTTACCGTCGCCGCGCATGCCCTCACCGGAGCGGCGCGCCGGCTCGCCGAGCGCGGCCGTCTGCAGGCAATCCAGGGCGAGCTTGTCAGCGCGCATGCCGACGTCGAGGCCAGGCGTCAGGCGCTCGCGGCGGCCGAGGCGGCATTGACGGCTGCCGCGGCGGCGGAGACGCAAGCCCGCGCCGACTGGCGCGAATCCCAGCGCGTGACCGATGCGGCGCGCGAAGAGCACGCCGCCGCCGAACGCGAAATCGCCCGCAATGCGGCACGCATTTCGGCGCTCAAGGAAGCGCAAGCGCGCATTGCGGCAAGCCGCGACGAAACGATCATTGGCCACGACAAAGCCGCTCAAGCGCTCGCCGCGCTGCCGGCCGCGGCCGAACTCGAAGCCAAGCTCGCTGCAGTGAACGAGGCCATTGCCGGCGAACGCAGCGTTTGCGCGGAGGTCAGGGTCGAGGCGCAGGCGATCGCCCGCGAGGCCGAGCTTGCCGATCGGCGCCTGCAGGCAATTGCCGCCGAGCGCGCGCAATGGAGCGAGCGCGGGGATGGTGCGACGGCTCAGATTGCGACCATCGGACAGCGCAGCGCCGAGGCCGAGCGTGAGCGCAGTGAACTGAGAAACGCGCCGCAAAAATTCGCCGAAATGCGGCAATCTCTGATCGGCGAGATCGAGAACGCAACGGCGGCACGCCGCGCCGAGGCTGATCGGCTGGCGGAGGCCGAGAACGCGCTGGCCGAAGCCGACAAGGCGGCGCGCGCCGCGCTCGAAGCGGTCGGCGAAGCGCGCGCGCAAGCGGCGCGCGGCGAGGAACGCCGCGACGCCACCAAACGCCGGGTCGCCGATATCGAGCACGAAATCCGCGAAGCGTTCGACATCGAACCGCCGGCCGCGGCCGAACTCGCCGAGATCAAGGCGGGCGCGGAACTGCCTTCGGTCGCCGAAATCGAGGAAAAACTCGACCGCATCCGCCGCGAGCGCGAGCGGCTCGGCGCGGTCAATCTGCGGGCCGAGCAGGAACTCAACGAGGTCGAAGCGCAGCACCAGAAACTCGTCGGCGAACGCGACGACCTGATCGAAGCGATCAAGCGGCTGCGCCAGGGCATCCATAGCCTCAATCATGAGGCGCGCGAGCGGCTCCTTGCCTCGTTCGCGGTCGTCAACCAGAACTTCCAGAAGCTGTTCACCCAGCTATTCGGCGACGGCAATGCCGAGCTGCAATTGACCGAGAGCGAAGACCCGCTCGAAGCCGGCCTCGAAATCATGGCGAAGCCACCGGGCAAGAAGCCGGCGACGCTGTCGCT
>JASHRW010000334.1 GCA_030037065.1 Xanthobacteraceae bacterium
TGCTCCGCGTCATTGCGAGGACCGCGAGCGGAGCGAAGCGAAGCGGGACGAAGCAATCCAGTCCCGCACCTCGCAACTCGATTGCTTCGCGGAGCCTGTCATCGGACTGCGCGACTTCGCGCGGGTCCGTTGGCTCGCAATGACGAGTTCTCTCGTTCTCGCGCTGCGCTTTTTTAGCGCCCCGAGTCTTGCCAAACCCACCGCACGAAAATGCCTCCAAACAAATAAGGGGAGGCGGAGCGCCGAAAGGCGCGGGGGTAGATACCGCGGGCCCGCCGACAAGCGTTGCCGCCTGTTTGCGTTCATCGCGGCGCGCGCTCCTTTTGGGAGACGCGCTCGCCTTCCGGCGCTCTACCGCGGCTCTCGCCAAAGGCCTCGCGGCCTTGGCTCAGTCCGGTCCCGCGCTTCATGGTCGCGGACAACCGATCCGCGCCCCGGGCAGCCAGCTCCTGGCGGACCTGCGTCGTGGCAGGCCGGGCGGGTTTCCGAACCGCCCGCGAATGAGGTTACGAGCCTCCTCCCGGGCACCGCTCCCGCTCGCATCAATCGGCCGTCACCGGTTGACGTCCCTTGGCCGAGCAGGATGTGACTACGTACCACAACATGCGACAAATGCAAGGACAAAAGTCGCCAAAAGTCTCCGATCACGATATTTTGTTGGGCGCGATCTACGGCCCTACACTACCCGATCACTTCGTCAGCCGACGCGGCGGGCTCGCCTTGCCGGAGGCCAAGTCCCCGGTCGCCGACCCGCGCTATTCTCCAGCGGTGCAAGCCAAGTGAGGGCTCACGTCTTCTTGGTCTTCTTGGCGTGTTTGTCCTTGAGCCATTCGGCACCGAGGCCGTAGAGCGCCGCCACCTCCGGCCCGTCGAGGCCCGGCATGTCCTCCTTCACCTTGTAGCCGATCTTGGTCTGCAGATAGGCAAGGTGGCGGTAGCCGATGGGGAACCGCGCCAGCAGCGATTGATCGAGGTTGAGCACGGCGGCCGGATCGACCGGGTCGATGCGATCCTTTTCGTAGATCAGCCGGCGTAGCACGATGCCCCAGCGACCCCGCCGCTTCTCGAGGAAGTCGTAGAAGCGCCCAGTGCACAGCACGTCGCAGACGATGCCGTCGACCGAGGCGCGCTGCGATATCGTCATCTTGGTCTGGGCAATCGCGCGGGTACCCCTGATATCGATCGAGGAGCCGCCGAGGAAATGCAGTATCCGCACGCCGCGCGCATGGCCCTCCTCGGTGACCCGGATGAATTCCTCGAACGTGCCCTGGAACCAGGTGGCCCACATTCGCCCGTCGGAGTGCCAGACAGTGCGGAAGCGATCCATCATCAAGGCATCGCGCCAGACCGCCCAGTTTTCAATCAGCTCCCGGATTGCGCGCGTGTCATTTGCCTTGGCAGCCATTTTCCCCTCAATCCACGGCGCCAGGGTGAAGCGATGACGCCGATTCTCCGAAAGCAGACACGATTTCGGGCACGGTGTACTGCGCCGGTCACGCCCCGTCTACGGTCCATAATCGCCCCAAGTGGAGCGTCGAGGAAGAACGCCTCGATTGGCTTCAGAGCGAACCGGAATGCCGCATCGATTGCGACAGCAGGGCAAAGTCAACTCTAATATGCAGCAATGATCTCTTTCATTCGGTCTGCCGTGGTTCGCCACGTTAGTTCACCGACCGCGCGGGCGGCATTTTTGCCGCGGCGAGTTGCTTCGGCCCGATCGTGAAACACTCGGTCGAGTTGCTCCAATAATTCGTCCACCTGACTTTCTCCCCAACCCCGGACTCCGCCGTAGCCGGCAAATCCGTCACGCGTCTGACGCTGATCTTCGAGCGCATAACAAGCATCCTCGAACATAATGTCCTGATGGCCTGTATTGCGCGACAGGACGACGGGCAAGCCGCAGGCCATACACTCCATCGCGACCAGATTGGTGCCGCCTTCGGCGCGGTTGGGGAATATGGCGACATCCATTTCCCGCAGGATGGACGGCATTTTGTGATTGGGCACCAGGCCAAGATTGATGATCCGATCTCCGCTTATGCCATTGGCATCGGCCCACTCGGCTACATTGAGCTGCCGCGCACTATTCAGAGGAACGGGGGTCAAAAGCTGCGAACGGTCCAGCGAGCGGATGGAGTCCGGCCATGGATTATACCACGATGTAACAAGCATCGCCTCTGGATGCCGCTCGGCAAACACTTTGAAAGTGCTGAGCACGATATCCTGAGCTTTTCGATATTCGGCCTTTCCGCCGGAAAAAATCAAAAAACGGTTGCCAAAGAAATTTATTTTCGGCGCTTGATGAAAATAGGTCGGATCAATCCCCTGATGCACTGTGCGAACGTTCTCTACGCCGTAAGCTTGCAGCACTAATGCATTCCAGTTTGAGCCTACTACAATACAAGGAAACGTCCTGGCGTTCTGAACGCCAGCCGGAGACAGTCCCAATTCAAAAAATGTCACTCCGATCGTCGGAGTTCCCATGAACGTTACGTTGTGGGCGACCGGGAGCGGATAGAAGGAGTCGTTGAGCGCAGTCAGAACCAAGGACCCTGCAGTTGCCGTCTCATTGGCGTATTTTCGCAAGTCCTCCTGGAGGGCCACAGAACGCTTCAAGAAAGGCAACAGAGCGGATGCCCTTAATGGATCGATATCAGTGGCGGGGCAATCGTATGCAGTCAGCAGTTCAATATCACGGTCAGCCGCCCAGTTGAGCGCCAAATTTAGACCGTAGATGCCCCATCCGTGGCTTGTCGAAATAGGCCAGCTTATAATGACCTGTTTGGCCATGATGGCAACTTGAGCTGATTCTTTTTTGCCTGCAATCGGCTTGGAAGGGTCAGTCTGCAAACGCGGCACATGGACCTTTCGGTCATAGGCATCATTGCGATCATTCTGCTGATCGGAATCGTCAAGAAGAACGGCATCATTCTTGTCGATTTTGCCATCGCCGCCGAGCGCGACCGTGGCATGACACCGGAGGAAGCGATACGACAGGCGTGTCTCCAGCGCTTTCGGCCGATCATGATGACGACGGCGGCCGCGATGATGGCTGGCCTGCCGCTCGCGCTTGGCCGCGGGACCGGCTCGGAGCTGAAACAACCTCTCGGATACGCCATGGTCGGCGGTTTGGCGCTGAGCCAGTTGCTCACGCTCTACGCGACGCCGGTGATTTATCTTTATCTCGATAATCTTCAACGCTCCCTGTCGAGATCGGCGGTAGCCCGACTCCCGCACGCAGAAATATGAATCGTTGGGACGTTACACAAAGCGGCTGGCCCATTCTCGAATGAGGCGATTTTGCCGTCGCAGTATGCCCTCCCGCGCGCAAACCAATCTGCCTGACTCGTGTCGCATAAGGGTCAGGATCGACCGATTCGGTTCGATGACTGCACGTCCGCCGTACCCCAATTGCATCCGTCGGGACCATCATCTGTCGCGTCGCTCCGTGCCAATCGGGTCGTTATCGCGATGCAGAAGATCCATTCAGGCGGAACACCAACATTGGAAATCTGTTTTTTCAGTTAAACAGAAAAGATATCCGGGCAGGACTCACGGCCGCTTATCGACCGAGCGATCTCGCATTTTAGCATTCTGCTCTTGCTCTTTATCTCAGAACTGCCAGTGAATCCGTCCGGAGAAGACGTTTACGGGTCCGCGATCCTCGTTATAGCCGGGATTAGCGATGAATTGATAATCGGCGGTCAGATGCGTCGAGCTGGAGAGTGCGTAGTTGTAATAGGTCTCGATGATCTGCTCCGGACCCGGATGCGGCAAGATACCGTCGCCGATCAGAATGCCGAGGCCGCCGTCGTTGAGAAATTCCTGGTGGACTTTGGAAATGCCGTTGATCACGCCAGCGAAGCCGACGGTGTCGTCGGGCCGGCCCCATTGCTTGCCGTTCAGCGACAGGCCGGCCGCCGCGGTGCGATCGATATCGGTGAATTCGTAGGGCTCGATATTACCGTTCGCCCAGCCCGCGCGAACGAAGGCGCCCAAATCGGGCGTGATCTCCTGTTCGAGATTTATGCTGACTCCGCCGCGGCTTTGATATTGGCGGACCGCGGCGATATCGGCTGGGCCGCCAGTAATGTCGGCCAGCGCGATCGCGTCGGCGAAGCTCCCCATGCGGCCGCGGCTCAAAAAGCCGGTCACGGCGATCTTGCCAGGATGGCCCGATAAATCGTAGCGGCGCTCGATTTCGCCGACCCATTGGAACTGGTCGAATGTTGGATCGAGTTCGATGTTGTTGGGGAGAACCGATAGGTCGAACACGCCGCCACGCAGCGTCCAGGGACCCTGGTACCACTCGGCAGCCGCACCGTACGTATAGCCCCAGGGGTCGGCAGCGTAGTCAAACGTTGCGGTATCGACGATGGCCCAATTCATGAAGTCGTTGCGCGGGTCGTGCGCGTATTTGTTGTTGTCGAAGATGTCGACGACACTGAATCTGCCGACTGTGAGAACAAGCCGGTTGGTGGTCTGGCTTTCGGCAAATTGGTTGACGCCGGCATCCACTTTCTCGGTGTCGCCCCCAAGATTGATGGTTTGACGGACAAAGGCCCGTTGAATTCGCCCATAGGGATAGTCGGCGCCCAGCTTGTAAGCCTCCGCGCTCGGAAACCCGGCAACGCCAAGCGTCCCGGCGAGCCCAAACCCCTGGTCAATCTCCGGGTTCGCCCATAGTTCAGCGCCCTGCCAGAGCCGCACGCCCGCGTAGAGCGTTGCGTCCCAGGTCTCGCGCCCCTCGCCACTGCCCGGCAGGCTGTTGGGACCCGCATAGGGCGACCGGAACTGAGGGTACCCCTGCCACAGGAAAGTGGTCTGGCCGTGAAAATTGACGATGTCCGGGTCTACCGTTGATGCCGATCCGATCGTCGGTGTCCAACCGCTGCCGAATTGGTAGTTCAATCCGGCGCGCAGCTCTTGCTGCGACCAATCCGAAGCGATCCGCTGCCCAGCGTTGGCGAATAACACGCTGCTATTGCCGTAATCGGTGAACAGATATTCGATGCGCGCCGTCCAGTGAGGCGCAACTGGGACCTCAACGCCGGCACCGGCTGCCCATCCCAACCGCCATAAAATCGGCATATCGGTCGTTCCGGCGGCCGATCGTGTTAGGGTTAGCTGATCGTAGCTCCAGGCGAATCCGCCGGTCGCATACAGTAGCCAATTACCTGGAGCATAACCGATGCGGCCGCGTACCGTGCCGGACGAAAGCACCGTCTCGCCAAAGCTCTCTGCGCCAGCTGATGAGGAAAACGTTGAGGTGCCGCCGACGGAGATGCCGCGAGAATCTGGCCACCCTGGGAATGAGGCGTCGACCTCGGCACCGACGACAAATCGGTTTGGCAATTGATAATTGTAGCCGGCTTGAAGTCCGGCGAAGTAGCTTCCTGCCTCGGTGAACACATCAAATGGCTGGTACAGATCGAGCGAGCCGGCCAAACCCGACGTGGTCGCCCAATTCGAATTTCCCCACGCATAGCCCAGGTGACCGCCGACGTAGAAGCTCGACCAATCTGAAGGAGCAGGCGCCTGCGGCGCCTTAAATGTAAGGTCAGCAGCGTCCGCAGCTCCGGTCGATGCCTCAATCACGAAAGCTGCGACACAAGCCAATGCCCAAACCGCACGCACGCGACGCCACCAAATCGTATCCACTTGCCAATTCCGCAGCACCACCGCGTCAACGCCTCTGGTCAAGCAGGGGCACTGCGAGCGCAACGAGTACGCATCCCAACAAGATCAGATCGTTGCTTGTCAGGAATGCCCACATGCTTGTTGATCTCCAGACGGCGGCTCAACTGCCCGCAGGTACGCCTGGGATCGGGACGCCGAAGGTTTGCAAGATAAGAAAAATGTTGAGCAGCAAGACCACGATCATCCCCGCCGTCGCGGTTACGAAGGTCACGATGCCGAGCTTGGCTGAGAGCGCCTGATACAGCATCGCGATCAAATTGGCCGCCAGCACGACCCAAAGCAGCGTGTAGCCATATTTGGCGCCGGCCTGAATGTTGGTGGCGAAATCACCTGGGTCCATGTAGGCGATCGAGGCAACTACCGCCGGACCGGCAAAAGCGAGATAGCCGTGCAGGCCGCCGCGCTTGCCCGCTAGAAGCAACTGGGCCGCCGAGACGGTCCGGTCGGACAGGGTTTCCCTTTCGGCGATGATTTGCGTCACGTGTCGGCAATCCAGTATATACTCGAAAATGTAGCACATGCTACAATTATAGCGGCATCGGTACGTTGTCAATGCTGGACTATGTGCCAAAGGCTACACTTCTTTCCGAGTCTCGGGTATGTCTGTTAGGCGACACGCTGCTTCCTTGCCGGACGACGGGAGTCTGGTACGTACGGATGTCAAAGGCCGGCGCGTTGTCCACGTATTCACCGCCGAATTGGTCCACGCTCGCCGGTTCCGCAAAACGCGCTTAGTTCCGGTCTAGCGCTTTGCTCGAAGATTATGTTGGACTGATTGCGGATTTGCTCACCAATACTGGTGAAGCGCGCCCTAGAGACATGGCGCGGTGGCTGAAGACTGTTGTGCGCCTCAAGCGAGCGGGTTTGGCAACGCCAGCGCCGCGGCCGATGCGGAGGGAATTGAACATTACGTTTCTGCCGTGACTTTGCAGGCATTTTTCCGCTTCTTGCGCGGCCGACCAAAGAATAGGATCGGACGATGAACGTTGTGCTTACTTCGTGGCCGTCTTTGATAGAAACAGCGTGCTAGT
>JASHRW010000335.1 GCA_030037065.1 Xanthobacteraceae bacterium
CCGATCTCTCTCAATGCCTATCTATCTGTTTGTCTAAGTCGCTGATCAATCCCCCATCGCACAGGTGTAAAACCATGCGTCCGCAAAAAATCCTCTATGCATCGCTGTTTGCCGCCGGGCTCGCCCTGCCGCTGGCTTCCCCGTCCTACGCCAACATCATCATTTCGGTGAACAAGAGCACGCAGCACATGCTGGTCTCGGTCGATGGCGCCACCCGCTACGACTGGCCGGTCTCCACCGGACGCGCCGGCTACGACACGCCGAGCGGTGTCTACAGGGTCAACCGCATGGACGCCGATCACCATTCCCAGGAATACGAAGACGCGTTCATGCCGGATTCGATGTTCTTCGACCTCAAGGGCCACGCCATTCACGGCTTCAACGACGTGCCGCAGCTCGGCATGGCGGTGTCACACGGCTGCGTGCGGCTGTCGCCCGCCAATGCCGCCGTGCTGTTCAGTCTGGTGAAGCAGGAGGGCATGGCCAACACCACGGTCGAGATCAGCGGCTATATTCCGGCACGCGGCGCTCCTTACGTGGCCAGCCGGCAGGCGCCGACCCAGCAGGCTGACAACGAACAGCCGACCCAGATCGCACCGGGTTACGGTCAGCCCTATCCGCAGCCTTATTACCAGCAGCAGCCGTACCCGCAGTCCTATTACGGCCAGCAGCAAGCGTATCAACAGCCGCGGCCGTATTACGGCCGGCCGACTTACAATCAGGGCAGCGAACCGACCTTCCCGCCGCAGCCGCCGGCCTATGGCCAGCCTTACGGCGGCAGCGGATACTACGGCGACCCGCAGTATTGAGGCGCGTCATTCCGGGGCCGAGCGTCAGCGAGGAGCCCGAAATCCATATTCACCGTCGTTGGTAAGAGCGACGGACGCAAGAGAGCCGCTCAAAGCTCTGTGGCTATGGATTCCGGGTTCGCGGCTTCGCGGCGCCCCGGAATGACATCACATCGGCTTCTGAAACTTCAGCACGAAATTGTCGACCGGCATGTTCGGCTTGTAGCTCGGGAAGTCGTGGGTGTCGGCGGCGTTGCGCCAGAAATTACCCTCGGCCACGACCTTGAAGCCGGCAGCCTCCACTTCGTTGCGCAGCGTCGCCTCCTCGATGCGATGCAGCGTGTGGCCGACTGAGGTGCCCTGCCCCGGCAACGCCGAGTGATCGGCGATCACCAGAGTACCGCCGGGTTTGAGCCCCGCGAACATGGCGCGATCCATCGCGGCGCGATCGACCTTCATGTAGGTCGTATCGTGATAGAAGAAGAGGAAAGTAATCATGTCGAGATTTTGCACGCCCGGCGGAATCGGATCGTCGAACGGACGATAATCGGCGACGGCGTCTTTCATCGCCGGCGTCTTCAGGCGCGCCTCGAAGATCGTCTTGAGTTTGTCGCTGATGTCCGGCGGGTTCTGGCCGTAGACGATGCCGTTCGGCGCCACGGCGCGCGCCATCAGCTCGGTCGAGTAGCCGCCGCCGGCGCCCATATCGAGCACCTTCATGCCCGGCAGCGGGCCGGCGAATTGCAGAAACGGCAGCGGGTCGCGGCGCCTGTCGGCCTTGCGATCGGCGTCGCTGCGGTCCGGCGCCGCCAGCAACGCCTTGTAGTCCGGCGTTGCGTCCGCCCGAGCACCGGCAGAGTGGGACAAATAAATGCCGGCGGCGAGGCCGGCGGCGACGAGGGCAATGGCTGCGTGGGTGCAGGCGGATTTCGCGCTCATGGATCGCATTCTCCCGACATTGAGCTTTTGCCGCATGGTATCGCCAAAGCGGCCTCGCGCGGTTGACAAAGCCGTGAAACAGCCCTGCAAATATTGTGGAGAACGCCTGGAATAATTCTCGATGAAAGTGTGCATAAGTTGGTTATCCGGCGCGAGGTCTTGCGGCGGCTCGTCCGTCTGTGAATAAGCCGCACAGGCAATAAACTTCGGCGAACCGATGGCTTCCGACGCGCGCAAGGCTGCTGCAACGACGGTCGCGAGGCTGAAAACCGATGAATTATCGGCGCGCAAGATCGACGCCTTGTTCAGTGAGTGCTTCGCCGATGCCGCGATTGCGGTCAGCCTTGTGGACAGCGGCCACGGAAGCTGGACCGTTGCCATCCATTTTCCGGCGGCGCCGGACGAACGGGCGGTGCGCGCGCTCGCGGCAGCCGCCGCAGGACCCGCCGCCGCGGATGCGCTCGCCTTCGAACGGGTCGCGGCCAGAGATTGGGTGCGTGAGAGCCTCGCCGGATTGCAGCCGGTTGCGGCCGGGCGCTTCATCGTTCATGGCGCGCATGACCGCGCCCGCATTCCGCCGAACCGGATCGGCATCGAGATCGAGGCGTCGCTCGCCTTCGGCACCGGTCACCATGGCACCACGCGCGGCTGCCTGTTGGCGCTCGATGGGATTTGCAAGGCGCTGTCTTCTTCCTCCCCCTGCAAGGGGGAGGGTCGGGGTGGGGGTCATCACGCGCGGCATCCAAATAGAATGACCCCCACCCGGCTCGCTGACGCTCGCCGAACTTCCCCTTTCAGGGGGAGGAAGAAATTACGCATTCTCGACCTTGGCACCGGCTCGGGCGTGCTCGCCATTGCGGCCGCCGGCGCGCTACACACGCACGTGCTGGCAACCGACATCGACGCCGAAGCCGTGCGCGTCGCGCGCGCCAATGCGCGACGCAACGGCGTCGGATCTTTGGTCGAAGTCGTCAAAGCCAACGGCGTAGCGCGGCAGCACGTGCGCACGTGCGCGCCATTCGATCTCGTCTTCGCCAATATTTTGCTCGCCCCGCTGCAACGGCTCGCTACCCCGCTCATAAGATTCCTCGCTCCCGGCGACCGCATCGTTCTCTCCGGCTTGCTGATCTCGCAGGCCAATGCCGCGCTTTCGGCTTATCGTCCGTTGGCGCTCGAACGCCGCATCAATTTGGACGGCTGGACCACGCTGGTGCTCAAGCGCCGCACCCTCCCCTGGAGGGGGAGGGTGGACGCCGAGCGAACGAAGTGAGCGGAGGCGGCGGGGTGGGGTGATCACTTCGCGGCCATTCACCCCACCCCGGCTCGCATCTTCGATGCTCGCCGACCCTCCCCCTCCAGGGGAGGGTACTGCTAGAGTGCCCACAATGTTCGAAGCGCATTTCCAATCGTTCGACGACCGGACCGATCGCGGCGAAAGCGCGCCGCGGGTGGCGGCGTTGCGGGCAGAATTGGCGCGGCGCGGGCTCGACGGTTTCATCGTGCCGCGCGCCGACCGCTATCAGAACGAATATGTGCCGCCGAGCGCCGAGCGGTTGGCCTGGCTCACCGGCTTCACCGGCTCGGCCGGCGCCGCGATCGTATTGGCCGACCGCGCCGCGATCTTCGTCGACGGCCGCTATCAGGTGCAGGTCAACGACGAAGTCGACACGGCGATCTTCGCGGTCGAGCATCTGGTCGAGCATCCGCCGCCCGCTTGGATCGAGGTGCACCTGAAAGCCGGCCAGAAGCTCGGCTATTCGCCGTGGCTGCACACGGTCGAGGGCGCCGAGCGGCTCGCCAAAGCCTGCGCCGCGGCCGGCGCAAGCCTCGCCGCCGTCGCCGACAATCCAATCGACGCCATCTGGACCGACCGGCCGGCCGCGCCGCTCGGTGCCGTGGTGCTGCACGATCTGCGCTACGCCGGCGAGACGGCGGAGCAAAAAATCGTCCGCGTTCGCGCCGAGATGCACAAGGCCGCGGCGGACGCGCTGGTCGTCTCCGATCCGCATGCCGTCTCGTGGCTGTTCAACATCCGCGGCAGCGACATCCCGCACACGCCCGTCGTTCTCGCCTTCGCGCTGCTGCCTAAAGAAGGCCGGCCGGCGCTCTATGTCGACGCGCGCAAGCTTTCCAACGACATTCGCGACCGGCTCGAACAGATCGCTGCCGTGCGCGCGCCGGCCGACTTCGAGCGCGATCTCGCGGCGCTCGGCGCGCAAAAGCGCGCCGTGCGCCTCGATCCGTCCGTGTGCGCCGACGCGATCGCTCGCCTGGTTGCCGACAACGGCGGCCAAATTCTGCGCGGTGGCGATCCGATCACGCCGATGAAGGCGATAAAGAACGCGGCCGAGGTCGCCGGCGCCCGCGCCGCTCAGGCGCGCGACGGCGCCGCGGTCGCACGCTTTCTAGCCTGGTTCGACCGCGAGGCGCCGGGCGGACGCTTGACCGAAATCAACGCGGTGGAGGCGCTCGAAAGCTTTCGCCGCGACACCGGGCTCCTCAAGGATGTTTCCTTTCCGACCATCGCCGGCGCCGGAGCGGACGGCGCCATCGTGCATTATCGCGTCACCCGCAAGACCGACCGCGCCATCGCGCCGGGCGAATTGTTCCTGATCGATTCCGGCGGCCAATACGAGGACGGCACCACCGACATCACGCGAACGGTCGCTGTCGGGGCACCCGGCGGCGATGTGCGCACGAATTTCACGCTCGTGCTCAAGGGCCATATCGCCATCGCGCGGGCGGTGTTTCCCGACGGCACTACCGGCGCACAGCTCGACTCATTCGCGCGGCAATTTCTCTGGCGCGCCGGCCTCGATTTCGATCACGGCACCGGCCACGGGGTCGGCTCTTATCTGTCCGTGCACGAGGGTCCGGCGCGCATCTCCAAGCTCGGCACCGCGCCGCTCAAGCGCGGCATGATCCTTTCCAACGAGCCCGGCTATTACCGCACCGGCGCCTACGGCATCCGCACCGAAAATCTGGTGCTGGTGAGCGAGGCCGTCGGCGTGGCCGATGCCGAAAAGCCGCTCAACGCATTCGAGACGCTGACGCTCGTGCCGATCGACCGCCGCCTGATCGAACCGGCCATGCTGACCGACGACGAGACCGCCTGGCTCGACGCCTATCACGCGCGGGTACGCGACGTGCTGACGCCGCTCGTCGATACGCAAACGCGCGAATGGCTCGTTGCGGCGGCGGCACCGCTCGCGCCTGCGCAACGTTGACTGCTTGCGCACAACGTCAATGCTCCGAACTCGTTCCGGCGACAGCCGTACTTTTAGATAGATCGCCGCACCGCAGCAGTCGGTTCGTCGCTATGTCGGCTGTGGAACCCTTAGCAGATGCTGGCGTTTGTTTGCCGGGTTGGCAAGGAGCGAGGAAGCGTCATGCTCTCGACCATTCTGATTATCATTCTTATTCTGCTGCTGATCGGCGCGCTGCCGACGTGGCCGTACAGCTCCGGTTGGGGATATTATCCGGGCGGCGGCATCGGCCTCATCCTGATCATCCTCATCATACTCGTGTTAGTCGGCAGAGTATGAACGGGCCGCCCGCACGGCGGCCCCGCCGGGAAGGAGAGACTCAGCGCGTGAGCTTCACCCACTCGTCCTCGGTCAACACCTTGACGCCGAGCTTGTTCGCATCGGCGAGCTTGGAGCCGGCACCCGGCCCGGCGACCACATAGTCGGTTTTCTTCGACACTGAGCCGGATACCTTGGCGCCGAAACGCTCGGCCGAGGCCTTGGCTTCGTCGCGGGTCATCGTCTCCAGCGTGCCGGTGAACACCACGGTCTTGCCGGCGACCGCCGAATCGGCACGCGGCTTCTCGGCATCGAGGATGCGCACCTGCGTCGCCAAACGTTCGACACGGCGGCGGTTATGCGCTTCGGCAAAATAGTCGCGCAGGCTGTCGATCACGGTGTCGCCGATCTGATCGAGCGCGTCCATTTCCTGCCTGGTCTCGTCATCGCCCTTGGCGAGCTTGAGACAAGCTGAGTGGAAAGCGTGCCAGTTGCCGTAGCCGCGCGCCAGTGCCACCGCCGTGGTTTCGCCGACGTGACGGATTCCGAGTGCATAAATAAAGCGCTCCAGCGCGATCTCTCGCCGCGCCTCGATGGCGTTCAACAGATTGCGCACCGAGGTCTCGCCGAAGCCTTCTACGTCTTCGAGGCGGATTTTGCGGCCGGTCTGACGCAGCACCAGTTTTCCATTGCGCTCCCGCAGCGTGAAAATATCGGCCGGCTCCTTGATCCACTCCTGCTCGTAGAAGAATGCGATCTGCTTTTCGCCGAGACCGTCGATGTCGAAAGCGCGGCGCGACACGAAGTGTTCAAGGTGGCCGAGCGCCTGGTACGGGCAGGCGAATTCGCCGGTGCAATGGGCGCGCGCGCCTTCTGCGCCGCCGGCAATGATCTCGCGCACCACGTCGGTGCGCAGCGGGCAAGGACATTTAGTGGGAAACTTGTAGGGCTTGGCGTGGCGTGGACGTTTTTCCAAAACGACGCCGAGGACCTGCGGAATAACGTCGCCAGCGCGCTGGATCGTTACGGTGTCACCGTTGCGAACGTCGAGGCGCTTGATCTCCTCTTCGTTGTGCAGGGTGGCGTTTTGCACCACGACCCCGCCCACCGTTACCGGCTCGAGCTTGGCGACGGGCGTGAGCGCGCCGGTGCGGCCGACCTGAATCTCGATATCGCGCACGACCGTGGTCGCCTTCTCGGCCGGGAATTTATGCGCGATCGCCCAGCGCGGCGAGCGCGACACGAAGCCCAACCGCTCCTGCCAGTCGAGACGGTCGACCTTGTAGACAACGCCATCGATATCGTAGTCGAGGCGGCCGCGCTGCAGCTCGATTTCACGATGAAAGGCAAGCAGCGCTTCGACCGAACGGCACATTTTGGTCAGCGGGTTGGTCTTGAACCCGCACGCGGCGAACCACCTGATCATGCCCGACTGTGTATCGGCCGGCATCTCGCTCATCTCGCCCCACGCATAGGCGAAAAAGCCGAGTGGCCGCGACGCCGTGATCGACGGATCCTTCTGCCGCAGCGAGCCGGCCGCCGAGTTGCGCGGATTGGCAAACACTTGGCCGCC
The DNA here is from genome assembly GCA_030037065.1 of Xanthobacteraceae bacterium. Classification (GTDB taxonomy): domain Bacteria; phylum Pseudomonadota; class Alphaproteobacteria; order Rhizobiales; family Xanthobacteraceae; genus BOG-931. The sequence continues at coordinate 6,825 of JASHRW010000335.1, forward strand.
GATCTCGGCCTGGCGTTTGTTGAGCGCCAGGAAGGCGTGCTTGGTCATGTAGACTTCGCCGCGTACCTCGCAGACCGACGGCACGCCCCTGCCCTTGAGCCGCTTCGGAATGTCCTCCAGCGTTTTGACGTTGGCGGTGACATCCTCACCTTCAGTGCCGTCACCGCGCGTCGCGCCGGTGACG
>JASHRW010000336.1 GCA_030037065.1 Xanthobacteraceae bacterium
GTCTTGCGAGTGCAGATCACGCGCGCCTTGGTGTGGGCGATGCGTTTGACGAATTCGGCCGTGGCGGTGGCGATGCCGGACATATGGCCGATGAAGTTGAGCGCGGTGCGTTCGGCGGACAGAATGGCCCGGGCGTTGCCCGTCACCGTCATCAGCTTTGTGCCGGCGGTAATCGCGTCGCCGTCGCGCGCTGCCGCCGCGATGTCGATCTGCGGCGAGAGTTTGCGGAACGCAGCTTCGACCAGTGACAGGCCGGACACCACGCCGGCCTTGCGGGCCACCACGACGGCGCGGCCGGGCGTGTCTTCCGGCACCGTCGCGATCGAGGTGATGTCGCCGGCGCGGCCCAAATCCTCTTCGAGCGCCCGCGTCACCGCCGCTTCGATTTCGAGCGGAGAGATGAAGGCATCGGAGCGTAAAAGCGACATTACACGGAACCCTTCTGGATCATGTTCGCGGGCGCGCCCGCTTTGCCGGATATGGTGAAATGCGGCATTTCCGATAACATTGGGCAAACCCGTGCGCCACCCAGTGTCCCGATTCCAAAGCGGGCCAGCCATGCGCCGAACGGATTGAGCGTTGGTGTTTATCATTTTGGCCGTGGGTGCTGTGCCCTTATGCTGCGCCGCTTTCGATTCAGTTCTATTGCCGGGGCGAATATGACGGATCTCTCCAAGAGTTCTTTCTCAAAGACTTCGCGCGTTGCGCCAGCCGCGTCGCCCGCGGCCGGCGTCGCCACATGGCGCACGCCGGTCGTGGTCGTCGGCTTCGGCTGCCTGATCGCGCTGATGTCGTTCGGGCCGCGCTCGTCGCTGGGCTTTTTTCTCACGCCGCTGTCCTCGGCCAATCATTGGGGGCGCGACGTATTCGCCTTTGCGTTGGCGTTGCAGAATTTGCTGTGGGGCATCGGGCAACCGCTCGCCGGCATGATTGCCGACCGTTATGGCACGATGCGCGTGCTGTGTGCCGGGGCGCTCATGTATGCGCTCGGCTTGGCGCTTATGGCCCATGCCACCAGCGCGCCGGTGCTGGATGTCTCCGCCGGGATTCTGATCGGCTTCGGACTTTCCGGCTGCTCGTTCATGGTGTTGCTGGCAGCCTTTGGGAAGCTGCTGCCGCGGGAATGGCACTCGACCGCCTTTGGAGTTGGCACGGCCGCCGGCTCGTTCGGACAGTTTCTTTACTCGCCGGTCGCCGTGGCGCTGATGGATACGTTCGGCTGGCAGCAGGCGTTGACGATCTTTGCCGTGGCCACGCTCGCCATCCTGCCGCTGTCGACGGCGCTGGTGACGCCGACCGCCGATAGAATCAAGGAGGCCGCGCCGCAATCCCTGTGGCATGCCGTGAGCGAGGCCTTCGCCCACCGCTCCTACGTGCTGCTGGTGCTAGGCTATTTCACCTGTGGCTTCCAGCTCGCATTCATCACCGTTCATATGCCGGCTTATCTGGTCGACCGCGGTCTGTCGGTGCAAATCGGCGGCTGGACGCTGGCGACAATTGGAATGTTCAACATCGTCGGATCGATCATGTCCGGCTGGCTCGGCAATCGCATGCCGAAGCGATATTTGCTTTCATTCATCTATTCCACCCGTGCTGTTGCGATCCTCGCGTTCATTTCGTTCCCGACAACGCCGTTCACCTGCATCGCGTTCGGCGCCGTCATGGGGCTGATGTGGCTGTCGACGGTGCCGGCGACCAACGGCATCATCGCGGTGATGTTCGGCACGCGCTGGCTAGCGACACTTGCGGGCCTTGCCTTTTTCAGCCATCAGGTCGGCGGCTTTCTCGGCGTCTGGCTTGGCGGCATTGTGTTCGACCGCTACGGTTCGTACCTTCCGGTCTGGTGGCTTGCCATCATGTTTGGAGTTCTTTCGGCGATCATCAATATGCCGATCGTAGAGGAGCCGGTGCCGCGGCTAGCCGCCGCGCCGGCCTAAAGCGGAGGCGCCGTGGCGACATTCAAGGCGATCGTCATCGATAAGGCCGCGGACGGCCAGTCGGTGCGGCTTACCGATTTTGACGAAAAGGACTTGATGGACGGTGATGTCACCGTCGCCGTCGAATACTCGACAGTGAACTACAAGGACGGGTTGGCGCTGACCGGCAAAGCGCCGGTAGTCCGCCGCTTCCCGATGATCGCCGGCGTCGATTTCGCCGGCACGGTGGAGTCCTCCTCCCATCCCGCTTGGAAGGCCGGCGACAAGGTCGTTCTCAACGGCTGGGGCCTCGGCGAGACCCATTTGGGCGCGTACGCCGGAAAGGCGCGCGTGAAGGGCGATTGGCTGGTCCGCCTGCCGGCAAGCATGTCCGCGCGCGAGGCCATGGCGATCGGCACCGCGGGGTATACCGCGATGTTGGCGGTGATGGCGCTCGAGCGTTCCGGCATCACGCCGGCGCGCGGGCCGGTGATCGTAACCGGCGCAGCCGGTGGCGTCGGCTCGGTAGCCGTCGCGCTCCTCGCCAAGCTCGGCTACGCGGTGACCGCTTCGACCGGCCGGCCCGCCGAAGCGGCCTATCTCAAGGGACTCGGCGCTGCCGAAGTCGTCGAGCGCAAGGAGCTTTCAGGCCAACCGCGTCCGCTCGCCAAGGAGCGCTGGGCCGGCGGCATCGACGCCGTCGGTTCGACGACACTCGCCAATGTGCTTTCCATGACCCGCTACGGAGGGGCTGTAGCCGCCTGTGGACTTGCCGGAGGAATGGACTTGCCCGCCACGGTCGCTCCCTTCATTCTCCGCGCGGTGTCGCTGATCGGCATCGACTCGGTCATGTGCCCATTGCCGTTGCGGCAGGAAGCGTGGGGTCGGCTGGAAAGCGATCTCGATCGCGCTAAGATCGCGGCGATGACCAGCGAGATCGAGCTTGCCGACGTCGTCGACGCCGCTCGGCGCATCGTCCAGGGGCAGGTGCGCGGGCGAATAGTGGTGAAAATTCGGTAAACAGGGTCAAAATTCGGCTACGAACTCCGACCATCATACGAGCGGCTATGGTAAGGGGACGGTTAAGGAATTTCGTTAATGTCGTGCCGAAGGATGGAAGCTTCGGGTCTGGAAGGGGGGTGCCAATGCTGCTTCGGGTGGTTGTCGCCGTGGCGTGTGCGTTGGGGATTACTGCTTCGGCTTTGGCCGAAGATTTAACGCCGGAACAGGCCCGCACTTTCATCGCCGGCAAGCTGTTTTCCTACACGTGCTTCGATGGCACCAGCGGCGTCGGCCGCATTTTCCGCGATGGCTCGATCATCGGCACGATCCGACCGATGGGCAGCAGCCAGGTGCGCTTCGCAACCCTGCCGCCGGGCACCATCAGGATCACGTCGACATCCGTGTGCGCGCACTTGCCCGGCTTGCCGATCCAGCCCTGCTTTCGGGTGCAGAAGATCGATTACCGCAGCTTCCGCGGATCGATTTCAGGGTTAGGCTTCGCCTATTGCGATTTTCACCAGCGCAACCCGCGCGCCGCGCTGACTAGGCGCGAGCCGGAGCATCGGCCTGGGTCGGCGCTCGCAACCGTGCGGCCCGGTCCATAAGCATCATTCAAGGTCGAGGCGGAACGGCATCGCTTCTTCGGCCGCGGTACCGCGGCCGATCGCTTGTATGGCGCTGATCATTCGCCCCTTGCGGCCAAGCAGACGGTCGGCAAGCGAAACAATGCGGATGTTCGGCGTAGCGGTCGGCGAGGCGCGGCGCAGCGCCCGCGCGATGCCGGCCTCGTCGCGATGCGGGCTGAGCGCGCAGACGCTGGCGAACGCGCTCGCGGTCGAGCGGCTGATGCCGGCAAAGCAGTGCACGACCAGTGGAGTGCGGCGATCCCAGACGCGCACGAATTGCAAAAGATCGGCGACATGCTGCTCATCCGGCAAGACGTGGCCGTCGAGCGGAGAGGAAATGTCGTGCAGCCGCAGCCAAAGATGATTCTCGGCCAGAATGCCGCGCGGCCGCTCGACGCGAAACTCGTCGCCCAAGAGCGATACCACATGGCGCGCGCCGATGTCGTCGACGGTCTCCTGCAGGCGCGCGAGCGAGCAAACGTGAATCATGGAATCGACGATGGCCTTTCGTTGATCGCTCATATAGCCATGAGCGATGGCGCAGTTAAGACATTATGTGTAATGATCGCGCATGCAGGCCAGCTTCACTCGCTGACAAGTTTTCTGAATCGCTCGAGATAGCGCTTCTCGGCCGCTTCGGCGGGCCATGGCTTCAGATACTCGCGCTCCGCTGAAGGGGCGATGCGTGGCGGACGGCCAAAGAAACGCCGCGCTTCCGCGGTCGAAAAACCGGCGAGCCGCGTGGCTTCCAGAAAGGCGGCCTGCCGGTCGGCGACTTTGATGAGCTGCTCCAGGTCCAGCGGGGACTGCGCCGGCAGCCCGAAACGCCGATGGATCGCCGCCAGCAGGCGCCGCTCGACCGCCTTATAGGCGTCGCCGATGACGGCCTTGAACGGCGAAATCATGTCGCCGATCACGTATTCGGGCGCGTCGTGCAGCAACACGGCGAGCCGGCGGGCATGATCCAGCCGCGGTGCTTTCTCTCGCGCGAGCGCCTCGACCAGGCAGCAATGCTGGGCGACGGAATAGATATGCGCGCCCGAGGTCTGCCCGTTCCAGCGCGCCACGCGCGCCAAGCCGTGGGCGATGTCCTCGATCTCGATATCGAGCGCCGAAGGATCGAGCAGATCGAGCCGTCGCCCCGACAGCATGCGCTGCCAGGCGCGTTCGGCGGATTTCTTGGCTGCGGGCGTCGGCACCGGTTCTATCGCGGGATCATTCCGATTGCGGTATTAGGCGATTCCCCGTTTCCGGGACACTTGCCGGATTTGTATGGATTTTACCATGACGCTTCCACGCCACCGTTTTCTGCGCCTCGCTGCCGGGGCGCTCGCCATCCCCGTCATTGCGCAGGCGGCGACGGCGCTCGATTACCCGGCCCGGTCGGTGCGCATTCTGGTCGGCTACAGCGCGGGCGGCGTGAGCGATATTCTCGCGCGCCTTCTGGCGCAAAAGCTGTCCGATCGGCTCGGCCAGCCTTTTGTCGTCGAGGATCGTCCCGGTGCGGCGAGCAACGTGGCGGCCGACGCCGTGGTGCACGCGCCGCCCGACGGCTACACGCTGTTCCTTGCCGGCATATCGAACGCGATCAACGCCGCAATCTACACGCATCTCGATTTCAACTTCGTCCGCGACGTTGCGCCCGTGGCGCTGATCAGCCGCTCGCCGCTGGTCATGGAAGTCAGTGCGTCATTTCCCGCCAAGACCGTTCCTGGATTCATCGCCTATGCCAAGGCGCATCCGAGCACGCTCAATATGGGATCGGCGGGGACGGGAGGCGCCACGCATGTCTCCGGCGAACTGTTTCAGATGATGGCCGGCATCAAAATGCTGCACGTGCCTTATCGCGGCTCGCCGCCGGCTTTGGCTGACCTGGTCGCCGGCCGCGTTCAAGTCATGTTCGACAACGTGGCGTCCTCGATCGCGCTCATTCGCAGCGGCAAATTGCGCCCCTTGGCGGTCAGCTCGCACACCGATGCGCTGCCTGGCGTGCCGCTGATCGGTGACTTCCTGCCCGGCTACGAGGCTTATGTGTGGAACGGCATCGTCGCGCCGAAGAAAACACCGGCGGAAGTCGTCAGTAAATTGAACGCGACAATCGGGGCCATCGTCGCCGATCAACAATTCAAGACCTCGCTCGACCACATGGGCAACACGGCCGTCTCCGATACGCCGGCCGAATTCGGCAAGCTGATTGCCGCCGACACCGAAAAGTGGGCGAGGGTGGTGAAGTTCGCCGGCATCAAGGCGGAGTAAAACGCTTATGCGGCTTTCCTGCCCCATAGCCGCGCGGTCGCGATATCGGCGCCATGACGTGACGCGGTAAGCTTGAGCCAGACCACGTCTTCGGCAACCCATTCCCAGCCGGCGAAAGTACCGAACCCGCAGTCGCAACTGGCGATGACGCGTTCGCGGTCGCCGACCGCGGCTACCGCGGTTTCAATGCGCTGCGCCACGACCTCTGGATGCTCGACCACGTTGCTCTTGGTGTCGATGACGCCCGGTAAGAGCACCATATTGTCGGGGAAATTTGTGTTTGCGCAGCGCTGCGTATTCGTGCTGGCGACGCGCATTGGCGAACTCGATGGACAGGCCGCCGACATTGGCCTTGTAGAAGGCCAGCAGCAGCGGTTCGAGCCCGATGTCGAAAATGTGCGGCCCTTCCCAGTTGCCCCAGCAGATATGCAGGCGCACCCGGTCGCGCGGAATGCCGGTGAGCGCCTTGTTCAGCGCCGCGATGTGCTGCTCGACGATGCCGACATATTCCTTTTCCGTCTTGTCCTGAAACAGCAGCACGCGCTCCATGGCCAGGTCCGGCGCATCGATCTGCAGCACGAAGCCGGCATCGACCACCGCCTTGTATTCGTAGCTCATCTCGCGCGCGATGGCGTCGAGATAGGCCTCGTAGCTCGCATAATGGGCGTTGAGCATGGTCGTGGCGATGATGCCGGGCGACGGCTCGGCGAAAAACAATTCGGTGAACGGCGGTTTCACCGCGGCGGCAAGCCGCCTGAACCGCGACAGTTCGTTCTGGACGGCGCCCTTGTCCTGATATTTCAGCTCGCCGACACATTCGGGACAGCCGAGCACTTTGCTGGTCTTCGGCAGCCGTGACATGAATTTCTGCGCAAACAGCGGAAAGCGGATCCATTCCTGACCGTAAGGACGTTTGGATTCGCCGCCGAAACCCGCCATGCGCTGCGGCACGTAGGTCTGGAAGCCGACCCGACCCTGTTCACCGTCGTTGGCAACATCGACGCCGGCCGCGCGCTGCTTTTCCAGGACATGGGTGACGCGCTTCTCCACCATGTCGGCGATCTTGGCTTTGTCGACTTTTTCACCGGCCTCGTCGGCGATCAGAAGATCGTTGAGTTCCTGGCCGCGCGGCAAGCTGCCGACATGCGTAATCAAAATGCGATCGACGCTTCTGTGCACGATTGCCTCCCTTGACGATGGTTAGCTTGCGACAAGCATACGCCGGTCTTCGCCGCTGCCAAACAGGGAGCAGAGGCAAGCCGGCCATGGCAGCGGGCAGCGTCCCGCGCGACCAGATTTGGTGATCAGATTTTCTTGCCGAGTTTCTGCACCGCGTCGTGGCGGTGGCACGTAATCAGATGATCGTTGACCATGCCGGTCGCCTGCATGAAGGCATAGACGATGGTCGGGCCGCAGAACTTGAAGCCGCGCTGTGCTAGCTCTTTCGACATGGCGCGCGAGATCGGCGTTTCATCCGGAATCTGCCGGATGGATTTGTGATGGTTGACCTTCGGCTTGCCACCGACGAAATCCCATAAGAGCTTGGAAAAGCCGGGGCCTTTCTCCATGACGTTCAGCCAAGCCTTCGCCGAAAGCACTGTACCCTCGATCTTGGCGCGATTGCGCACGATGCCGGCATCGCCCATCAGGCGCTCGATCTTGGCCGGCCGGTAGCGGGCGATTTTTTCCGGCACAAATCCGTCGAACGCGCGGCGAAAGTTTTCGCGCTTGCGCAGGATGGTGATCCACGACAAGCCGGCCTGAAAGCCGTCGAGCACGAGCTTTTCGTAAAGCGCGCGGTCATCGTATTCGGGCACGCCCCACTCCTCGTCGTGATAGGCGACGTAGAGTGCATCGTCCTTGGGCCACGGGCAGCGCGTTACGGCATCGGCGGGCAGGGGAGGGCTCATTCGGCGGCCTTGCTTTCGCCGGGGAAGGCGAATTGCGCCCAGCCCGGCTTGATCGGACGGATTGGCGTTGTGCCGGCCATGAGCGCTTCGCCGTGCGCGAGCGCATCCGCCACCCGGTCGAGGCGCAACAGGGCGATGGCTTTGCCGGCAGCGGCAGAGCCGATGTTGCCGAGCTGGCGATCGCCGGCGACGACGGCAGTGCCCGGCTGCGGGGTGACGCCGTCATAGCGGAGCGGCACGGCGCGGGTGCGCGCGGTGCCGCGGTGCTCCATTCGCGACACTACCTCCTGGCCGACATAGCAGCCCTTTTCGAAATCGACGCCGCCGAGCTGATCCATGTCGGCCTCGTGCGGGAACGCATCCCCGTAACTGAAATCGATGCCGCCTTTCGGTACGCCGAGCGCAATGCGGTGCGCCTCATACTCGTTCGCGTCCACGAGTGTGGCGCCGAGATCGGACGCGGCCGTGGCCGCGAGATGCGGCGGCAGCATCAAGCGTAGGCCGAGCGCCGGCAGGCGCGGATCGGCATAGCGCAGACCGACGTTTGGCCGCGCGTTTTCCGATTGCGGAGCGACCTCGTCAGGCGGATTGCCGTCCCACGCGGCGAGCACGCCGAGGATTTCCGACAAATCCTCTGCGATCACCTTGGCACGGAGTTTGTAGAGATTGAGCTTTTCGACCAGCGCGACGACGCGCTCGCGCGGGGCGTCGAGAAAGAAGCCGCCGCCACTTTGCGCCGGTGCTTCGGCGACGAAGAAATCGGCGATGATTTTGCCCTGCGGCGTCAACAGCGCACAGAACCGTGCCGCGCTTGGCGCCAGGTTGAGGATGTCGGCGGTGACCAAGCCATGGAGAAAACTCCGCGCGGCGTCGCCGACGACCTTGACCACACCGCGGTCGGGGAGAAGTGTTGCCCGCATATGTTGCGCTTTCCGGGTTCGCCTTGGACCCTATGGCACCTACCGATGGCTCTCAAGGGTTGGCCAAGACGGCAAGCAGGAGCCGAGCGATTAGATCCATATCGACGGCATATAGTAGAATAAATTGATAATTCTATTGAAAGTTGTATGCAGATGTAATAGTTGCGACAAAAGGGGCATTTATGTGAGTCGTTTGGAACGACAAGCGCCTCCGTGGTGTTCATGCCGGCTGGAATGTTTTGCTTTCAGGCAGTCGAGCGCACGTGGGGACGTTAAGGTAATTTTCGCGCGTTCGGTTTGGGGCTTCGATCGTACAACTCGCAGCAGGCGTTCCTTTGGGGGGAGAGCGCATGACCGACGAGCTATTATCGTTGCGGGTGGCCGTGGTTTCCAAGTCGAAGGAAGCCTGTGACCTGTTCCAACATGCGCTGTCGACCGTGGCCGTGCCTATTGAGGTCCAGACCGCAGACGGCGCCGCAGCCGCGAGCAACGGCCTATGCGCTCGCGCCGATCTCATCTATATCGATGACGCTTTCGAGCCCGCCGACATCGCCCGAATCGTCGCCGCCGCGCGTGCGCAACGCAATCCGCCGTTTACCGTTCTCCTCAGCGACAAGGAGGACCGCGTCGGCCCGTTCCACGCCGATGCGCTCGCCGGCAAGCCGACGCAGCTCGACAACGCGAGACGGTTCATCGAGCGCTCGATTCGCGTTCGGCTGCCGAGCCGGGCGCTGGTGGTCGACGACTCGCCGACCATGCGCGGTATCGTGCGTAAGCTTCTCGCCCGGACCCGTTTCCCGTTCGATGTGAGCGAAGCAGAGGCGGGTTTCGCCGCGCTCAAGCTAATACGCGAGCGTGCAATCGACATTATCTTCCTCGATTATAACATGCCCGGTTTTTCCGGCCTGGAGACGCTCTCGGAGCTCAAACGCGAGAAACGGCGCGTGGACGTGGTGATAATGACCTCGCAGGCGGATCAATCGCTGTGCGATCGGGCGCGCGAGGAGGGCGCAGGGTTTCTGAAAAAGCCGTTTTATCCCGCCGACATTGAAGCCGTGTTGTGCAGCTTCTACGGCCTGCGTGCGCTCAACCCAAAACCAGCCTGACCGCCGGGTTTATTGCCGCGACAGCTCCACGGAGAATTCGCCGTTGCGGATACGTGCGCTGAGGTTTTCCGCATAGCGGGCCGCCGGCTCCTCCCCGTAGGTCGAGATCAGCTCGGCGAGGGCGAGAAAGAGGGCGGTTTGCGCCAGACAGTCGCCCTCGACGCCGTCGTGCTGGGCTTCCGCCCATGCATCCTGAAGATAGCCGAGCGCCAAGCGTTTCTGCTCGTGCTCGGATGACGGCTCGCGCGCCGGCCAAAGATTCGTCGCCATCCTCATTGCAGCCATTTGATCGCCGCGATGCGGCGGCGTCCCTACCCGGACCCACGTTAGCATGGGAATTTTACGGCTCAGGTCGAACCTTGAGGCAGGGTTAACGCTGCTGACTTTTTGCGCCATTCCGCGTCCCCGCTTCTTGTGCCGGGCGGATTTGCGCCGCGCTAGTCGGCGTAGCGGGCGGTGATGTCGCGAGCGATCTGGGCGCCTTCTTCCAGATAGCGGCGTATGACGGTCTTGGCTGCGGGCGTGCAGGATCGATAGCTCTGCTGAAACCCGAGATAGCCACGGTTGAAGCTTTCCACCATATCATCGTGCCGCTTGCCCTCCGGCGCCTCGGCATCGATCAGCGCTTGCGCCTCGTTGCGCCACTTCTGCCCCTCCTTGTAGCCGCAGATGTTGCGCAGAAAATGCAGTGCCCCGAGTATTTCGGCGAGGCGCTGCAAATCCGAGTCATAGGGCGTGGTGACCTCGGGCAGTGGTGCTTCAGGCTGCGGTTGGACTTTCGGGACTCGCGGAGCTGGCGGCCGCGGTCGCGGCGGAGCCGACGGTGGGGTTTGCGGCCTTTCACCAAACGGAAAGAACTGGGCCGAAGCCGGTCCGATGCCGACGCAAAGCGTGAGTAGAATTGCGGTCAAGATGCGGAGCATCGGCGCCGTGCCAAGCAATGCAGCAGGGTGGAATTCCGGACGAGCGGGGGACCGCGCCATGGCTTCTGTTCGCTGCTCAGCCGGCTGCATTGAGCCGATCCGCGGCGGCGGCGACGATCTGCGCCAAGCCTTCGGTGGTCGTCAATCCGGCAAGCTGGTTGGGTAAAAGCCACTGCGCTTCGGCCAATTCCTCATTGAGTGATATGTCGCCTGAGATCCAGCGCGCTGCGAACGGCAAGATGACGAAGTGCCGTTCGACGTCGCCCTTGGCGTCTCGGGCGATGGCTTGCCGGTAGCCGGCAAGCGCGACCGGCTTGACTTCAAGGGCGGTCTCCTCGCGCACTTCGCGGATGACCGCCTCCTCCAAAGTTTCGCCGAGTTCGACGCCGCCGCCGGGCAAGGTGTAGAGTCCGTGTGCGGGCCGGCGCGCGCGGCGCACGATCAGCACGCGGCCGTCGCGGAATATGGCGGCACTGACCGCCAGATATGGCCGCGTTGGATAAGTCCGCGACGTCTCGCTCGTCATCGAAACCCGGTGCATTACGGCTGAAAAAACAGTAACAAAGCGACGATCCTGGATAGTTTGCGGCGAGGGACTATCTCCCTTCGCAAAGGTTCATAGACCATGTGCGGACGATATGTCATCACGTCGTCGCCGGCGGCGATCAGGGCCCTGTTCGGCTATCCGGAGCAGCCGAACTTCCCGCCGCGCTACAACGTGGCGCCGACGCAGCCGATTCCCATCGTGCGCCTGGTCGACGGCAAGCGCCAATTTGTGCTGATGCGATGGGGTTTGATCCCGGCGTGGGTCAAGGACCCGAAGACGTTTTCGCTGTTGATCAACGCGCGCGCCGAATCGGTCATCGATAAGCCGTCCTTCCGCGCCGCCATGCGCCGGCGGCGCTGTCTCATTCCGGCCGACGGCTTTTACGAGTGGAAGGACAGCGGCGGCCGCAAACAGCCATACTTCGTGCGTTTGAGGAAGTCCGACGGGCCGTTCGCCTTTGCCGGCTTGTGGGAGACCTGGACCGGACCCAACGGCGAGGAGATGGACACCGTCGCCATTGTCACCACCAGCGCCAACCGGACGCTGTCGGTGCTTCACCACCGTATGCCGGTGTTCCTGCCGCCGGAAGCGTTCGATCTATGGCTCGACTGTGCCAAAGTCGATGCGCAAACCGCCGCCGCGCTTCTGGCGCCGGCGCGGGACGAATTGCTCGAGGCTTATGCAATCTCGCCGGCAGTCAACCGCGTGGCCAACGATGATGCCCGGCTGATCGAACCGCTCGCCGCCGCGGGCGCCGCACTTCCGGCGCCCGCGGCAAGCAAGACAAAAGCAACAACAGCGAAGAAAAGCAGCGATCAGGCGTCATTATTTTAGGACCAACTTTCTTCGCTGAGGACAGGATAAAGCATGAAATTTGGCATCGGTCAGCCCATGCGGCGCCATGAGGATCTGCGGCTCATCACCGGGCGTGGCCGCTACACCGACGACATGACCCTGCCGCAGATGACGCGCGCCTTCGTGTTGCGCGCACCGATGGCGCACGCGACGATCAAGCGCATCGACGCGGCAGCGGCGCGCCGCATGCCTGGCGTGTTGCTTGTTGCCAGCGGAGAAGACGTTCACGCCGCCGGCCTCGGCGATATTCCCTGCACGTTGCCGCTCACCAATCGCGATGGCACCCAGCGGCACGATACGCCCCGGCCGGCGTTGGCGCTCGGCAAGGTGCGGCACGTCGGCCAGCCGGTCGCGCTGGTCGTCGCCGAGACCTTGGCGGCGGCGCGCGATGCTGCGGAAGCGATCGAGGTCGAATATGAAGCACTGCCTGCGGTGACCGACGCCAAGGATGCGATCGGCCCCGGCGCGCCGCTTCTGTTCGATCACATTCCCGGTAACATCGTGTTCGACTGGGACAACGACATGGGCGACGCCAAGGCAACCGCGGCGGCGTTTGCCAAGGCCGCGCGCGTTGTCTCGCTCGACGTCGTCAACAACCGCCTCGTGGTCAATTCGATGGAGCCGCGCAACGCCATTGCCGAATACGATCCGGCCAGCGGCCGCTCCATCCTCTACACCGCCACCCAAGGCCCGCACTTCGTGCGCGATCCGCTCGCCGAAATCGTGCTCAAGCTGCCGAAGGACAAACTCCGTCTGATCACGCCCAATGTCGGCGGCGGCTTCGGCATGAAGGCGTTCGTCTATCCCGAGCACGCGCTGGTCGTCTGGGCGAGCCGCAAGATCGGCCGCCCGGTGAGGTGGCAGGAGGACCGCTCGGAAGGATTTGTTTCCGACAATCAGGGCCGCGATCACATCACGCGCGCCGAGCTGGCGCTCGATGCAGAGGGGCGCTTCCTCGGCTTGCGCGTGTCCATCCTCGCCAATTTGGGCGCTTATCTGTCGCCCTTCGGCTGCTTCATCCCCACGCGCTCGACCGATCTCGTCTCCGGTCTTTATGCGATCGGCGCGATCCACATCAACGTCAAGGGTATTTGCACCAACACCGTACCGGTCTGCGCCTATCGCGGCGCCGGTCGGCCGGAGGCTGCCTATCTCTTGGAGCGGCTCGTCGATGCTGCTGCGCGCGAACTCGGCATCCCTCCCGACGCCATCCGCCGCGTCAATTTCGTGCCGCCGTCGGCCATGCCGTACACGTCGGCGACCAAGCTCTTGCTCGATTCCGGCGAGTTCGAGAAAATTATGGACTTGTGCATGGATGCAGCGGAGTGGCCGTCGTTTGCCAAAAGACGCAAGCAGAGCGAACGTAACGGCAAACTGCGCGGCATCGGTATGGCGACCTACACCGAGCGCTGTGGCGGCGGCTTTCCCGAAACCGCGTCGATCGAATTCAAGGACGATCGCATCGAACTTGTGCTGGGCAACGTCGAATACGGCAGCGGGCTCGTCACCTCGTACAAGCAAATCGTCTCCGACCAACTGGGCGTCGACGCCGACAGTATCGACGTGATCATGGGCGATACCGACCGCACGCCGGCGGGACTGACCGGCGGCTCGCGTGCGCTCGCCGTCGCCGGCACCGCGCTTTACCAGGCCTCGCACGCGATCGTCGGCAAGGGCAAGGACCTCGCCGCGCACTTATTGGAGGTTTCGGCGCAGGACGTCGTGTTCGCCGATGGAACGTTCGGTGTTCCCGGCACTGATCTGCGCCTCGACATTTGTGCCGTAGCCAAAGCCGCGCGCGATCCGGCAAAGCTCCCGAGCGGCATGGCGCCCGGTCTCGATACCACGCACACCCGCGTGCCGCCGGCGCAGACGTTTCCCAATGGCTGCCACATCGTCGAAGTCGAGATCGATCGCAATACCGGCGCGGTCGCCATCGAGCGCTACACCGTGGTTGACGATTTCGGCCGCACCATCAACCCGCTGTTGCTCGAGGGACAGGTACACGGCGGCATCGTGCAAGGCATCGGCCAGGCGCTGCTCGAGCACGCGGTCTACGATCGCGACAGCGGGCAACTTCTCGCCGGCTCGTTCATGGACTATGCCATGCCGCGCGCCGGCGATCTGCCGTCATTCTCCTTCTCGACCCATAACGTGCCGTCGACCTCGAACCCGCTCGGCGTCAAGGGCGCGGGCGAAGCCGGTGCGGTCGGGGCGCCTCCCGCCGTCATCAACGCCATCGTCGACGCGCTGCATCATCATAACGGCGTGCGCCACATCGACATGCCGGCGACGCCGGCCCGGTTGTGGGAAGCGATTAACGGCAGGCACGTAGCGTAAGCGGCAGGGCAAGCACCGCTGATCTTGCAACGGCCAAGCGCCAGAACCGGGCGCCCCGGCGCTGCTAATGCATCGTGTGTGCTAGCGCTTCGTTCTGGCTTGGCGGGAACGCTGCATTGATTTCCGTGCCGCGCATAAGGGCCAACGCGGTTTGCAATGCCTTGTCATCCTTTGGGTCGGCTGGAACGTACGATTGCGAACCCTTGTACTCCTGTCCTTGCGCCTTGAAATGGCCGGGCAGGCTCGCTTCGCTGATGGCGGGCTCATGCGACTGCAAGTCCTTCGGAACCTGCTCCAGCACCTGAATGTCGGGCTTGATGCCTTGTGCCTGAATGGTGCGTCCCGACGGTGTGAAGTACCGCGCCGTGGTCAGGCGCAGCGCGCCATTGTCCGATCCAAGCGGAATAATGGTTTGCACCGAGCCTTTGCCGAACGACCGCGAGCCGACGATGGTGGCACGCTTCTGATCCTGCAGCGCGCCGGCAACGATTTCAGAGGCTGAGGCCGAGCCGCCATTGATCAGCACGATGAGCGGTTTGCCATGAATGAGATCGCCGCCGGATTTGGCATCGAAACGCTCGTTCTCGTCGGGGTCGCGACCGCGCGTCGAGACGATTTCACCTTGCTTGAGAAAGTCATCGCACACCGCAACCGCCTGATCCAGCAGACCGCCCGGATTGTTGCGCAAATCGAGGATGTAACCTTTGAGCTGATCGGCGGGGATTGTTTTCGAAAGCTTTTGGATCGCAGTTTTCAGCTCGTCGCTTACCAGGCCATTGAACTCGGAGATCCGGATGTAGCCGACGTTGTCTCCTTCCGCACGATAAGTAACCGGGCGCTCCTTGATGATTTCACGCGTCAGCGTGACATTGAACGGGGTTGGCTTGCTGTGACGGGTGATGGCGAGCGTCACTTTGGAACCCACCGGCCCGCGCAGTTTGGCGACCACCTTATCGAGCGGAAGGCCGGCGGTGGCTTTGCCGTCGATCGCGCTTATGACGTCACCGGCCAGAATTCCCGCCTTGGCGGCAGGCGTGCCGTCGATCGGAGAGACAACTTTGATGACGCCGCCTTCCAGCGTGATTTCCATTCCGAGACCGGCGAATTTGCCGCTCGTCTCGACCTGCATATCTTTGTATTCCTTGGCATCCATATAATTGGAATGCGGGTCGAGCGCGCTCATCATGCCATTGATGGCGGATTGAGTGAGCTTGGTATCGTCGGGTTTGACGACGTAGTCCTGGCGTACGATGTCGAATACCTTTCCAAACAGCGCAAGGTCCTGATAGGTCTCGCCGCTATGCGGCGATACTGCGGCAATCGCGCTGGACACGAGCGGGATGGAACTCGGCGTGGTCGCAATCATGACCAGAACCGCGCCGGTTAGCGCGCCGACAACCACACAGACGACCTTTTGCATCGGATTCACTTCTGTTCCTTCGGCGACCATGATGCGATTCTATTAGGCGCGCCGTCGCGGCATGGCAATAAATACGCAACGGCCAATGCGTCGCAGTCCTAGCCATCGGATCATTGCTCGGCAAGGCGCCGCGCCGCCGCATTGCGAACACATTTCGACAGCTCGACTCTACAGCACCTTGCCCGGATTGAGGATACCCTTGGGATCGAGCAGGCGCTTTAAGCTCCGCATCAAATCGAGCGCGACCGGGTCCTTCACCGACGGCAGAATATCGCGCTTGATGACGCCGACGCCGTGCTCGGCGGAGATTGAGCCGCCGTATTTCTTCACCACCGCGAACACAACTTCGTTGACGTCGCCCCAACGGGCGAGAAATTCGGCTTTGTCGGCGCCGATCGGCTGCGAGACGTTGTAGTGGATATTGCCGTCGCCGAGATGGCCGAATGGCACCGGCCTGCAACCGGGAATGAGTGCGGTGACGGCGGCGTTCGCCTCCCTGATGAAGGCCGGCACGGCGGCCACCGGGACGGAGATGTCTTCCTTGATCGAGCCGCCGGCGTGACGTTGTACTTCGCTGAACAACTCGCGGATGCGCCAGAATGCCTTGCCTTGTTCGATGCTGTCGGCAATGGCGGCGTCGAGCATCAGCCCTTTTTCCAATCCTTGGGCCAGCACATCCTCCATCACCTCGCGTAATCCCTCGCGCTGCTGTGAGGACAATTCCATGAGCACGTACCACGGATGCGGCGCGGCCAGCGGATCGCGGCAGCCCGAGCCGTACTGCAGCACCAGTTCGATGCCGGCTCGCGTCATGATCTCGAAGCTAGTGACGCCGCCGGCCGTCCGGTCGGTGGCGATATTGAGAAGCTCCAGCGCGGCTTCCGACGACGGCACGCCGGCAAAAGCAGTCTCGACCGAAAGCGGGCGCGGCACCAGGCGCAGCACCGCCGCGGTGATGATGCCGAGCGTGCCTTCGGCGCCGATGAACAGGTTTTTCAGATCGTAGCCGGTGTTGTCCTTTTTCAGCTTGTTGAGAGCGTTGAGCACGCGGCCATCGGCCAGCACCACTTCGATGCCGAGCGCGTGCGAACGGGCGATGCCGTGGGCGATCGCCGCGGTGCCGCCGGCATTGGTGGAGAGATTGCCGCCGATGGTGCAGGTGCCTTCCGAAGGCAGTAGCTGCGGATAGAGCCGGTCGGCCGCCGCCGCGGCCTCGCGCGCGCGCTGCAAGGTCACGCCGGCCTCGCAGGTCAGAGTGTTCGACGTGGCGTCGACCTCGCGGATGCGATCGAGCCGGTTGAGCGAGAGGACGATCTCGTTGTGCAACGGGATCTGTCCGCCGACCAGCCCGGTATTGCCGCCCTGGGGTACGATCGGCGTCGCGGTGTCGTTCGCAAGTTGCAGGATTTTCGACACTTCCTCGACCGATGACGGGCGCAGCACGACCGGCGAGTGGCCTTGGAACAGCCCGCGCAGCTCGACCAGATACGGCGCCTGCGCCGCCGGATCGGTGATCGCGTATTTATCGCCGACGATGGCGGCGAAGCGGGCGAGCAGCGACGGATCGAGCTTATTTTCTGGCTTGTCGAGCATGGGCGCTTCGGTCAGGCGTTATTCGTTAGATAAATGACAGCGCGACTGGGCCGGTGCAAGCGCGGTTATCGCGGCGCCGCCGCCCGCTTGAGCCGGTCGTTGATCGCTTCGCCAATGCCTTCGTGCGGCACCAGCATCACCGCAATCGCTTTCGCACCGGCATCATCGAGCGCGCGCAGATGCGCAAACAAATTGGCTGCCGCCTCGATGAGGTCGCCGCGCGGTGAAAGATTGAGCACGCCCACCGCGCGTTCGGTGCCAGCCGCAAGCACCGGCCCGAAGGCGAGCAAACTTTCGCCCGACTCGACTTCGTTTGCATCAAGCCGCAGCTTGGCGCGCGGTGCGTAATGCGAGGCCAGCATGCCGGGCGCGAGCGGCGCGTCGTGCGATGCTGCGGCCGGCCTAGGCGAAACGAGCGGGCGATCGAGCGTGCGCTCGATCGCGTCGCGCGGCACGCCGCCAGGCCGCAGCAGCGCCGGTTCGTCGAGGCAAGCGACGATAGTGGATTCGACGCCGACCGGCGTCGCTCCACCGTCGACAACGAGATCGACGCGCCCGCGCAGATCAGCGAGCACGTGCGCGGCCGTGGTCGGCGAGAGGTGGCCGGAGCGGTTCGCCGAAGGCGCGACCACCGGCCCGCCGAACGCTTTGAGAATTTGCTGTGCCACCTTATGGCACGGCACGCGCACCGCGATGCTGTCGAGGCCGGCGGTCGCCAGCTCGGCCACCGGGCAATCTTGCGCCTTGGGCAGCACTAGCGTCAGCGGCCCCGGCCAGAATTTGTCGGCAAGCTTTTCCGCGTCGGCATTAAAGCGCGCCAGCGTCCGCGCCGCCGCGAGATCGACCACATGCGCGATCAGCGGATTGAACGTGGGCCGGCTCTTGGCCTGGTACAGCCGCGCCACCGCCTCGCCGTCGGTGGCGTCGGCGCCGAGCCCGTAAACCGTCTCGGTCGGGAACGCGACCAGCCCGCCGGCCGTGAGGCAGCGCACCGCCGCGGCGATCGCGGCGGCATCGGCGTTAAGCACGCGGGTCGCGAGCGGGGCTGTCATGGCTGCACCATTGTGCCTAAATAGCACGTGTGGCGCGGCAAAACCGGCGTCGGCTTGCCGGGCGGCAAGGCCAAATGTATAAGCCGCCGCGCGACCTTGTTGCAGCGATTGTCGGAGTGTGGCTCAGCCTGGTAGAGCACCTCGTTCGGGACGAGGGGGTCGCAGGTTCAAATCCTGCCACTCCGACCATTTCCCCATAAATCCATCCTTGACGTCGCGAAAATTCTAATCGGGCGAGACGTCCACGCCGCGTCTTCAGAAATAATCGGGCCGCGGAGGAAGCCGTGGCCGGTTTTTATTGTAACCGCTTTCGACAGGACTTTGCCCGATCAAAACTTATAGCTCAGCCCGACGCGGGCGACGCCGACATTTGTATGGCTCCAACTGAAACTTGACGGGGCGCCCGGAAACGCCGCCGGCGTAACGGTCGTGCCCGCCGCGCTGTCGAGGTGATAGAACAGATATTCGCCGCGCAGCGACCAGTTGTGCGTCATCGCCCATTCGACGCCGCCGCCGACCACGATGCCGTCGGAGGTGTTGTTGAATCCCGTGCTGGCAAGGTAGCCGGTCCCCGGATCAGCCGCCGTGGCGCTGTAATGTACATCGCCCCATGCGACGCCGCCGGTGGCGTAGACCAACACGTTCGGCGTCACCAGATAGCCGAGGCGTCCGCGCAGCGAGGCGAGCCAGTCGACGGTCGAATTCATTGTGGTCGCCGCGCCGCCGCCGACCGGGACGCCTGTGCCGAGGAAGGTCCAGGCTTGGCTATTCGAGCCGCGCGCGTGCGTCCAGGTCCAGTCGCCTTCGACGCCGAACACCCAGCTCGGCGCGAATTGGTAATCGTATCCGGCGTGGACGCCGCCCAAAAAACTCGAACCGTCAAAGTCGCCGCTGGTGGAATTGACGCCGAATCCGGCCGGGGCGGTCCAGCTTCCATCCGTGTGCGACCAGGCCGCACCAATGTCGCCGCCGATGTAGAAACCAGTCCAAGTCTGCGGCGCCGTCACCATGGGCGGCGCTTTGTACATTGGCGTCATTGGCGTTAAATCCGCGGCAAACGCCGGTCCGGCGGCCAGCACAGCCGCGGCAGTGATCGCGAACAGAGCGGTTTTTTGCATTTCTTTCCCCTGACACGTGGAATGGAGAGATCACCGCTGCAACGCGCGGCGCGGCGTTTTGGCTGTGACTTTGCCGCCACACTCGTCCAAATTCGATGAGAGCGCGCTTCGATCTGAAAGTTCCAAGCCGTAGCCGGAAACCCCGCTGAGCACGGGTCGTTTGCGGGTCGTGCGGCAATGGACCCCGGTTGCGAGGCCGCCAAGTCTAAGCAATCATGCGCGCATGATCGGCCGATTTGCCCGCCTGCGCTTCGGGGCCCGCGTATGACCGGCTACATCCAGGCGCGCAATGTCAGCCTCACCTTTCGGCCGCCAAATCGGGCGCCGGTGCGGGCGCTCGGTGGCTTCGACATCGACGTCGAGGAGGGCGAGTTCCTATCGATCGTCGGTCCGTCCGGCTGCGGCAAGAGCACCTTCCTCAATGTGCTGCTCGGCCTGACCAAGCCGGATGCCGGCGAGGTGATGATGCACGGCAAGCCGATCCGCGGACCGGGCAGCGACCGCGCCATGGTGTTTCAGGAATTCGGGCTGTTGCCGTGGCGCACGGTGGCGCACAACATCGAGCTTGGCCTCGAGCTTAAGCGCGTGCCCGCGCAGAAGCGCCGCACCACCGCCGAGCGTCTGGTCGCACTGGTTGGGCTTTCCGGATTCGAGGCGCATTATCCGCACGAATTGTCCGGCGGCATGAAGCAGCGCGTCGGACTTGCTCGGGCGCTCGCGACCGATCCGGACGTGCTCCTGATGGACGAGCCGTTCGCGGCGCTCGATGCGCAGACGCGCGACCTGATGCAGGTCGAGCTTCTGCGCATCTGGCGCGAGGCGAAGAAGACGGTGCTGTTCGTCACCCACCAGATCGACGAAGCAATCTATCTCTCCGACCGCGTCATGGTCATGAGCAAACGGCCCGGCCACGCCAAGAAGATTTTTGCCATCGAGCTGCCGCGCCCGCGCGAATACGAGATGCGGGTAGCGCCGGAGTTCAACGACCTTAAGCTCGAAATCTGGAATACGCTGAAAGACGAGATCGTGGTATAGAAGGTACTTGACTCTCATCAGTTCGGGCATCTTACGCCGCTCGTTCCCGCGTCAGCGGGACCCTGGACGTTGCCGTAGCTATCGGGAATGCCACCTGGGATGCCCGTTGGCGCGGCAATGAGCGGAACAAGGTCTAGGCGATGGCACAACAAACAATTATCGAAGCAGCCG
>JASHRW010000337.1 GCA_030037065.1 Xanthobacteraceae bacterium
ATCAATGCCGCGGCGGAAGCCTACCGGGGCGCGATTCCCGAGGATCGATGGCATGAGCCCTACATGTCGGAGGCGGAGCTGCGTACCGAAATTGCAGCAGGCGTGCGGTTCTGGGGCTACGAGAACGAGGAGGGTTTGGTCGGCGTGATGGGCTATCAGCCCATGGGTGATGTCGACCTTATCCGGCACGCGTATATCGCGCCCGGCAGTCAACGCGCCGGCATCGGTGGGGCGCTTTTGCAAAATCTGCGGCAGGCCGGCACGCGCCGAATGCTGGTCGGGACCTGGGCCGCGGCCGAGTGGGCGATCCGTTTCTATCAGCGGCATGGTTTTGCGCTGGTTTCGTCCGCGAGCAAAGTCACACTGTTGAAGACCTATTGGACTGTGCCGGACCGGCAAATCGAAACCTCTGTGGTGCTGGCCAATCCGCCGCTCGATCAGCTTTGACCCAGCGTCGGCTCGAAGGTGAAATGACCTGCTCGTTCAGCGTGCAGGCTCCGGCAAACGCGACGATCGAAACTGCGCGCTCGTGAAATCGACGAAGGCGCGTACCTTCGGCGTCAGATGCCGGGTCGGCGGATAAACAAGCCAGATCGGATCGGCCTTCGGCTTGAATTTGTCCAGCACCGAGACGAGCTTGCCGCGCGCGATCTCATGATCGAGGTAATAATCGTGCATTTGCGCCAAACCGCAACCGGCGCAGGCTGCCTCGCACAGCGCGCCGCCGTCGCTGAAGCTCATAGTACCGCGCGGCGTCAGCGTGACTTCTCCGTCGCCAACCGTGAAACGCCAATCCCGCGTCAATCGCGTGTCGCGCGAAGTGAACGCCAGGCAGTTGTGCTTGGCCAGATCGTCGAGCGATTGCGGCCGGCCGTGTTTGGCGAAGTAGCCGGGCGTGGCGACCAGTTTGAATTGCGCCGCGGTCAAGCGGCGCGCGATGAGGCTGGAGTCCTGCAAGACGCCCAATCGCACGGCGACATCGACGCCCTCCTCGATCAGATCGATGTAACGATCGGTGAAGGTGAGGCTCAGTCTGATATCGGGGTACTCAGCCTGAAATGCGCTAAGCAGTGGCACCATTTTGAGCCGACCGAACGCCACCGACATATCGACACGTAGATTGCCGGATGGCTTGAGCCGTGCTTCCTTGAGCACGAGCTCCGCCTCATCGATCTCGGCAAGGGCCTGGCGGCAGCGTTCGAAAAATGCAGCCCCGTCCTCGGTGAGACTGACGCGGCGCGTGGTGCGCGCGAGCAGCAAGGTGCCGGTTTGCTCCTCCAGGCGCTTGACGGCATTGCTGACGCCCGATTGCGTGATGCCGAGATCGGCGGCCGCACGCACAAAGCTCTTGCGCTCGGCCACTTTCACGAAAATCGCCAAGCTGCGTAAGTCCGCCATTCGACAACCTATTACCTATAGTGATAAATGATATCATTATATAGGAGATTATTACGATCTGGAAAAGCGCTATTCGAACGCCATGCGCGAACGCCGGATGTTTCAAACCTTGCCGAGACAGCCTGCGCAGCCCGTGCGGTTCGCGGAGGATCAAATGTCAGTCCATCAAGCCCCTGCGGCCTTCACGTCGCGCCGCCCTGTGCCCATAGCGGCGCAGAGTTCGCCGACGGATCAGCGGCTTTTCACCGCCATCGCGTTGTTAGTGGCGGTGCTGATCGCTGCCGCGCTCCTGGTTTTGGCGGCTGCACCGAATCTCGCCGATCTCGCCTCGCTTTACGTCAGTACGACCTGAACCGAAGCATCGGCTTCATGGACGGCGCTATTCTGAGTGAAATTTTCAGGAGAGAAATCATGGCTCACGCTCAAACGCTGTATCATGCGCCTTCCGGCCCGCGCACCTCGGCGCGGCGGCTGTTGGCCGAATGCCGCGCGGTGATCGAGGAATGGCGGCGCCGGGCGCGCAGCCGGCGCGAACTCGCTGTGCTGTGCGACCGTTGTCTCCGCGATTTCGGAGTGACGCGCTACGATGCTGCTCGCGAGGCGAGCAAGCCGTTCTGGCGGGAATAGGGTGCCTGCTGCGTCGCAACGCCAAGACCAATGGGCATCAGCATAGGTCGGCCTGCAAGCGATCTCATCGAAAGGCTAACGCATTTTCAAGATGATGACCTGATCGCTGGTCGGATCGGTCGTTTCGCGCAATTCGGCGACTTGCGCCGGCTCTCCTCAGAGTAAGGTGATGTCAGTCCACAATGGGCGCAAGCTCTCGTTGCGTCGGAAGTCGCAGAATTAGCAGGATGCTCACTGCGGCCCAAGCTGGGGTGGAACCATGCGATGGCGAGGAGCGCGGGCCGACGCCCGTGCCGGAAGTATTTGTAGAGCAGCGCGCGATTACGCGGCGGCGGCCTTGCCCTTCGGCTGCACCTCGGCGGTGTAGTCGCTCATCAAAGTCTGGGTGATGCGGCCGGGAGTGAATTTCCATTGCGAAATTTCAGAAACGGCCGTGACCTCGGCGGCGGTGCCAGTTATGAAGCACTCAGAGAAGCTACCAAGTTCCTCGGGCATGATGCGTCGCTCGGTCACTTCGATGTTATGCCGGCGCGCCAACGCAATTGCCGTGGCGCGCGTGATGCCTGCCAAAAAACAGTCCGCGATCGGCGTGTGGATCTTGCCATCCTTGACGAAGAAAATATTGGCGCCGGTGCATTCGGCAACGCGTCCCTGCCAGTCGAGCATCATGGCGTCGGCATAGCCGCGTTGCTCGGCCCGGTGCTTGGAAATGGTGCAGATCATGTAGAGGCCGGCGGCCTTGGCCAGGCACGGCACCGTCTTCGGATCGGGACGCCGGTATTCGGCAAGGTCGAGGCGAATGCCTTTTAGCCGCTGCGCCGGATCGAAGTAGCTCGGCCATTCCCAGGTAGCGATGGCCAAGTGGATTTTGTTCGCCTGCGCCGAGACGCCGAGGGCCTCAGATCCGCGCCAGGCAATCGGCCGCACATAGGCATTCTTCTGGTTGTTTTTCTCAAGAACCAGACGCTTGGCGGCGTCGATTTCGGCAACGCTATAGGGAATTTCGAAGTCCAGCACCCGCGCCGAGCGTTTGAGGCGCTCGGTGTGCGCAGTGCCCTCAAAAATCTCGCCGCCATACGCGCGCTCGCCTTCGAACACGCAGCTGGCGTAATGCAAACCATGCGTGAGCAGGCTGATTTTGCACTCGGCGGTGGGGACGAGCCTGCCGTCGAACCAGATGACGTCGGAGCGTTCGTCGAAGGGCACGGCCATGGCAGTTCTCCCTCGCGGAGGTGACCCGTTTCTCTGCCCTACCTTTCAGCATGTGCCAAAGGGTGGGCCGGGCGCTTTTGATTCGGGGCGTGACTCCCGGTATGGTTTCCCTGCCCCTGAACGCGCCGTTTGAGGGTGGGTCGGGCGGCAGATACCGCTGTGATAACGCGGCTTTGTATTAACAACCAACCGAAAATATGTCAATAGTGCTGACATAAATGGCGGACATCAGCGTCACTGCTATACCCAAGCCCCGCGGTCCGGCTGCGATTGAGCCTATCGCACCGATAGCCGAACCCTGCTGGGACCTCATCGAATTACTTTTCTTCGCCTACCGGGACTTTGTCGGCGATCCCGACGAAGTGCTGGCCAAGCTCGGCTTCGGACGGGCGCATCATCGCGTTCTGCATTTCGTCAATCGCAATCCGGGTCTGAAAGTTGCCGACCTGCTCGACGTGCTCAGAATTACCAAGCAGTCGCTCGGCCGCGTGCTCAAGCAGCTCATCGACCAGGGCTACATCGTGCAACGGGAAGGTGACAACGACCGCCGCCAGCGACTGCTTCACGTGACGCCGGCGGGGGAGGCGCTGGCGATGCAGCTTGCCGGCCTGCAAACCACGCGCATCGCCGGTGTTCTGGCCGAGCTTGGGCCGGGCGGGCACGAGGCGGCGCGGCGCTTTCTCGCGGGCATGATCGATGGCGAGCACCGCGAACGCGTGTTGCGCATGATCGCGCACGCCGACCGCTCGCGTTCGCGCCGGCGAGACGGCACCGCATGACCGCCGCAGCGCCGGCAAAACCTGCCGACGACGCACCACATCTGCTCGTCGTCGACGACGATCGCCGCATCCGCGCGCTGCTATTGCGCTTTCTCTTGGGCGAGGGCTATCGGGTCTCGACCGCCGATACTGCAGCCGACGCGCGCGCCAAGCTCGAAGGGCTCCGCTTCGATCTCCTGATCCTCGATGTCATGATGCCGGGTGAAAACGGCTTTGATTTCGCCCGGGCGCTGCGTGCCTCCTCAGCCGTGCCGATCCTCATGCTTACGGCGCGCGACGAGAAGGAGAGCCGCATCAGGGGACTGGAAATTGGCGCCGATGATTATCTGGCAAAACCTTTTGAACCGCGCGAGCTTTCGTTGCGCGTTGCCAATATCCTCAAGCGCTCCCATCCGCCGCGTGCAGCGCCGGCGCAATCAGTGCGCTTCGGCCCGTTCGTCTTTCATGTAGCGAGCGGTGAATTGCGCCGCGGCGATGAATCGATCCGCCTCACCGAACGGGAATGCGAGATGCTGCGCGTACTCGTTGCCAATGTCGGCGAGACGGTCGCGCGCCAAGCGCTCGCCGGCAACGGAGAGGCGGTGAGCGAGCGCACCGTCGACGTCCAGGTCAACCGGCTTCGCCGCAAGATCGAAAACGACCCGGCCAATCCGCTGATCGTGCAAACCGTGCGCGGAGTCGGCTATCGGCTGGTGCCGATTATGTGAGCGGCGCAATGACCAGTTTCGACCAAGGCATCGGACACTTGCGCAACGCCGCAGGCCATCTGGCGGCCGCAGCGAACG
>JASHRW010000338.1 GCA_030037065.1 Xanthobacteraceae bacterium
ATGGCCGTTCCGGGGGCGTCGCATTACTGCATGAGAAAAACGCCCTTGCCTTCGGTTTGGCGGTCGAACAGCCGATAGGCCTCGTCCGCCTGATCGAGCCGCCAGCGATGCGTGAACAGCCGGTCGACCTCAATGTTGCGGTCGGCGACGAAGCGCGCGCAGTCGGCCTGGATCGATGTTGAGAATGTCCACGAGCCAATGATGGTGAGCTGCTTGCGCAGCATGTGCGGGCTCACGTCGATGGTGACGTCGCCGCCTTCGCCGACGAAACAGGCGGTGCCCCAGATCCGCGCGGCGCGGACTGCAATCAGGCGCCCGTCGGCTGTTCCGGACGTATCGAGCGTCTTGTCGGCCCCGGTTCCGTGCGTCAGCGCCCTGATGGCGGCGACGGCGTCGGTGGAAAGCGGATCGATCGAGGCGGCGGCGCCGAACGCCTTCGCCCTGTCCAGCCGCTCTTTGCTCACATCAAGCGCGATGACGCGGGCGCCCATTGCTGTTGCGAGCTGCGTCGCCGACAGACCGACCGGTCCCTGGCCGACGACGGCGATGGTGTCGCCGCCGGATAGCTGCATGCGGCGTAGCGCCTGATAGGCGGTGCCGGTGCCGCAGGAGATCGCCGCGCCGGTCG
Organism: Xanthobacteraceae bacterium; assembly: GCA_030037065.1. Taxonomy (GTDB): domain Bacteria; phylum Pseudomonadota; class Alphaproteobacteria; order Rhizobiales; family Xanthobacteraceae; genus BOG-931. The sequence continues at coordinate 629 of JASHRW010000338.1, forward strand.
TAAAACTCAAATCGTCCGGCAAGGCGACGAGCGTGTGCGCCGGCACTTTCATATACGGCGCATGCGCGCCATGCCCGGTGACGCCGTAGACGGTGCTACCCGCTACGCACATCTGCGACCATCCGGTCCGGCAATGCGCACACGTGCCGCAGCCAGAATAGTGATGCACCATAACGCGATCGCCGATGCGGGTCATGCGTTCATCCACGGCGTTGCCGACCGCTGCGACCACGCCGCACGGCTCGTGCCCGGCGATCACCGGACCGCTTACCTTGCCGAGCCCGAGCGAGGAGGTTTCGCCTGAGGCGCGATAGAATTTCAGATCGCTGCCGCACATGCCAGACGCCTTGATCTCGACGATGACGTCGTGCGGTCCGGGCGTCGGGTCGGGAAATTCCATCAGACGCAATTTGCGATCGCCAAGGAACGTGACGCCGCGCATGGTTTACTCCCTAAGACAAGCCGCTATGCGGTGTCGAACATTGACGCCAATGGCTATGCTAACACATGGGTGCGTAGGGCGGGTCCGGGAGGAGCGTATGAGTGGGAAAAAGATCGCCATTGTCGGCGCCGGCGCGGTCGGCGGTTACACCGGCGCCCATATGGTGGCGGCCGGCGAGGACGTGACCTTCATCGATCCTTGGCCGGCGCATGTCGAGCACATGCGCAAACACGGCCTGCGTGTGACCCACGCCATGAAGGAGCCGGAATTCACCGTGCCGGTGCGCGCCCTGCACGTCACCGACGCGCAGCAGCTCGCCAAGGAGAAGCCGGTCGACATCGCCTTCGTCTGCATGAAGTCCTACGACACCGCCTGGGCGGCGATGCTGATCCGGCAATATCTGGCGCCGGACGGCTACCTGGTCTCGCTGCAGAATTGCATGAACGAAGAGACCGTTGCCGGCGTCGTCGGCTGGGGCAAGACGCTCGGCTGCATCGCCAGCTCGATTACCGTCAATCTGCCGGAGCCGGGCCACGTCCATCGCGGCGCTGCCAAGCACGGCGCCAACCACACCGTGTTTCGCGCCGGCGAGGTGCACGGCCGCATCACCGCGCGTGCGCAGGAGGTATGCCGGCTGGTCGGCTATGCCGACAGCGCCAAGGTGACCGGCAACCTTTGGGGCGAGCGCTGGTCGAAACTCGTCGCCAATGCCATGGCCAACGGGCTTTCCGCCTGCACGGGTCTCGGTGGCGGCGACCTTCTCAAGAACGATCCGATCCGCCGCTTCTCTACCCGGCTCGGCAGCGAGGCGATCCGCGTCGGTCAGGCGCACGGCTATGCGCTCGAGGACATATTGCATCTGCCACCGGAAACGATCGCGCGCGCCGGCGAGGGCGACGAGGCGGCAATCCGCGCCTGCGACCAGCAGCGTTTCAAGGACGCAAAGCACACCGCCGCCGAGCAGCGGCCGTCGATGGGACAGGACATGCAGAAAGGCCGCCGTACCGAGATCGAATTTCTCAACGGCCACGTCGTGCGCGAGGGCGAGAAGGTTGGAATTTCGTGCCGCGCCAATGCGGTGCTGACCGATATCGTCAAGCGTGTGGAGAAGGGTGAATTGAAGCCCGACCCTCGGCACATTACCGAGCTGCGACTGAACTGAAGTAGAATCGCCCGCATGAACGATGTTGTGAAAACTCCCTTCATCGGCCGCTCGATCACGCGGCGCGAGGACCGGCGCCTGCTCACCGGGCGCGGGCAGTTCATCGCCGACTTCGAACTGCCGCATATGCTGCATGCGGTCTTCGTGCGCAGCCCGCTTGCGCACGCGCACATCAAAGGGGTCGATCTGTCGCGCGCCGCCGCGGCGCCGGGCGTTGTCTATGCGCTGAGCGGGGCGCAACTGGCCGAGCTGTTGCCGCCGGTGCCGGATACGCAGCTCGTGCTGCCGTCGAAGTGGACGACGCAGGTCCAGCACAAGTTCATCAACCCGCAACAGCCGCTGCTCGCCCACGACAAGGTCCGCCATGTCGGCGAAGCCGTGGCGGTCATCGTGGCGCAGAGCCGTCATGCGGCGGAGGACGCCGCGCAACTGGTCGAGCTCGATCTTGATCCGCTGCCGGCCGTGCTCGATCCCGAAGCAGCTTTGTCGGCCGGCTCGCCAATCGTGCACGATCGTTTCGGCACCAACCTGATCGGCGCCTTCACCATCGCCAAGGGCGATGCAGAGCGCGCCATGGCGCGGGCGCCGCGGCGGCTCAAGCGCCGCTTTCATCATCACCGCTACGCCGCCATGCCGATGGAATGCCGCGGCGTGGTCGCCCTGCACGACGCGCGTACCGACGCGATGACGATCTGGTCGTCGACCCAGGTCGTGCATTGGGTGCGTCGGGAAGCGGCCGCGGTGCTGCAACTGCCCGAGGCGCGCATCCGCTGCGTTGCGCTCGACGTCGGCGGTGGCTTTGGCGTCAAGGGCCACGTCTATCCGGAAGATTTGCTGATCCCATTTCTGGCGCGCCGGCTCGGCCGGCCGGTCAAATGGATCGAAGACCGGCGCGAGCATCTGATCTGCTCGTGCCATTCGCGCGACCAGATCCACGACGTCGAGGTCGGCTTCGACGACGACGGTCGCATCTTGGCGCTGCGTGACAGCTTCGCGGTCGATGGCGGTGCCTGGAATCCGATCGGCGCTGGCGTGGTCTACAATACCGCGGCGCATCTGCCCGGCCCCTACAAGATCGGCGCGATTGCGATCGACGCCCGCATTGCCGCCACCAACAAGACCCCGAACGCGCCGTATCGCGGCGCCGGCCGGCCGGAAGCCGCCTTTGCGACGGAAAGGATCGTCGATCTCGTTGCTGCTGAACTCGGCCTCGAGCCCGCCGAGGTGCGGCTGCGCAACATGATCCGCGACGACGAAATGCCCTACGCGATGGGCATGCCCTATCGCGACGGCCAGCCGATCGTCTACGACGGCGGCGACTACCCGGCGGCTTTGGAAAAGGCGCTGGAGGCGGTCGGCGGGCTTTCGGCGTTTCGCGAGCGGCAGCGCGCCGCGCGCGAGGATGGCCGCCATCTTGGCCTCGGTCTCGGCTGCTATGTCGAAGGCACCGGGGTCGGCCCGTTCGAGAGCGCGCTCGTGCGCATCGATCCGTCCGGCAAGATTTTTCTGTCCTCGGGCGGCTGCCCGCAAGGACAGGGCATGGAAACGATTTTCGCGCAGGTCGTGGCCGACGCCTGGAGCGTGCAGCCCGACGACGTGGTAGTGGCGCTCGCCGACACCGCGGCGATTTCCATCGGTTTCGGCACACTGGCGAGCCGCACCACGGTCACGCTGTCGGGGGCCATTCACGGCGCCAGCGAGAAGCTGCGCGCCAAGGTCTTTGCCATCGCCGCCAATCTTCTCGAATGCGCCGCGACCGATTTGGAGCTGCGCAACGGGCGGGTCGGCATTGTCGGTGTGCCGGGTGCCGAAGTCACCCTCGCCAAGGTGGCGCAGGCCGCCCGGCCCGGCTGGGATCACGGTCGGCCGTCAGGCATCGATGCCGGGCTTGAGGAGACCTATTACTTCGAGCCGCCGACGGTGACGTGGTCGTATGCGGCGCACGCAGCCTTGGTTGAAGTCGATATTGAAACCGGGCGCGTGCGCGTCGAGGATTACGCCATCGCCCACGATTGCGGCGTGGTGGTCAATCCGATGCTGGTCGAGGGCCAGATCGTCGGCGGTGCGGTGCAGGGCATCGGCGGCGCGCTGCTCGAAACTCTGCCTTATAGTACCGACGGACAGCCGCTGGCGACGACGCTCGCTGAATACATGCTGCCGACCGCGGCGGGGATGCCGCGCTTCAGGCTCAGGCACCAGCATTCGCCGTCACCGCTCAATCCGTTCGGCGTCAAGGGCGTCGGCGAAGGCGGCCCGATCGCGCCGCCGGCCGCGCTCGCCAACGCCATCGCCGACGCGCTGCGACCGCTGCAGGTGGAATTTAACGAAACGCCGATCGCCCCGCATCGGGTCGTCGAGGCCGCACGTTCTGTCTTATTCAGGAGTTAATGTCAGGGTCGGCCCATGTCGCTGAGCAAGACGATCGAAGTCGTCGCAAGGCTCGCCGAACAGGGCACCGTCGAACGCTACGCCATCGCCGACGCCGTGGCGGCGCTCAATTATATCGAGCCGACTCTGACCGAAGACCTGGATGTTCTGGTGTCGATTGCCCATTTCGAGCAACGTCAATCAGGTCTGATCCTGCTTGATCCGATCGAGAATGCTTTGGCAGAGTTGGGCTATGCAGAGCGGTCCGGCGTCGGAATCATGATCGAAGGATGGCCCGTGCAATTCCTGCCTGTCGCATCGGAATTGGATAAAGAGGCGTTGGACAGAGCCGAAGAGCTGGATATCGGCCTGACGGTCACCCCTCCCGTGAAGGCGCGATGCTTAAGGGCGGAACATATCGTGGCGACGGCCGTAAAAGTCGGACGGCTGAAGGATTTGGCGAGAGTTCAGGCCTTCTTGCAGCAAGGTGCAGTGGATTTGGTCGCGCTAAAGGGCGTGTTAGAGAGGCATCATCTTATGAATGCTTGGCTGAGTTTTTGTGAGAAGGCTGACATTGAAAATCCGCTTGAAACAATTTAGTTTTGGCAAATGGTCAAATTAGATCCTGAATATCCCGACATTTCAGACATCCTAGCGCGAAAGGCTGCGTGGCGGCGGCAGCGCGCTGCGCTCAGTTTTGCGGAAAAGTTGGATATTTTGGATGCTCTCCGAGAGCGCATAGCGCCGATCGTGGAAGCGCGTAAGGCGCGCAATGTCCAATCGGGCAAATTGACTCACAAAGAACCAACTCCGTGAGTTGGCGCTCGCTCTCTTCTGTTGAGCTTTGCGCTCGTCCGTGTCATCACCGCGTCATGGTCGTTTTGCCATGTTTGCTCGCTGCGCTGCGACAACCAAAATGCTGACGCGGTAAGCTTCCCCAAATTTTTATGAGCCACCATGGCGACCGCATCGTCCGGTGAATCGAGTGGGACGGCCGCGCCAGTGCGCGGAACCGCGTTGGCGCTGACCGGCCTCGGCGCGCTCGGTGTCGTGTTCGGCGATATCGGCACCAGCCCGCTCTATACGCTGAAAACGGCGTTCGATTTTCTGCACGGCGAAGCGACACCGGAACGCATCCTCGGCATGCTGTCGCTGGTGTTCTGGACCCTGACCCTTATCACTTCGATCAAATACGTTCTGATCGCCATGAGCATCGACAATGACGGCGAGGGGGGCATCCTCGCCTTGATGTCATTGCTCGGCGTCAAGCGCGCGCGGCGTCCGCTGATTGTCGCGGTCGGGCTTCTCGGCGCGGCGCTGATCTATGGCGACGGCGCCGTCACGCCGGCGATCTCCGTACTCTCCGCGCTCGAAGGCCTCAACATCGCGGCTCCCTCTTTTCACGACTATGTGGTGCCGGCCTCCGTCGCCATTCTGGCGCTGCTGTTCGCCGTGCAGCCGTTCGGTACCGCGCGCATCGGCGCCGCATTCGGTCCGGTCATGCTGCTCTGGTTCCTCTGCATCGGTGCGCTCGGGCTGTGGGGCATTTGTCAGGACCCGCAGGTGCTGTACGCGCTCAATCCGTATTACGGCCTGCGCCTGCTCGCCGCCGACGGATTCCGTGGCTTTTTGGTACTCGGCGGCATCTTTCTTTGCGTCACCGGCGCCGAGGCGCTCTATGCCGACATGGGCCATTTCGGCAAACGACCGATCCGCGCCGCCTGGTCTTCGATCGTATTCCCTTGCCTGGTGCTCAACTACGCGGGCCAGTGCGCAATCGCGCTGCGCGGCGAGCCGATCGCGAACAATATCTTCTATCGACTGTGCCCCGCGCCGCTGATCGTTCCGCTCGTCGTCTTGGCGACAATGGCAACGATCATCGCCAGCCAATCGATCATCACCGGCGCCTATTCCATGACCCGGCAGGCGATCCAACTCGGTTGGCTGCCCCGCTTGAATATCAAGCAAACCTCGGAGCAAGGCTACGGCCAGATTTACGTTGGCGTCGTCAACTGGCTCTTGATGATCGTCACCATCGCGCTCACCATTCTATTCCATAAATCCGACAATCTTGCCGCCGCCTACGGCATCGCGGTCTCGGCGACGATGCTGATGACCTCGTGTCTGCTGTTCATCGCCATGCGCGAAATCTGGCGATGGAGCCTGTGGACGAGCGGCGCGCTGGCCGGATTGTTCGTGATTGTCGACGCCGGATTTTTCACGGCGAACTCGCTCAAGATCGCCGACGGCGGTTATGTGCCGCTGCTCCTCGCCGCGCTCGTGTATGGCGTGATGCTGATCTGGCACCGCGGCACTGTCGTGGTGGCGCACCGCCTGGCGCAAAAACCTGTCGCGGTGCCGGATTTTCTCGCCGATCTAAAAGCGCGCGGCGTGCCACGCGTACCGGGCACCGCGGTGTTTCTCACCCGCACGACGAGCGGCGTTCCGCCGGTGATGAAGTGGCATCTGCAGCACAATCGCGCGCTGCATGAGCGCGTGATCGTGCTCACGGTGCTGACCGAATCAAAACCCCGGGTTCGGCCCGCCGAACGCATGTCGGTCATCCAGGAAGGCGAGAATTTCTGGCGCATCACTGCACATTACGGTTTCATGGAGCATCCCAATATTCCGCATCTCCTCGATCAATCCCGGCGGTTGGGATGCGGCGTGCAGCTTGACGACATCACCTATTATGTCGGGCACGAATATATCGTGCATCGCGAGCAGGGCGCGGAAATGCCGGTCTGGCAGGAAGAATTGTTTGCGGCGATGGTGCGAAACGCCGCGCACGTCACCGACTATTTCCGCATGCCGAGCCGGCAGGTAGTGGAGATCGGACGTCAGATTTCGATCTGACGGCGCAAGCCGATTGCTATTTGCCGGCGGCGCGGCGCACGGAAGGCGCCACCTCGCTGGCGAACAGTTCGATCACCCGCGCGACGCTCGCATAGGGCAGGCCGCCAATGTCGATCTGCGCCAGGAAGCGCTGATGGCCGAACAATTCGCGCTCGTAGAGAATTTTGTCGATGATCTGCTGCGGGCTGCCGACGAAAATGGCGCCGTGCTGGGCGGCGCGCTCCTCGTAGGTTGCGCGGCTGATCCGCTCGGCGCGATATTGCGACGCGGAATGGGTGAAAAAATAATCGGCGTAGTGGGGATAAAAGGTGTCGAGTGCGGCTTGCGAATCTTTCTGCACATGCATGTGGGTGGCGACGCTGATTTTGATGTTTTCGCCATCGTGGCCGGCTTGCTCGGCGGCGCGCCGGTAGACATCGGCGAGCGGTGCGAGCGTCGCCGGCGGACGGCTGATATTGGCGAGGGCCAGCGGCAGTCCGAGTGTGCCCGCGCGCGCGACGCTGTCGGGCGTACCGCCGGTGCCGACCCAGATTGGCAGTGCGCCTTGTGCCGGGCGCGGCGGAATTGGCGAATCGCTAAGCGGCGTGCGGAAGCGGCCCTGCCAGGTCACGCGCTCGCCGGCGTTAAGCTTGAGCAAGAGATCGAGCTTTTCGGTAAACAGCGCGTCGTAGTCGGCGAGATCGTAGCCGAACAGCGGAAACGACTCGGTGAATATGCCGCGGCCGGCGATGACTTCGGCACGGCCGCCGGAGATGAGATCGACGGTAGCGAAATCCTCAAACACCCGGACCGGGTCGGCGGTGCTCAGGATCGTCACTGCACTGGCAAGCCGAATGCGGCGGGTGACCGCCGCGATCGCCGCCAGCACAACCGGCGTCGCGGCAATCGCCATATCCAGCCGATGATGCTCGCCGACCGCGAACACGTCGAGGCCGGCCTCTTCGGCGAGCTTCGCGGCGGCCAAAATTTCGGCAAGCCGCTGCTGCGCGCCGATGGCCTTGGCGGTCGGCGTATCCGGCATGAGATCGCCGAATGTGTAAAGCCCCAACTCGAATCCCATCGATCGCCACCCTGCGGCTGTTACCTGGACTAATGCCAATGCTGTAAACGTCCCTGCCGCGTCGGGCAAATCGGGTACCGCTGCGCACGCGGCGCTGGATTCCGATGTTCGGCCAGCGGAAAGCGACGCCGATCGGGCTGACGGCCGGACCCATAGACACCGCGTTCCGTCGGTCGTAGCCTTGAGGCAAAATCAGAAGAAAGCGTCTTCGGGACAAACTCAGGGAGATTCCATCATGCCACGCATCAGTCGGCGAAAATTTGTGCAGGTTTCCGGTGTCGGCGCGCTTGCCGCAAGGGCTGGCGGCATGGCGGCCATATTGGCGTCCGGCAGGGCGCCCGCCTTCGCCCAGGGCGCAACGGTGCATTGGCTGCGGTGGAACGATTTCGTTCCCTCGTCGGACACGCTGCTGCTCAAGCAGATCGTGCCGGACTGCGCCAAGGATTTGGGTATCACGCTCAACATCGAGATGATCAACGGCAACGACATCCAGGCGCGCACCACCGCCGCCATCCAGTCGGGTACCGGCCCCGACGTCATCTGCGCGCTGAACAATTGGCCGCAGCTTTATGCCGATAGCCTCGCCGAGGTGAGCGACGTCGCCGAAAAGATCGGCAAGGACCAGGATGGCTTCTACCGGGAATCGACGGTCGTCGCCAACAACGGCAAGAAATGGCTGGGCGTGCCGTGGTGCATTGTCGGCGCCGAAATTGCCTATCGCAAATCCTGGTTCGAGGCGGTCGGCGTCACCAAATTTCCGGAAACCTGGGACGAGTACCGCGCCGCCGGCAAGAAGCTCAAGGCCAAGGGCCAGCCGATCGGCCAGGCGCTCGGCCACAGCTTCGGCGATCCGCCGACCTTCTGGTATCCCTTCCTGTGGTCGTTCGGCGGCACGGAGGTCGACAAGAGCGGCAAGAAGGTGACGCTCGACAGCAAGGCCACGATCGAAGCGGTCAAGTACGGCGTCGCGTTCTACAAGGACTGCTGCGACGACGGCGGCCTTGCATGGGACGATTCCAGCAACAACCGCGCCTTCCTGTCCGGCACGATTTCCGCCACGCTCAACGGCGCCTCGATCTATCTGTTGGCCAAGCGCGAACCCGATAAATACCAGACTGAAAAAGGCACGCCGATCTGGCAGGACATTCTGCATGGCACGATGCCCAAGGGCCCTGCCGGCAAGTTTTCCTTTCAGCTGCCGATGACCAACATGCTGATGGGATATTCCAAACAGAAGGACGCCGCCAAGAAGTTCCTAGCCTGGATCACCTCGAAGCCGGTCTATCAAAAGTGGTTCGACTCGCAAGGCGGCTATACGGTCGGGGCCACCAAAATCTGGGAGCAGGATCCGATCTGGAACAAGGATCCGGTGCTGGCGCCCTACCGCACGGTCGGGCGCGGCGCGCAATTCGCCGGCTATCCCGGACCCGCGGACCGCAATGCCGCCGAGGTTTTGAGCAAATACATCATCATCGACATGTTCGCGAAGGCGGTGCAGGGCATGGCGGCCGAGGACGCGGTGAAATGGGCAACCGGCGAGGTGCAGAAGATTCACGCCTGACTTGCCGGGCGCGGCGAGCGCCGTGATATGATTTGCCGCGGCTTGCGGCGGCGTTATCCCGCCGCCGCAACTTAAGGGAACAGGCGATGGCCGTAAGCGACCTCGTCACCCGGCAAGCATTCGCCGACGCGCCCCAACGGGGGGCGGCGACGCGGTTGCTCGAAGACGAGCGTTGGCTCGCGGCCGTCCTGCTGCTGCCAACCGTCGTCCTGCTGGGCCTGTTCATCGCCTATCCGTTCGTCGAAGGCGTGTGGCTTGCGGTCACCAATGCGACGGTCGGCGTCCCCGGTAAGTTCGTCGGCTTGGCGAATTTCGAGGCGCTGTGGAACGACAGCATCTTTCGCACCGCCGTTTACAACACATTCATCTATACGGCGGTCGCCACCGTGTTCAAGCTCGGGCTCGGGCTTTGGCTCGCCCTGCTGCTCAACCGCAATTTTCGCGGCAAGGCCTTCACCCGCGCGTTCATCCTTCTTCCCTTCATCATTCCAACCGTGCTGTCGACCTTCGCCTGGAAATGGATGTTCGATCCGACTTTCAGCGTCATCAACTGGACGCTGTTTCATTTCGGCCTCATCCATTCGCGCATCAACTGGCTCGGCGAGCCAGACCTGGCGCTGATCTCGGTGATCATCGTCAACGTCTGGCGCGGCGTGCCGTTCTTCGCCATCAGCCTGTTGGCCGGCCTGCAGACCATAAATCCCGAGCTGGAGGAAGCCGCCGCGATCGACGGCGCGCGGGCGTGGCAACGCTTCTGGCACGTGACCTGGCCGCTGCTCCTGCCGGTCACCATGGTGGTGATGCTGTTTTCCATCATCCAAACCTTTGCCGATTTCCAGCTCGTCTACGTGCTCACCGGCGGGGGCCCGGCCAATGCCACACAGCTGTTCGCCACCTACGCCTATCAGATCGGCGTGGGCACCGGACTATTGAGCCAGGGCGCCGCGGTCTCGCTCGCTATGTTTCCGTTCCTGCTCATCGTCGTGGTAGTGCAGCTCCTCTACATCCGGCGCGTTGAGGTCCACTGAGCCATGATCGAAGGTGCGAAGTGGCGGCGCTGGGTCTATTTCTACATTCCGCTGAGCGCCTTCATTATTTGGCTCCTCTTCCCGTTCTACTGGATGCTGGTCACCTCGGTGCGGCCCGATCGTGAGCTGTACCGGCCGTGGATGGCTCCGAACTACACGCCGTTCTGGACCTTGCATCCGACGCTCCGGCACATCACCGATCTGCTGACCGGCACGCTGTTCATCCGTTGGATGGCCAACACGCTGTTCATCGCCTGTGTGGCGACGCTGATCTCGCTGTTCTGCGGGATTCTTGCCGGCTATGCGCTCTCGCGCCTGAAATTCCGCTTCGCCGGCGCGCTCGGCACCGGCATCTTCATCACTTACCTGGTGCCGCAGACGCTGCTGTTCATTCCGCTCGCCAACATCATCCGCAACTTCCATCTCGGCGACACCCCCTGGGCGCTGATCCTGACCTATCCGACCTTCCTCATTCCGTTCTGCACCTGGCTGCTGATGGGCTATTTCAAGGCCATCCCGCGCGAGCTCGAAGAGTGCGCGCGCATCGATGGCGCCACGCGCTGGAAGGCGATGCTCTACATCATCATGCCGATCGCGGTGCCGGGCATTCTTTCCGCCGGCATTTTCGCCTTCACGCTGTCCTGGAACGAATACATCTACGCCCTGGTGTTCCTGTCTTCGGCCGAGCAGAAGACGGTTTCGGTCGGGGTCACTTCTGAACTGGTGCGCGGCGACGTGTTCTATTGGGGGCAGTTGATGGCCGGCGCGCTCCTCGGCTCGATCCCGGTGGCGTTCATCTATTCGTTTTTCGTCGAATACTACGTCGCCGGATTGACCGGATCGGTCAAAGGTTGAGTCCATGGCGCCCGTTGTCATCCGCAATCTCAACAAAAAGTACAACGAGGTCCACGCGGTTAAGGGCGTCAACCTCGAAATCCGCGACCGCGAATTCGTCGTTCTGGTTGGACCATCGGGTTGCGGCAAGACCACGACGCTGCGCATGGTCGCCGGCCTCGAATCCATCACCTCGGGTGAGGTTTTGATCGGTGACACCGTAGTCAACGCGTTGCCGCCGATGGACCGCGACATCGCCATGGTGTTTCAGAACTACGCACTCTATCCGCACATGAGCGTCTACGACAACATGGCGTTCGGTCTGAAAATGCGCCGCTTCGCCCGCGCCGAAATCGACCGGCGGGTGCGCCACGCCGCCGATATTCTCGGTATCGAGGATTATCTCAGCCGCAAGCCGCGCCAGCTTTCCGGCGGCCAGCGCCAGCGCGTGGCGCTCGGCCGCGCCATCGTGCGCCATCCGCAGGTGTTTCTATTCGACGAACCGCTGTCGAATCTCGACGCCAAGCTGCGCGTACAGATGCGCGTCGAGCTGAAGAAGATTCACGACCGGCTGGGCACCACCGCGATCTATGTTACCCACGACCAGGTCGAGGCGATGACGCTCGGCGACCGCGTCGTGGTGATGAAGGATGGCGTCGTGCAGCAGGTCGGCGAACCGCTCGATCTCTACAACGCGCCGGCCAACCGCTTCGTCGCCGGCTTTCTCGGTTCGCCGGCCATGAACTTCGTCCGCGTCGCCTTGGTCGAGAATGGCGGAATGGTGCAGGCGGTCGGCGACGGCGTGCGGCTGGCGCTGCCCGGCGCGACTGCCGTGCGGCTGCGCCGCCATCTCGGGGAAGAGGTCACGCTCGGCGTCCGGCCGGAGGACCTCCGTATCGTCGCCGCAGAGGCGGCCAACGGGCTGAGCTTCGAGGCAGTGGTGGAGGTGGTCGAGCGGCTCGGCTCGGAGATTCTGCTCGACCTCAAGGTCGGCGCCGGCTCGATGGTGGCCGCGGTCGAGCCGACCGTCCAGGCAAAAGTCCGCGAGCACTTGCGGCTCGCGCTCAATCCCGAGCGGCTGCACTTCTTCGATAGCCGCAGCGAAGCGGCGATCTAGTGGTCCGCTTGACCTCTGCGATGTGGTGGCGCTAGCGTCCCATCAACAAGACAACAGCGTGGAGGAACGTCCATGACATCCTTCGCCATCATGCCGCTGACAGATCACACCGGTGCCGAAGTTGTCGGTATCGATTTTAGGGAGTCGATCGACGCTGACGTCCGCGCAGCGCTGAACGAAGCGTTCGTCGCGCATCACGTGCTGGTCATGCGCGACCAGCATTTCTCGCCGGATGATTTCAAGGCCGCCGTGCGGCTTCTCGGCGAGTTGCAGCCCCACGACAAGAAGGAGCACCATGTCCCCGGCTACCCGGATGTCTCCTACGTCTCTAACGACGAATTCGTGAACGGCCGGCGGATCATTCCAGGCGAGACATTCCATACCGACCATTCCAATCATCCGCGCCCGCCCAAGGCGACGACGCTGTTCGCGGTCGAACTGCCGTCGAGCGGCGGCGACACTCAATACGTCAACATGCACGACGCCTACGATGAGCTACCGCAGGAGACCAAACAAAAAATCGACAACCTGAAAGCAGTGCATGCCTATTTGAGCAAATATAGTCCGCGCCCGCTCGGCTATCTGAGCGAGAAAAGCCGCCGCCAGCTACCGCCGCCCGGCTTGCATCCGCTGGTGCGCACGCACCCGGAGAACGGCCGCAAAGCGCTGTTCCTCAATCCGGTCCGTATCGAATCGATCGTCGGCATGGACGACGGCGAGGCACTTAAGCTGATCGACGAACTGATGCGGCATGCGACGCAAAAAAAATACGAATACCGCCACAAATGGCGCCACGGCGACTGGGTCATTTGGGACAACCGCAGCGTCATGCACCAGGCCAATCCGGATTACGACATGAACGAGCGCCGTTATCTCTACCGGCTCATGCTCAAGGGCGAAATACCGGCGTGACGGCCGATCAGGGCTTACCAGCAGAGAACGGTCTTCTCGGCGGCGATGCAGATTTAGTATAATCGTTGCGTCGTCTCGATCATCCGCGGCAGCATGTTCTTCTTGCCGCCGTAAGACGGCCTTCTCATTGTGCATGCCTGGCGGATGGGCCACTTCAAATGTCCGTTCCGCATCTTCGCGAGGTGTCGTGTGTCGGCCATCCCCTATATCGTCAATATCGCCGGAGCCCTGATTGGCATTGTCTTCGGCGCCGTGGGTCTGCTCAGCGGCTTTTGTCTGACCACCGGACTGCGCAATTGGTGGACCAAGGGCGACGGCGTGCGCATCCGCACTTTCGCTCTCGCCTTGGCGGTGGCGATCGCCGGCGCCCAGGCGCTGGCGGCGGCCGGACTCGTCGACCTTAACCAATCGATTTATCTGCAGCCGTCGTTTTCCGCGGCACTGATCCTGCTCGGCGGTTTGATGTTCGGCTACGGCATGGTGGCGGCCAATGCCTGCGTGTCGCGGGCGATCATCTTGCTCGGGCGCGGCAACTTGCGCTCGCTGGTCGTCGTCATCGTCGTCGGCATCACGGCGCAGATGACGCTGAAGGGCCTGGTCGCCCCGGTGCGTCTCGCCTTCCTGCATTGGTCGGAGATCACGCTGCAAACCATTTCGCTGCCGGCCCTGGTTTCTGCACACGGCCTCGATACGTCCATGGCGAGGATCGCCGCGGCAGCGGTAGTCGGCGGTATCCTGCTTATCTTTGCACTGGCGCATGCGCCGTTTCGCCGCTCTGTCGGGCAAATCGCAGCCGCGATTATCGTCGGGCTTGTGATCCCGGCCGGCTGGCTCGCCACCGGCTATCTCGGCGCCGATCCGTTCAATCCGGCGCCGGTCGCTTCGCTTACCTTCGTGGCGCCGAGCGCCGACAGCCTGCAATATGTGATGTTCTCCACCGGGACGAGCTTGAGCTTCGGCGTGGCGGTGGTCGCCGGCGTGCTCGCCGGCAGCTTCGTTACTGCGCTGATCAGCGGGCGCTTCGAGTGGGAAGGCTACGGCTCCGCCCGACACATGCTGCGTTCGATCGGCGGCGCGGCTTTAATGGGCAGCGGCGGTGCCATGGCCTATGGCTGCACCATCGGCCAGGGACTGACCGGCCTCTCTACATTGGCCTTCCCGTCAATGGTGGCGGCGACCGGCATATTGCTCGGCGCGGCGGCTGCGTTACGCAGCCCGGTGCGCATTGCGGCGCTGGCTAGCGCGTGATGTCGGTTTCGAGCTTTGACCCTCACAGACCGTTTATTCGTTGACCTCAGAGACAGGCAGCGCGACGCCGGTCAGCTCGGTGCAATAGTCGAGCAGCCGGTCCTGCAAATCGGTGCGCTCGGCGGCGGGATTCACACGTTGGCGCTGCTGATGATGAAAATACCGGCCGGTCACCGCCGCCTCAGCATCGTCGCTGACCGCGAGCCATGCCTGCGTTGTGGCGCCGAGTGAAAGGTTATCGGGCGCGCCGGCGCCTCCCATCTTGGTCGCGACCCAGCCCGGCGTCATGGCGTTCGACTTCACTCTCGGCCAAAGCCGCGCCACTGCGAAGGCCAGAATGACGTCGAACAACTTACTGTCCGAATAGGCCTGCGAGCCGTTCCAGCGCCGCCTGATCCATTGCGCGTCGTCCAACCGGGCGTCACCGCTCATGTGCATGCCGGAGCTCAGATAGACCAGCCGGCCGGGCGGCGTGATTAAAGCCGTCAGCAGATACGGCGCCAAGATGTTGACGGCGAATAGCTGCGAAAGACCTTCTTCGGTTTCGACGCGGCCAGCACGCGAGCCAACGCCGACATTATGGATCACTGCGTCATAGCGGCCGAGCGCGTTGACTTGCTCGGCGACGCGCCGCATCGCCGCGATGCTCGATACATCGCCGATCACGACCGCCTCGGCCTGCGGCAGCGCGCGATGCGTATCGGCGGCGCGCTCTTCGTTGCGCGCATGCAGCGTCACGCGATGGCCCCACTCGATGAGTAGCTTTCCGGCCATCAGGCCGAGCCCGTCGGAGGAGCCGGTGATGAAGACGCGGGACATCGGCTGGCTCGCTTCACGCCGCTATTCGTCGTTCCTGCGGCGTGAGCGACAGCGTCAGCCGCTCGGCGCCGCGCAGCACGTGGAGCGCCACTTTGCGGCCGATCTTGTCGCCAGTCAGCGCGCGCACGAGATCGTCGGCGCCGGAGATGGTGGCGTCGTCAAGCCCGATGATGATGTCGCCCGTGCGCAAGCCGGCGCGGGCGGCGGCTCCGCCCGGCTCGACATTGCTCGCTGTGACCGCGCGCTCTTGCGTAAGTCCGGTCGTGTAGCGGCGCCGCGCCGGGATCGCGATCTGCTGCGCGGCGATGCCGATGAAGGCGCGGCGGACGCGACCGTGGCGCACCAATTCGCCGAGCACGAAATTCGCGGTGTTGGCGGCGACCGCAAAGCAGATGCCCTGCGCGCCCATGATGACCGCGGTGTTGATGCCGACGACTTCGCCGTGCGAGGACACCAGCGGACCGCCGGAATTGCCTGGATTGAGCGCGGCATCGGTCTGGATCACGTCGTCGATCAGCCGGCCGTTACGCGAGCGCAAGGAGCGGCCAAGCGCGGACACGACGCCGGTCGTCACTGTCGATTCGAAGCCGAGCGGATTGCCGATGGCGATGACCAACTGGCCGCGTTTCAGGCGCTTGGAGTCGCCAAGCGGCGCCGACGGCAGCGTCACCGCCTCGTCGACGCGCAACAGCGCGAGATCAGTGTCGGGATCGTCGCCGACGAGGCGCGCGCGCAATTCCAAACCGTCCGGAGTAGTCACGTCGATGCGCGAGCCGCTGCCTCCGGCGGTGCCGGCGACGTGGCTGTTGGTCAGGATGAGCCCATCAGGCGCGACCACGACGCCCGATCCGGCGCCGTGGCGTCCTTCGGCAGAGGAGGATGCTTGTCCGCGGCGGACGGCGAGCGCGACCACGGCCGGACCGACGCGATCGACGACGTCGATGACCGCACGCGAATAGGCGTCGAGCAGCGCCCGATCCTCTTCGGGCACGGCGAAAGTTTCCGGCGCCGCGGTTGTGTCACGGTTCCGGTAAGCATGACTGAGGGGGATGATATTCATGTAATCTCGAAAGGTGAGTGAGAGCGCTGGCGCCAGCCGGCGCGCATTTGCGTGGCGGCACATATGGGAAGGAGACAACGGATCGGAAAGAGCCGTTGCCGAGGTGTTCTCCAGCGCGCGCTTGGCCGAGACCGGCACATGCCATGTATTCTGCGGTCAAAAAAGTCGCGCTATGAGGCCAAAGGCGTAACCCAGTGCGGCTCCGGCAGCCGGGCCGATGATCCAGCCGCGCAGGATGCCAAAGATGACTTTGTCGTCGATTGTCTCGCGCCCGCGCGCAAAGCCGGTCCCAGCCATCGCGCCGATGAGTGCTTGGTTCATTGACGTAAAGTAGCCGAAGAAAACCGCCGTCAACACGATCAGTGCCTGCACCAGTTGAGCCGCTGTCGCCATTGCCATATCAAGCTTGACGACATCGAAGGCGACCCGCTCGAGCAGCGGCCTTCCCCAGGTAAGCACGCCAATCGCGAGGCCTATACCGCCGATTAACCCGGCAAGCAGGGGTCCCGAAAAACCGGTCGTCAGAAACACCGCGGTTG
The DNA here is from genome assembly GCA_030037065.1 of Xanthobacteraceae bacterium. Lineage (GTDB taxonomy): Bacteria > Pseudomonadota > Alphaproteobacteria > Rhizobiales > Xanthobacteraceae > BOG-931. Next base: position 17,634 of record JASHRW010000338.1, read on the forward strand.
CGTTTGAGACGTCATTGGCGCCCATCGTCAGCGATGCCGCGCCGCCGACGAGGACCAGGACACGGCCGATCTGCCCAGCCGCGCCGCTGCTTGCGAATTCCGGGATTGTGTCGAACAGCTTGGTCAAGACGTAACCGAACGCGAAAGCGATAAAGGGAGCGAGAATCCAGAGCACGACCAGGCGGATCACCGTATCCCAGCGCACGGCAAGTCCGAGGGCCGCACCCGTTCCAATGATGCAGAATACAAGAATTTGGATTGTTGAAGTCGGGATGCGCCGTTGCGTGAAAATCGTCGTCAGCAGGAAGGCCGCGGCAATGATGGCGACGGCGGGCGCTGAGCCCGTGCGATTGGCCACGAGAATATTATGACCGACATTGACCAGCACCTTATGGCTAAGAAAGGTGGCGCCGATCAGAGTAAGCGGCGCCATGGTCCACAAGGCGCTCTGCAAGCCGATGCTTCGCGTCGCATACGGCATGCCCATGCAGGCGCCGGTGTAATGAGCCCCAATGCTCCAGGCAAAGGCCAATGCAACGAGAACCAAAGTGATATCGGCGGCACTCATTTTTCCTCATGGCGCGGGATTTATTTATCGTGCCTGCGAAGTCTCATTTGTTATGCGTAGTTGAGCATCGCCATGAAGCCGAAGTCCATGTGCAATTGCTGATGGCAGTGGAACAGTGTCGGGCCGGGATTGTCGGCGACGAAGTCGAACTCGACTTCTTGAAAGCCGCCCAGCATGACGACGTCCTTGATGACGCCCGCTGTCGGCCTGCCTCCGACGCGTACCAGCTCGAAGCTGTGCCGGTGCAGGTGTAGCGGGTGAATATCGTCGCTGGCGTTGCGGAATTTGAAGCGATAGCGCCGGCCTTGATGGACGGTCCAGGCCGGCTTCATGGTTTTCATCGAGAAAGCTTCGCCGTTGAGCGTCCACCGGTTAAAGCCGTTGTCCGCGCTGTTTTGTTTGACCACCGATACGACAAAGGTCTGGTCCGGCGTGGCCGGCGTCGCGCCGGTTTTGCCGAAGATCGTGTAGTCCCATTTGTAGGGCTGCGGCTTGGTCCATTGCGGCTTGCCGGTGGCTTTCGCGTATTCGACGACAATGCCCATGCCGTGCCCGCGATCGTCGTCGTCGAGATCGCCCATCACCCAGATGCCGGGATGGTTCATCTCGACAATCGCCGAAATACGTTCGGCCGTTCCTAGCCACAGCACCGGCACGTCCGCCGGTGTCGGCACTGGATTGCCGTCAAGCGTGATAATTCTGAACGTGTGCTCCGGCAAGGCGAGACTGCGAATTTCGCCGGCGCTGGCATTGAGCACGTGGAAAAGCACTCGCTCGCCGTGCTTGACCTTGATCGGATCGCCGCGACCCAGCATCTTGCCGTTGATGCTGAAAAGATCGTAGCCGACTTCGTAGCCTTTAGGCCCGTTGAATTGATCTTCGACTTTTTTACCGATGTCCCGCAACTCCTTGATCGGATCGCCGACCAAAAAGTCCATGGCCATATCGCCGCCACGGCTGAACGACGGCAGGAACTCCTTGAGCACGAGGAACACCTCGCGATCGTAGGCGCCCGGATTGTTCGCCGGCTCGATATAGACCGGGCCGGCCTGTCCCGTATACGTGCCGCGGCTGAGATCGTCGTAGGCTGCTACGTGCGTGTGATAGAAGCGAAATCCCGACGGCTTCGGCACGAAGGCGATGCGGCGCCTGCCGTGTGCGGGAATAAAGGGTGTACCCTCTTCGGAAGCGCCGTCGACATCGCTCGGGATCATCTGACCGTGCCAATGGAGCAGCTCGGGCGTGTCGGTGTCGTTGTGGATATCCACGACGACGCGTTTGCCTTCCTGTAGCCGGATCAGCGGACCGGGAAATTGGCCGTTGTACAGTGTCGTGGATACGGTGTGGTCGTCGGCGAGGTCGACGAGGCCGGTCGCGATTCGGATCGTGTAGTCGGCCTTGTCTGACGGCCCGTTTGCCGCTGCTTGTGCGAATAGCGTTCCGCCGGACAGTGCCGGGGCCATGCCGACAACTTTCAACAGCGAGCGGCGATCGATCGACATGGGTCGCATTCCTTGCTTCGGTCTTGCCTTGCTTCGGTCTTGCTGAGTTGACACTTTAACGCCCGATGGCGCGATTGCGCTCCATCTATTCTAGTATCGAAGGCAGTAGTCGGGCTGGAATAGGGCCGGGGTTGCGGTGTTTACTGCAGACCAGCGGCGCCCGCGCGGGCGACGTTCGTGAACGTGCAGGGAGACCACCATATGATCCGTACCGTATTCGCCATTGCTTCGGTCGTGGCCGTTACGCTCGGGGTGGGCGTAGCCATCGCCCAGCAGGACGTCATCAAGGAACGCAAGGACCTGATGAAAGCCAACGGCGCCCAGGCCAAGATCGGCGCGGACATGATCAAGGGGGCCAAGCCTTTCGACATTGCCGCCGTGCATAAGATGTTCGCGACATTCGAAAATGCTGCGGCGAAGATGCCGGACCTGTTCCCGCCGAATTCCAAGGACGAATCCGGTTCGCCGGCGGCGGACAAGTTCAGCCCTACCGCCAAGGTCTGGGACGACATGGCCGACTTCAAATCGAGGTTTCAAAAGTTTGGTGCCGATGCCAAGGCGGCCGACGCGTCGGTGAAGGACGTCGACACCCTGAAAGCGGCCTTGGGTAATATCGGCAGGAACGATTGCGGCGGCTGTCACCACGAGTATCGCGTCGAAAAGAAGAGCTGAACCGGATTACAGAATCTGAGATGCGGGGCGTCCGCTCGGGCGCCCCGATTTGCTATGATTGCGGGTCGTCGGGACGCGCGCTGCGTCCCACCGGCTGCCTGTCCGCATAGTGGAATCGGGTATGAATCGACGGCGGGTAATCAACAAGCGGCTGATTCGGCGAGTGGCCATTGTTGCGGCCGCCTTGGTCGTTGTCGGCATCGCTGCGTTCTGGATACTGACCATACCGGCAACCGTTCCCGCTTCCGCGTTACCCGCCTACACGCCGAACTTGGCCAACGGCAAAACGATGTTCGAAGCCGGCGGCTGCGCCTCCTGCCACGCCGTTCCCAATGCGGACCCCGACAAAGTCGATCCCACCCGGCTCGGCGGCGGATTGGCGCTGCCCTGTCCGTTCGGCACCTTCTACGTGCCCAACATTTCACCCGACCCCAAGGACGGCATCGGCGCTTGGAGCGAGGCCGATTTCGTCTCGGCGTTGTGGGACGGAACGGCGCCGGGCGGCCGTCACCTCTATCCGGCGTTCCCCTACACGTCGTTTCGGCGCATGGAGCTCAACGATGTGCGCGATCTGTTTGCCTATCTGAAAACGCTGCCGCCGGTGCCAGGCAGGGTGCGTCCACCCGATCTGTCATTTCCGTTTAACATCCGGCGGACACTGGGTATCTGGAAGCTGCTGTTTCTCCATGGGAGCCCATTCGTGCCCGATCCGTCGAAATCGACGCAGTGGAATCGCGGTGCCTATCTGGTGAACGGGCCGGGACACTGCGCCGAGTGCCACAGCCCGCGTAATTTTCTCGGTGCCATCATCGACAGCGAGCGTTTCGCCGGCGGCCCCACTCCGGACGGCAAAGACTGGGTGCCGAACATCACCCCGGCCGGCTTGCGACAAGGCGAGAACGCGAAACATCCGTGGTCGCAAAGCGATATTGTTAGCCTTCTGTCCGACGGCATGACTCCCGACGGCGATTTTGTCGGCGGCGCCATGTCCGAAGTCGTCAGCAACACCTCGCTGCTCAGCAAGGACGACCTCGCCGCTATCGCCGCCTATATCGCTTCGCTGCCGCCCAGAAACGGGCCAGAGAGGCCGCCGAAAAAGAAGAAGTGAGCCGCACTCAGGTCATTCAATAGAGGTGGACGACAGGCTACAACCGTCACCCTTCGATTCGCGCGCTCGCCGCCTTGGTGCTCAAGGAGCGCGTCCGGTGCCGCTACGACCCCCCGAATGCCTTGAACGTGATAATGGTGCGGGTGTCGGCGACGCCCGCAATGGTCTGCACCTTCTCGGCGATAAAATGGCCGATATCCGTCGACGGATCGACATAGAATTTCACCAGAAGATCGAAATCGCCGGCGGTCGAGTAGATTTCTGAGGCGATCTCGGCGTCGGCGAGCTTGTTGGCGACTTCATAGGACTTGCCGAGTTGGCATTTGATCTGCACGAAAAAGGGGACCATGCGCGTCTCCAAGCGTAGTATCGTGCTTAACAGTACCAGGAAGAACGCGAAAATGCATGCACCGGCGGAGTTGGCCGATATTGCCGCAGATGTGCTGGCGCGCGTACGCGACCGGGCTCCGCGCGTGCATTGCATCACTAACACCGTGGCGCAGAACTACACCGCGAACATGCTGCTCGCCGCCGGCGCTGTGCCGTCGATGACGATTTCGCCCGATGAGGTCGTCAGCTTCATTGCCGGCGCCAACGCGCTGCTCGTCAACCTCGGCACCTTCGATGCGGAACGCCGCGCGGCGGTCGACGTGGCGCTCGGCGCGGCCGGGGCGGCGCGGATGCCGTGGGTGCTCGATCCGGTATTCATTGAAAGTTCGCCGGGCCGCGCAGAATTCGCGCGCGAACTCCTGGCGCGCGGGCCATCGGCGGTGCGGCTTAATCCGGCGGAATTTGCCCCGCTGTTCGGCGGCGATCCCGTCGACGAGGCGGCCTCGCGCGTGGCCGCGGCCTGCGCCACCGTGGTGGTGTTGACCGGCACGACCGATATCGTCACCGACGGTTCGCGGCGGGTTGCCGTCCGTAATGGCCATTCGCTGATGGCTCTTGTCACCGCAATGGGCTGCGCCGCCTCGGCGTTGGTTGGCGCCGCGCTCGCAGTGGAGACCGATGCCTGGCTCGCCGCGATTGCCGCCATCGCGGCGCTCGGCGTCGCCGGTGAGATCGCCGGCTCGACCGCGCGCGGACCCGGCACTTTTGCCACCGCTATCATCGATGCGCTGCATGGCCTCGATCACGCCACCTTGCGCGGCCGAATCAGGGTCTCATAAATATGAAAATCGATCTCCGCCTCAACGCCATTGTCGACCCCGA
>JASHRW010000339.1 GCA_030037065.1 Xanthobacteraceae bacterium
GCAAACTAGGCTTGCGGGCAAAAGCCCTTGCACTGTCAGCGCTCTTCGCATTGTGCGCGCTGATCCTGCCGCACGCGGCCAGAGCCGCCGAACCCATCCGCGTCGGTATGACCATGGCGCTGACCGGCGGCGTTGCGCCGATTGGTAAGCAAGTGCTGGCGGCGCTGCAGATCTGGCGCGACGACGTCAACGCCAAGGGCGGCCTGCTGGGACGGCCGGTCGAGCTGGTCTATTACGACGATCAGAGCAATCCGGCCAACATTCCTGGCCTCTATACGAAGCTGATCGATGTCGACAAGGTCGACCTGCTGATCGGACCCTACGCGACCAATATGGTGGCGCCGGCGATTCCGGTCCTCATGCAGTTTAAGAAGACCACGATCGGCATTCTGGCCAACGCCGCCAACAGCAAGCTTCACTACAACCAATATTTCTCGATGCTGCCGACCGGTCCCGAGCCGCAGAAGTCGTTTGCCTACGGCTTCTTCCAGATGGCGGCGGCGCAGAAACCGCGGCCGAAGACCGTCGCCATCGTCGCCGCGGATGCCGAGTTCGCCCAGAACGCCGCCGACGGTGCGCGGCAATCGATCAAAGAGATCGGCGGTTTCCAGGTCGTCACCGACCAGAAATACCCGCCGACGACGACCGACTTCGCGCCGATCATGCACGCGGTCGCTGCGCTCAATCCCGACATTGTCTACGTCGCGGCCTATCCGCCTGATTCCGTCGGCATCGTGCGCGCCGCCAATGAGATCGGCCTCACGCCGAAGATGTTCGGCGGCACCCTGATCGGGCTCCTGGTGACACCGATCAAGATGCAACTCGGCCCGCTGATGAATGGCATCGTCAACAACGAGGTGTTCTTGCCGACGCCGGCCTTCACCTTTCCCGGCACGCTCGACGTGCTGGCCAAGTATCGCCCCATTGCCCGGACCGAACATCTCGATCCAATGGGATGGTCTTTCGTGCCGCTCGGCTACGCGGCCGGCCAGGTGCTGGCGGAGGCGGTCGAAGGGACCAAGAGCCTCGATCAGGTCAAACTTGCCGCCTACATGCACACCCATTCATTCTCGACGGTGGTCGGCAACATCAGCTTCGGACCCGACGGCGAATGGACCAAATCGCGCGTCGTCTTTACCCAGTTCCAGCACGTTGCGGGCCACTCGCTGGATGAGTTCAAGGACACGAGCCACGAAGTGGTCGTATGGCCCAACGAATACAAAGCGGGCAACCTAATCTATCCCTACGCGCAAGCAAAGAAGCCGTGAAGCTGAGCGGCCTGCGCGCAGCCGCATCGTTTGCAACGTAGCCCGCATTCTGCTGCACTGTTGCGGCTGCATCGGATCGGCCTTGGCGCGCCGATTGCGGTGCGAGCCAGCGCTGTTGCGTGCGATAAAAGCTGAATAGGGGCGACTATGTGAGCGCGAACTGGGACAGCCAGCGGATTGCCCGTGCCGCACTGATTATCGCGGTCGTCCTTTTGAGCGCCTGGATGTTGTGGCGCTTCGTCCCCGCTCTGGCCTGGGCATGCGTGCTGGCGATCGCAACCTGGCCCATGCGGCAATGGCTGGCCCGCGGCGAGTTAAGGAGAACCGCTATCGCGGCCGTGCTTACGCTGCTTTTAGCGTTCGTGCTGGTTCTACCGCTGATCGGGCTCGGCATTCAGGCCGCGCACGAAAGTGGCGCGATCACGCAATGGATCGCCGACGTCCGCCAGAACGGTTTCGGCACGCCGCAATGGCTCGCGCATCTGCCTTTCATCGGCGGCAGTGTTACCGCCTGGTGGCAGGCGAATCTTGCCGACCCGGACGCCGCGCGCACCTTGCTCGGCCGGGCCGAAACCAGCGGAATTTTTTCTTTGACCCGCGCGCTCGGAGTCCAGGTGGCGAACCGCGTGACCATTCTGGTGTTCACCCTGCTTACCCTGTTCTTTCTCTACCGCGACGGCCCAAGCGTGATGGAAGCGGCGCACACCATCGCCGACCGGCTGTTCGGAAGTCCTGGTTCGCAGCTCGGCAAGCACGCGGTCGCGGCGGTCCGAGGCACCGTCAATGGCCTTGTTGTTGTCGGCTTGGCCGAAGGCGTGCTGCTTGGCATCGCTTACATGGCGACCGGCGTCCCGCATGCGGTCCTGCTCGGCCTGCTGACCGCCGTACTCGCCACGGTTCCATTCGGCGCGCCGCTGGTGTTCATCGCATGCGCGCTTTACCTGCTCGCGCAATCGCACACGGCGCCGGCCATAGCGCTCCTGATTTTCGGGACGATTGTGGCTTTCGTCGCCGATCACTTCGTGCGACCCATGCTGATCGGCGGCGCGACGCGGCTGCCTTTCCTCTGGGTGCTGCTCGGCATATTCGGTGGGCTGGAAAGTTTCGGTCTGGTCGGCCTGTTCCTTGGCCCCGCCATCATGGCGGTTCTGCTGGCGATGTGGCGCGAAGGGGCCGAGCAAGGCACCAAGGCAGCCGGATAGGCCGTTTACGCCTCGCCCCAAACTTGGCGCGCGGTCTCGACCACGAGCTTGAGCTTCGCGATCTCGTCATCGACCGTCATCGCCTGTCCGCCGATACCGGATGAGAATCCGCATTGCGGCGACAGCGCAAGCTGCTCGATCGGCGCGTAGCGGCTTGCCTCCTCGATGCGCCGCTTCAGCTCGTCCTTGCTTTCCATTTTTGGGCTCTTGGTGGTGACGAGCCCGAGTACCGCGATTTTTCCCTTTGGCAAGAATCGTAGCGGCGCGAAGCTGCCGGCGCGTTCGGAATCGTATTCGAGGAAATAGCCGTCGACGCCGATCTCGTTGAACAGAAGCTCGGCAATCGGTTCGTAGCCGCCCTCGGCGATCCAGGCGCCGGCGAAATTGCCGCGGCACAGATGCACGCACACGGTCATATCCGCCGGCCGATCGGCGGTCGCGGCGTTAAGCAGCTTGGCATAGGTGCGCGGCAACGTCTCTGGATCTTCGCCGATATTGGCGACCTGTCGGCGCAATTCCGGATCGCACAGATAGGCGAGATTGACCTCATCGATCTGCAGATAGCGGCAGCCGGCTGCCGCGAGATCGCGAATTTCGGCGCGATAAACCGCCGCCAGATCGTCGTAGAACGCCTCCATCTGTGGATAGGCGCGCGCATCGATTGCCTCGCGCCCGCCGCGGAAATGCACGATGGTCGGCGACGGAATAGTGATCTTCGGCGTCACACCGGCGGGCGTGATCGAAGCAAGAAATTCGAAGTCGTCGACGAAAATCCCCCGTGGACGCGACAGCTTGCCCACCACTTGCAGCGACGGCGGCGTATGATCTCGGGTGCCAGCAGCGGAATGAAAACGCACCATGAGCTTCGATGCCATCGGCTTGACGTTGCCGATCCTGAGCAAAAAGTCGCGCTGCCAGGAATGACGGTTATACTCGCCATCGGTGGCAAGCTTGAGGCCGATTTCCTGCTGCAGCCGTACCACGTCGCGGATCGCGGCGTGCTGAATGCGCGGAAGCTCCGCCGGAGCCAGTTCGCCCTTCTCGACCGCTTCGCGCGCCTTGATCAGCGCGCCGGGGCGGATGAGGCTACCGACGTGGTCGGCACGGAACGGCGGCTTGTCTCGTTGCGGCATGGCTCCCACGGTAGGAAGCGCATCGAATCTGTCAACGGCAGCAAGCGGCGACCGCGCGATTGACACGCACAAACCATCTGAGATGATTGACGCACTTCCCAAAGCGAATGCGACGAAGGCGTGGGGTGCAATGAGGAATAGAGCGAGACTATCAGCGATGCTGGCCGCGGCCTTGGTTTTTGCCGCGGCGCCGCGCGCGCATGCGGCCAGCTATCCCGATCATCCGGTTAAGGTGATCGTGCCGTTCCCGGCGGGCGGCATCACCGATGTGGTCACGCGCATGATCGCACAGAAGCTGTCCGAACGGCTTGGCCAGCAATTCTTCATCGACGATATCGGCGGCGCCGGCGGCAATATCGGCATGGCCGACGCCGCGCATGCGCCCGGCGACGGTTACGCGATCCTATTCGCCTCATCGAGCATCGTGGTCAATCCCAACCTCTACAAACACGTTCCGTTCGATGTGGACAAGGACTTCATCCCGGTCACCAAAGCGGGCGCCACGCCGAATGCGTGGCTGGTCAACAGCGATTTTCCGGCCAAGACGATGCAGGACTTGATCGCCCTCATGAAGGCCAACCCCGGCAAGTACAGTGTGGCTTCGCCAGGGACCGGGACAACGCCGTCGCTGTCGATCGAGATGCTCAAACAGGACCTCGGCGTCGACTTCGTAACCGTTCCATTCACCGGCGGCGCGCCGATGGACCAATCCCTCCTCGGCGGATTCACACCCATCGCCTGCTCAGCCTTCGGCAACGTTGCTCCGCTGATCCTCCAGGGCAAGGTGCGCGCGCTAGCGATCGCCAGCAAGACGCGGCTGGAGGCCTTGCCGGACGTGCCGACGCTTCAAGAGATCGGCATCAAGGGTGAGGAAGCCGAGACCATGACCGGCGTTTTCGTGCCGGCCGGCACGCCGGCCGCCATCGTGAACTTGCTGCAGAAACAGATCGCCGAAATCGTGCGGCTGCCGGACGTGAAGGCCAAGCTCTTAAGCTTCGGGATCGTGCCGGACGGCGATTCCTCGGCGGATTTTGCAACCTATGTGAAAGACGAGATCGCCAAGTGGAAGCGGGTGATCGAGGTCAGCAAGATCCATAAAATCTGACCCGCCGCACTCGCTCACTTGCGTTCCAAGCATGCCGACCCCCATGTCTGTCGTGTAATAAGGGGCGGCGGCGATCGCAACGAGGCAGTCATGACGACGAAAGCTTCGGCCCCGCAGGCCTTGGGCTATATCGGCGTTCACGCCAAGGATCTGGGCGATTGGACGCGTTACGGAACGGGCCTGCTCGGCCTGCAGCGCGTCGACAGATCGCGCTCGAGCCTCGCCTTCCGCATGGACGATCGCAAGCAGCGCATTGTCGTCGACGCTGACGGCGGCGAGGGCATCTCGTTCTTCGGCTGGGAAGTCGCCGACGCCGCTGCACTCGATGCGCTCGCCGGGCATCTGGAGGCGAGAGAGATCAAAGTGGCGCACGGCACCCGCACGCTCGCCGACGAGCGTCGCGTGAAAGACTTGATCGTACTGGCCGACCCGCTCGGCAACCGGCTCGAGTTTTTCCACAGCGCCGAGACCACGACCGAGCCGTTCAAGCCCGGCCGATCGATTTCCGGCTTCCGCACCGGCCCGCTTGGCCTCGGCCACGTCGTGCTCAACGTGGACAATCGCGAGACCATCGACAAGCTGATGGCATTCTATCGCGACACGCTGGGCTTCCGCCTCACCGACTATTACGACCATCCGTTCGTCGCCCGCTTTCTCCACCTCAACCCGCGTCACCACAGCCTCGCTTTCATTCAGACCGGCAAGAACACCGTGCACCACATTATGATGGAGCTTTTCAGCTTCGACGATGTCGGTCAGGCCTACGACATTGCGCTCGGCGAAGAGGGCCGCGTCGGCGTGACGCTTGGCCGACACACATCCGATTTCATCACGTCGTTCTACAGCTTCACACCGTCGGCCTTCATGGTCGAGTACGGCTGGGGCGCGCGCTCGATCGACGTCGACACCTGGCAAGCCGCCGAGCGCAAGGAAGGTCCCAGCATGTGGGGTCACGACCGCGTCTGGCTGTCGAAGGAAGACAGTGAAAAGGCGCGCGCGCTGCGGCTGAAAAACGCCGCCGAAGGCTATCGCCGCCCCGTACAGGTGATGGAAGGCAATTACCAGGTGATGGCCGGCGTCTGTCCGTGGTGGGATGCCGTCAAGGCGAAGACCGCCGCGCAATGATTTGATCGAGCATGGCCGAACACGCCAACGGAGCAAACGTTCACACGCGCCGGATCGCCGAATTCGTCTCGGGATTAACCTACGGGCAAATTCCCGCCGAGGTCGTTGAGCGCATCAAACTTTTGATTCTCGATTCGCTCGGCTGCGCCATCTACGGCGCAAATCTCGAATGGTGCCGCATCCTACGCTGCACGCTGGAAAAACTCGATACGACACGCACCACCTCCGTTTGGGGTACGGACGCAAAGTTATCTTCGGATCACGCCGCGCTTATTAATGGCACGCAGGTCCAGGGCTTCGAACTGGACGACGTGCATCGCAAGGCGGTGCTGCATGTCGGGGCGGTGACACTCCCGGCCCTGATTGCGGTGGCGGAGAGCCGTGCGCAGCTCTCCGGCCGCGATTTCCTCACCGCCGCGGTCGCCGGCTACGAGATCGGGCCGCGCGTCGGCCTGTGCATGGGCCAGGAACATATCGGACAGGGTTGGCATTCGGGCGCGACGGTCGGCGTGTTCTCCGCCGCGGCTGGAGCGTCGCGCGCGCTGTCGCTCGATGCGGCCAAGACCGTCCACGCGCTCGGCATCGCCGGCACGCAGTCGTCTGGGCTGATGGCCGCCCAATACGGCGCCATGGTCAAGCGCATGCATGCCGGCCGTGCGGCACAGAGCGGACTTTACGCGGCGCAGCTTGCGCAAAACGGATTCACCGGCATCGTCGACGTGTTCGAGGCGCCGTATGGCGGCTTCTGCACCACTTTCTCGCGCTCACAGGATCGCTTCAACCTCAATGAGCTCAGCTCAGGCCTCGGACAAAAATTCGAGACCATGGGCGTTGCGCTGAAATTCTATTCCTGCGTCGGCTCGAACCACACCACGCTCGATGCCATTGCCGACATCCGCAAGCGTCGGCCATTCGCGCTCGACGAGATCGAACAGATCGTCGTGCACGGCTCGCAGGTCACAGTCGACCATGTCGGCTGGCCCTATAAGCCGGAGGGACTAACGGCGGCGCAGCTCAACCTGCCGTTCTGCGTCGCCACGCTCCTGATCGAGGGCGATGTTTTCGTCGATGAATTCACGCCCGACTGCGTGAAAGACACTGCGCGCATCGAACTTTCGCACCGGGTCAAATTGGTGCATGACCCGGCGATCACCGCGCTCGGCGCCGGCGCCAGACACAGGGTTCGCGTCGAAATCCATTTCCGCGACGGGTCGATTGAACGCGAGACGCACGAAGCGCCGCGCGGCAGCGAACACTCGTTCGCCAGCGTCGAAGACATCGTCAGCAAATTCCGAAAGCTGACGCGCGGCACCATGGGCGAGAGGCAGCAAGAAGCGTTGGTCAGGGCAACGATGGAGCTTGAGAAGCTCGCCGACAGCCGGGAATTGATCGCGCTATTGCGCGGCTGACCTGCAGCCAAGTCATTGCGCTTTGGTCCGTGCCAAGTACAGTCCTCCGCCCGACAGGACGGACAAAATGGAATTCGGAATCTTCGATCATCTCGATCGCACCGGCGCGCCGCTTTCGGATTTTTACGAAGACCGGCTGAAAATCGCCGAAGCGTACGATCGCGCCGGCTTTTACGCCTATCACCTCGCCGAGCACCATTCGACGCCGCTTGGCATGGCGCCGTCGCCGAACATTTTTCTCGCCGCGCTCGCCCAGCGCACGCGCCGGCTGCGCTTCGGGCCGATGGTGTTCGTCGTCCCGCTCTATCACCCCTTAAGGCTGATTTCCGAAATCTGCATGCTCGACCAGATGAGCGGCGGCCGGCTCGAGCTCAGCTTCGGCCGCGGCGCCTCGCCGATCGAGCTTGAATATTTCGGCGCTGATCCAGGACAGTCGCAGGAGGTCTATAACGAGGCTGTAGAAATCATCTTACACGGACTCACGCACAAGACGCTCGATTTTCACGGCAAGCATTTTTCCTTCGACAACGTGCCGATCGAGCTTGAGCCGCTGCAGAAACCGCATCCGCCGATCTGGTATGGCGCCCACGCGCCGGACAGCGCCGCGCGCGCCGCACGTCGGGCGCTCAACATCATCAACCTCGATCCGACCGCGCACATCCGCGACACCGTCGCGAGCTATCGCAAAACCTGGCACGAAACGCACGGAGACGTCGCGCTGCCGAAGATCGGTCTCGGCCGCTTCATCGTCGTAGGCGAAACCGACGCACAGGCGATGCGGCTCGCCAGCCGCGCCTATGGGCCGTGGTATCAGAGCTTCACGTACCTGTTCCGGCTTCTCGGCCGTCCGCAGTCGCACCCGCGACCAGCCGCGTTCGAGCCGCTGATGGCGCGCGGACAAGGCGTCGCCGGTTCGCCCGTGACCGTGCGGGACTTGCTCGCAGCGCAGCTTGCCGAGACCGGATGCAATTACGTCGTCGGCCAGTTCGCGTTCGGCAATATGACGCGCGACGAGGCTTTGCACTCGATCGAGCTGTTCGCCAGCGAGGTGATGCCGGCGCTGCGCGAGACGGGCGATGATCGCGTTCCTCTCCCCCTTGTGGGGAGGGGTTAAGGGTGGGGGTTGAATGGTAAGCATCGACGCAGACCACTTCCCTACCGACCCCCCTCCCTACCCTCCCCCACAAGGGAGGAGGGAATTCGTCATTGATCCCTTGTCGCCTTGAGGTGGGCAAACACCTTGGCGCGCAAGGCCGCCTGCTCTTCGGCGCTCCACTTGCGGAAACCCTCGCCGGATTTGAAGCCAAGCTTTCGCTCGTCCACGAGCTTGCGCAGGTAGGGCGACGGCCCCGGCCGGCCGTCGATCGCCGGCAGCACGGTTTCGTGGATCGCCAGCGTCAGGTCGGTGCCGACGAAGTCGGCGTTTTCCAGCGGGCCGAGCACAGCGATGCGGCGGCCGAACGAGGCTTTGATCACGGCATCGACGGTCTCGGCATCGCAGATGCCGTTCTCGACCAGCGAAATCGCTTCCCGCCACAGCGCATGCTGCAGCCGGTTGCCGATGAAGCCAGGCACATCCTTTTTCACGTGGGCGGGCTTTTTGCCGGCGGCCCGGTGCAGCTCCATGGTCCATGCGACGGCCGCGGAGGAAGTCCATTGCGTCTCGATCACTTCGACGAGCGGCACCAGGAACGGCGGATTCCACCAGTGCGTCCCCAGGGCGCGCTCGCGTTTTTGCAGTCCCTGCATGATCGCGGTGATCGGAATCACCGAAGTGTTGCTGGCGAGGATCGTATCGGGCCGCACGTGCTGTTCGATCTCGGCGAACAGCTTCTGCTTGAGCGGCAGATTTTCCGAAACCGCTTCCACCACGTAATCCGCGTTGCGCATGGCGTCGGCGAGATCGAAGCAGGGCTCGACACGCTCGACAGCGCTCTCGTCGTCGCCGAGATCGCGCAGATTGGCCGTAATACGCGATTTCGCCGAATCGAGATTTTGGACGATGGTATCGGTGATCGTCACATCGTGACCTGCCAGCGCAAACACTTGCGCAATGCCGTGACCCATCAAGCCGGCGCCGACGACGGCGATCTTGGCTTTGCTCATGCCGCAGTCATTCCTACGGGATTGCGTCTAGCCCGCCGTGTAGCCACCGTCGGCGTAGAGGATGTGGCCGGTATAGAAATCGGATGCCTTCGAGGCAAGGAACAGCAGCGGACCGGCGAGATCCGAGGGCTCGCCGAGGCGACCCTTCGGTACGCGGGTGAGAAAGCCTTTGCGCACACTCGTCGCGCGTTCGCTGTCCTCGTACATCCAGGCGGTCAGCGGCGAGCGGAATACCGTCGGGCCGATGGCATTGACGGTGATCCCAGTGTCGCCCCATTCGCAGCCAAGCGCCTTGGTGATGCCGTCGATCGCGGATTTCGAAGCACAGTAGGCGGTATAGCCGGCCGGATGGCCAAGGAGTCCGCGCGCCGACGACATGAGAATGACCTTGCCGCCGCGGCCCTGCGCCAGCATTTGCTTGCCGGCGGCGCGCGCCATCAGCCAGGACTGGGTGACGTTGACGTCCATCACTTCCGAAAAGGTTTCCGGCGGCTGATCGACGATTTTCTGCACCTTGTTGATGCCCGAAGCGCATACCAAGATATCGACGCCGCCGAACCGCTTCACCGCGGCATCGACGATCCTGTCGCATGCCGCCGCATTGGTCGGGCGCATGTTGACGGGTTCGACTTTGTCACCGAGCTTTTCGCATTCGGTCGCGACCTTCTTCAGTGCCTCCGCGCCGCCGGCCGAAAGCACGAGATTGCAGCCGGCGCCGGCAAGCACCTTGGCGGCCAGTGCGCCGAAGGCGCCGGTCGCGCCGGTGATGACGGCGGTCTTGCCGCGCACGTCGAATAACGACAGGGGGTTTTTCAGGAAGTCTTCGTCGGACATGATATCTCCACAAGCTCTCTAACTGTCATGCCCGCGTAGGCGGGGCATCCAGTAATCGTCAGTGCTGCGGCCAATCCGACCGCGTCTCGGATTACTGGATCGTCCGCATGCGCGGACGACGACGGCGCCGAGCGCCGTCATTTCACCGGCGCTACCGCGACCGCGATGGTGCAGACCTCGTTTGTCCGGTTGATGATCTCGCGGCTCTCGTTGGGGCCGATATAGACGCTGTCGCCGGCGCGCGCGACCGTCTCTTTGCCGCCGGCGATGACCGTCAACTCGCCGGCCAGCACGTAGTAAATCTTTTCCGGCGGCGACGCATCGGGGCCGGCGCCGCCGCCAGGCAGGAAATGCGAGATGCCGAACACCAGTGTCTGCGAGCCGCCCATCTCGGCGCCGAACAGGCGAAACGATTTGTAGTCGCGGTGATTGGGCCCCTCGTAGGCCTTCGCCTCGGAAAATTTACGCACGATCATGCGAACTTCTCCCCTTTCTCGATCCGGTACGATCCCTTCGGATCGATGATCGCCACCAGCCGGATGATGCAGCCGTCGCCCCGCTCCCAGTTCCACGGAAATAGCGCGAAGGTGCAGCGTCGGCCGGTGACCTTGTCGATGTCGCCGCCCACGTTCTCAATGCCCAGAATGCCGTTGTTGAACAGAATGCGGTGTACCGGCTCCCAATCCGGGAAATCCTCCTTCCAGTCGCGTCCGCCCGACCATTTCTTGTACTCTTCGGCAAGATGTGGATGCAGCGGCCCGTTGCGCTGCGGTCCGATCGCGGTGGCGAGCGGATGATCGTTGGCCTGGGTGTCGTGGCCGACCACCTTTACCTTCTTCTCGACGAACCACTCGCCGGCCGACGGCACGAAGCCGGGCGCGCGGCAGAAATAGTCCTCGTTGTCCTCGTAGAGCTTGTGCCAGCCGGTATTGACGATCACGACGTCGCGCGGGCGTACGATTTTGCCCGCGGCCTTTTCCAGATCGTCATAGGTGATCTGCTCCCATTTTTTCTTCGGGACCGAGACGACGATTCCCGAGCCGAAGAAATGCGGCAGCGGCACCTCGTCGATGAACGGCAGACCCTGCACGACATGGGCCGGCGCGTCGATGTGCGTCGTATTGTGCATCGACGTCGTGATGCGCTGCGACAAGACACCCGACTTCGCCATATAGTGGATGCGCTCGATCTTGACGTCTTCGAAATAGGGCCAATTCGGTGACTGATAGCCGAAGCGATGGGATAGATTGTAGAACTCAAGCCCCATCGAATTGTTGAGGTTTTCCTCCATCGCGACGCCGCGAATCTTCTTGACCACAAGAGCCTCCCTGGCACGCCCACGCGTTTGGATACTTATAGCATTGGGCCATATACCACCGTACCGGATATCGGATATAGACCCCGCAACGATATGCCTCGGGGCGTTTCGCATTGGCCGGAGACGGCATGAAGCGATAGAGGAAACGCATGGTGCAGAAGATGGCGCTGGAGGAGCATTTTCTCGCTCCCGGCTATGAAGACTATTGGCGGGCGACGGTCGGCAACGTCGACCCCAAGCATGCTGCAAACCTGCTGGCGCAACTCACTGATTTCGGCGAGCAGCGGCTTGCCGCGATGGATGGCGCGGGAATTGCGCACGCAGTGCTGTCCATCGCCGGGCCTGGCGTGCAGAGCGAGCGCGATCCGCCGACCGCAACTCGTGTCGCCCGCGCGGCAAACGATTTTCTCGCCAGCGAAATCCAGAAGCGGCCGGATCGCTATTCGGGCTTCGCCCATCTTGCCGTGCAGGATCCGCGCGGCGCCGCCGCTGAACTGGAGCGCTGCATGCGAGAGCTGAAATTTTGTGGCGCCATGATAAACGGACACACGTTCGGCCAATATCTTGATCACCCTTCGCTCTACGCGTTCTGGGAGCGCGCCGAAGCACTCGGCGCGCCGATCTACATTCATCCGACTGATCCGGTCGCTCCCTCTCCCGCACTCGAAGGCGTCGCCGGGCTCCGCCGCGCCACTTGGGAATGGGGATTTGAAACAGGCTCGCACGCCTTGCGGCTCGTCTTCAGCGGCCACTTCGACCGCTTCCCGCGCGCCGAGGTAATCCTCGGCCATCTGGGCGAGACGCTGCCGTTCCTGCTCTGGCGCTTCGACAGCCGCGCCAAGCTCTACGGTATCAAACTCGCCAAAGCGCCATCCGACTACATCAAGCAGAATATCGTGGTGACCACCTCGGGCATGTGCTCGGCCGAACCGCTGAACTGCTCTCTCGCGGCACTCGGCCAAGATCGCGTGATGTTCGCCGCGGATTACCCGTTCGAGTCGGCGCAGGAAGCCGGCGAGTTTTTGGACCATGTAAAGCTGGCAGAGCCACTACGGGCGGACATCGCGTTCAACAATGCGGCAAAGTATTTCGGCCTGCCAACCTCTTCCTGAGGATGAGGAATAAGGTTTCATGCCCAAAGTTCTCATCATCGATATTCACGCCGAAATGTATCGCGACCGGCTTGGCGCGGAATTTCCGGACCTGCAATTCAATCTGTGCCATCGCGCCGCGGAGGCGAACGGCGATCTTTCGGATGTCGAGGTGCTGATCTGCTTCGGGATCGCGGTGGACGATTCCATTCTGCGCCGCGCGAACCAGCTCAAATGGATTCAATCGCTGGCGACGGGTGTCGACCATTTTCTGCGCAGTCCCTCACTCAAGCCCGACATGCTCATCACCAGCGGACGCGGCATCCACGGCGCATCCATGCGCGAGGAGATCATCTACCTGATGATGGCGGTGAACCGGAATGCCTTGCAAGCGGCGGAAGACAAGAAGGCTCGTCACTGGGAGCGGCGGCTCTGGAGCACGCTTAACGGCAAGACCGCAGTGATTGTCGGCGTCGGCGTGGTCGGCATTGCCATCGGCGAATTGCTCAAAGCGCTCGGCATGCGCGTCATCGGCATCACCCGTACGCCGCGCGCCATCACGGGCTTCGACAACATGATGCCGACCGATCGGCTGGTCGAGGCCGCTCGCCAGGCGGACTATCTCATCAATGTCTTGCCGGCGTCTGCGGAAAATCTCGGCCTGTTCGACGCCAAAGTGTTCGCAGCCATGAAGGCATCAGCCTATTTCATCAATGGTGGCCGCGGACAGACCGTCGATGAGTCCGCGCTGATCGCGGCTCTGCGTGAGTGCCGCATCGCCGGCGCCGGCCTCGACGTTTTCCAACAGACGCCGCTGCCGGCCGACAGCCCGTTCTGGGATCTACCGAACGTGTTCATCACGCCGAACGTCGGCGGCTACATCGTCGAGTACGAAGAGCTGATCATGCCACTCGTGATCGACAACATGCGATTGTTCCTCGCCGGGCGGGAGAGCGAGATGGCAAATATCGTGACGCGCTGGATGTCAAATCCGCTCCACTAGGTCCACGGCAATACCACAATGCGGCCGACAAGATTGGGTGACGTCTCGAGCAGCGTATGTGCCTCGCTGACACGCGCCAATGGGAAGCGCGCGGCGATGCGAGTGTTGATTTGATGCTTGCCGAGCAGCTTGAGCACGGCGAGCATGTCGTTCATGCGCGCACCGCGAATGCCGAGCAGGTTCAGCTCCAGGCGGATCATGTCGGCGGCAGTGAAAGGCATCGGCTCGCGGCCTTGCTCGCTGGAAATGACGAGGCGGCCGCCGAGCCGCATTACGCTGCCGAGAAAGCGCAGCAGCTCCGGGCTGCCGGTGTAATCGATGGCGTGGTCGACCCCCTCACCGGCCGTGAACGCCAGCACATCGGCGCGAGCACGCTCGGCATCGGCGGTGACGACCACCGCGTCGGCGCCAAGCTCGCGCAGCATTGCGACCTTGCCGGGATGACGCGTCGTCGCGATCACCCGCGCGCCGGCGAGCTCGCATAACTGCATTGTCGCCTGCCCCATGCCACCGGAGGCGCCCGCGATCAGCACGGTATCGCCGAGCCGCACCATGAGCCGATCGCGCACCACCCGATGCGACGACGAGAACGGCCATAGCGCGACACCCGCTTGCTCGTAATCGACGCCACCGGGCAGCGGCAGCCACATGCGTTCATCACGCACCAGATATTGGGCGTAGGAGCCGAACGTCTGGTGGCCCGGGATGGCAAGGTTGCGCGACAGATTGCCGAGCCCCCGCGCGGTTTCGGCCGCATCGGGATCCTCCGGATGGGTGACGCCGATGACGCGGTCGCCCGGCTTGAATCGCGTCACCGCACCGCCGACGGCGATCACCTCGCCCGCCGCTTCCCGACCCAATTGCTGCGGCAGTGGAAACGCGGCACGGCCCGGAAGCTGATAGCGTGCGAGATCGCCGGCGCGATATTTCACGTCCCAGCGCGACACCGAGCCGGCGAAATTCTTCACCAGCACGTCGTGCGCGTCGAGCGGCGGCAGGTCGTATTCGCCGAAGATCAGCTTGTCCGGTCCGCCATATTCGAACAAACGGACCGCCATGGTCTTGGTCGGGATGGCCATCCCGACACACTACCACACGGAACAACGACGATTGAATTCTTGGGAGTTTGGAGCAGCGGGCGGGGATCGAACCCGCTCATGACGGCTTTGCACACCGTTGCGTTCCCAATTCGCGACCGCTGCACCATCCAAATGCTACCAAGGAAAGCTTAATTGCAATTTCAATCGTATGGTCGAAGAACTTTAAGATTAATTCGACCCTATTCTGACGGCCGAGCTTAAATCTGCTATTGGCATATGGCGCTGCTTCTCGGCCATTGCGGCAGCGCGTTAACCAACACCAACCAGCCGATACACGATCGGAGCATGATGTCAGGTCAATCTAGAACCTGCGAGGCCGTTGTCGTCGGAGCGGGTCCTTACGGGCTATCAGTCGCCGCGCATCTCAAGCATGCCGGCATCGCAACTCGCGTCTTCGGCGAACCGATGGCGTTCTGGCAACGGAACATGCCCGAGGGCATGCTGCTCCGCTCGCCGTGGCGTGCGACGCACCTGTCGGATCCGAACGGTACCTGGTCGCTCGACGCTTATGCGTCCGCGCACGGTGTCGATCCGAACGTCCGGCTGCCGCTTAGGTCCTTTGTTGCCTATGGCGAATGGTTCCAGCAGCACGCCGTCGCGGATGTCGACCGCCGCGCGGTACGGCGGATCGACACGGCGCACGATGGCTTTCGCTTGACTCTCGATGATGGCGAGACGCTCGACGCCGACCGCATCATTATCGCCACCGGACTACGCAACCAGGAATACCGGCCGCTGCCGTTCAAGGACGTTCCAATCACGCTTGCGAGCCATTCCAGTCAACATCCCGATCTTTCGGTGTTTCGCGGCAAGCGGGTCGGAGTGATCGGACGCGGTCAAAGCGCGTGCGAATCGGCAGCGCTGCTCGCCGAGAGCGGCGCCGAGGTCGAGATCATCAGCCGCGGGGACATTCGTTGGCTCGGCATTCCGGCCAACGGTACCACCCAAACGACGGTAGACCGCTGGCTGCGCGAGGCGTTGGCGGCGCCCTCCGAAGTCGGACCTTTTCCGCTCAGCTGGCTCGTCGAAATGCCCGGCATCGTTCGGCACATACCGGCCGCGCTGCGCAGCGAGTTTTCGGGGCGCTGCCTGAAAGCGGCCGCCTCCGGATGGCTGAAACCGCGCTTCGCCAAGGTCAGATGCAACCCCGGGCGAACGATCTTGGCGGCACGCACGCGCGGCAGTCGCATTACTCTCGATCTCGACGACGGCACAAAAACGTTCGACCATGTCCTCCTCGGGACCGGTTATCGGGTCGACATCTCGCGCATCGGTATCCTGGCGTCGCAACTTCTCGACAGGATCGATTGCGTGGGTGGTTCTCCGCTGCTGGGTCCGGGATTGCAGTCGAGCGTGCCGAAGCTGCATTTCGTCGGCTCCTATGCGGTCCGAAGTTTTGGGCCATTGCTGCGGTTCATTGCCGGTGCCCCCTATGCGGCGCGAGCGGTCGCCACGGCGGCGACCCGCCGTATTATGCCCAAGCCTGCCGAACCGAAGCAGATCGGCAAGATGTTCGGCGCCGTCGCCACACCCAATCCGTGGCCTCCCCGGTGAACAATGCCGATGCACCGGCGCGGACTTCGCCGAAAGGGGCGATCGTCCTTGGCGGCGCCCATGGCAGTCTGGAAATCGTCCGCAGCCTTGGCCGACGCGGCATTTCGGTTTGGCTGATCATCGCCGACAACCCGCTGGCGAGCCTGTCGCGCTACGTTGAGCGCACCGTCCGCTGGCGCGGACCGCGCGACGATGGCGCTCTCGAATTTCTCCTCGAACTTAGCCGCCATCACGGCCTCCGCGGTTGGGTTCTATATGCCGGCAGCGACGATGATGTGCGGTTCGTCGCACAAAATCATTCTGCGCTCAGCGCGGTTTTCACGCTGACCACGCTACCCTGGGACGAAATCCGATCCGCGGTCGATAAGCGCCTGATGAATGCACGCGCCGACGAACTCGGCCTTGCCCACCCGCTTACTCGCTATGCGCGATCCCACGACGAGTTGGCCCCGCTTGGAATGCCGCTTCCGGTGGTTCTGAAGCCGACCGTCCGCGAAGGTCGCAACACATTCGTCGACGCCAAAGCCTGGCGCGTTGACGACGAAGCTGCACTCTTCGCTCGTTACGACGAGGCGAGATCGCTCGTCGGGGCCGACAGCATCATGATTCAGGAGCTGATCCCCGGCGGCGGCATGGCACAATTCTCCTACGCGGCGTTATGGGACCGCGGCAAGCCGATCGCTTCGCTGGTAGCGCGACGCCGCCGGCAATATCCGATCGAGTTCGGCTTTACCAGCACCTTGGTCGAGACGATCGAGCAACGGCAAATCGAAGTCGACGCCTGTCGCTTTCTCGCGTCACTCGATTACAGCGGGCTTGTCGAGATCGAGTTCAAATACGACACGCGGGATGGCCGCTACAAAATCCTCGACATCAACGGGCGCGCCTGGAGCTGGATCGCGCTCGGCGCGGCGGCTGGCATCGACTTCCCGGCGCTGCAATGGCGTCTCGCCGCCGGCGAAGAGATTACTCCGCAGATCGGACGCAGCGGCGTGCGTTGGCTCTATTTCTCCCGCGATCTGGCGGCGTCCATTTGCGAAATGTTGACCGGCGATCTCTCGCCGATCGCCTATCTGCGGTCGCTGCGTCGCCCGTTAGTTTTGGCTGTTTTCGCTTGGGACGATCCACTGCCCGCATTGCTTGATTTGCCGCTCAGCGCCGTGCGCGTCGCCGCACGGTGGCTCGCCCGTCGCGACCGCGTCGCGGCGCCTTCCCTGCAATCGGCGAAGCTACATAACAGTTTGCGGAATTGATCGGTTCGCCTAAACCGTCGGCCCCCAGCCGTGTTCGGTGACGTCGAACACGATGCCGTTCGGGTCCTTGAACTTCTTTTCAGCATCGACGCCCGGATATTGCGGCAGCTTCATGAAAAATTCACCGCCGCGTTTCTTTATTTCCGCTTCGGTGGCGCTCTCGTCGTCGACGATAAAGCCGAAGTGATGCAATCCAGCCCAATCCGGGCCGCCTTTGCCGCCCTTGGTGCCTTCCGGGAATTGCAGCAGCGTGAGGTTCATGACCCCGTCGGTCAGCGAAATAGCATTGCCGATCGGCGCCTCGACCTTTTTCAGGCGCTGCAGACCGAACACGCCCTCGTAAAAGGCCGCGGCCTTTTCGAGGTCCGGGACCTGAATGGCGATATGTCTGAGCTTGGCCATCGTTTTCTCCGCAGAATCCGTCGCCAGATTAAACGCTAGGTTCTGCTGCGAGTCCATGTCCAACCCGAGTTCCAAGCGCGCTCGGGGACACCGCCGACCCGGCGTCGAGGCGAAGCGGAGCGGAGCGGAAGCAGTTTCAATCACGATGAAATTGTTGCAAAATCGATCATCGTCGCTGCTCGCGCCCATCGGGGATATGCCCCTCGCGAAGCGGCTCGGCGCGCTCGCGCGCCCAACAAGGAGGGTGTCATGGCGCTCGCCCAGGTCAAATTTCCGATCATCCTGTTCGGTGCTGCGCAACTCCTGAAGATGGCCGCCAGGCGCAATCCGGATTTCAAGGCGCGCGTGAAAGAGCACAATCTCGTGGCGCAGATCATGACTCGCGACGAGGAAATCGGCCGCTGGTACGCCTTCGACAACGGCAAGATCAGGTCCGGCGCCGGATTGCACAAAAAACCGGACATCAAGCTGATGTTCAAGAACGCCGCGATCGGCACGGCGCTCTTGATGCCGCCGATCAATTGGCTCGATCAGATCAATGCGCAGAAGGACTTCATTCTCACCGTGGATGGGCCGGAAGCGCTCACCAACTGGTTTGCGCAGACCCTGATGATGGCGCAGTCGGCTGGCCTCAAATACGGTACCAAAATGCGCGACGGCACCATGCGATATTGCAACATGACGAACGGCGGTCCGGTCTTTGTCTATGTGCGCGACGGCAAGATCATCCGCATGACACCGATCGATCTCACCGAAGAAGACGGCGCGTCGTGGACCATCGAGGCCAAGGGCCAGAAACTCACGCCGCCGCGCAAGACCACGCTGGCGCCGCACGGGCAGAACACCAAGTCGATCGTCTATTCGCCCGACCGCCTGCTCTATCCGATGAAGCGCGTCGACTTCGATCCGAACGGCGACCGCAATCCGCAAAACCGTGGCAAGTCAGGCTACGTCCGCATTTCCTGGGACGAGGCGATCAAGCTGGTCACCGACGAGATCAAACGGCAGAAGCGCGAATACGGCCCCGGCGCCATCACGTTCTCGCACGGCTCGCATCATACCTGGGGCAATGTGGGCTATTACCTCTCCGCGTTGTTCCGCTTCGCCAATGCGGTGGGCATGACGCGCATCCATCACAATCCGGATTCCTGGGAGGGCTGGTACTGGGGCGCCGTGCATCATTGGGGCCACACGCTCCGCGTCGGCCAGTCGGAAACCTACGGCACCGTCGAGGACTGCTTGCAGAACTGCGACATGATCGTGTCGTGGGCCGCCGATCCCGAATCGACCTCGGGGTCTTATGGCGCGCAGGAAGGCACCACGCGCCGGCAATGGTTGAAAAACCAGAAACTCGGCATCAAAGTCGTGCACGTCGATCCGTACTACAACGCCACCGCGCAATTCCTGCCCGGCAAGTGGTTTGCGCCGAAGCCGACTACCTCGGTCGCCATGGCGATGGCGATCGCTTACGTGTGGATCAAGGAAGATCTTTACGACAAAGACTATGTGAAGACCCACACAGTCGGTTTCGATAAGTGGAAAGCCTATTTGCTCGGTGAGGAAGACGGCGTTCCAAAGACTCCCGAGTGGCAGGAGAAGGAAACCGGCGTCCCGGCCAAGGATGTACGCGCGCTCGCCCGCGAGTGGGGGCGCAAGCGCGTTTATCTGGCGCCCGGCGGTTGGGGGAACGGCCACGGCGGCGCCTGTCGCAACCAGACCGGCGTGCAATGGGCGCGCGTGATGGTCTGCCTCATCGCCATGCAGGGGCTCGGCAAACCCGGCATCAACATGGGCAACCTGCAATGGGGCACGCCGCTCGACTTCAATTTCTATTTCCCAGGCTACGCCGACGGCGGCATGTCGGGCGATCTGGAAAACACCGCGATGCCGGTCGAGCTGTACCAACGCATGCCGCAGCTGCCGACCATGAACTCCAACGGCCAGCGCATCCCGCGCATTTTCGTGCCGGAAGCGATTACCGAAGGCAAAGCCGAAGGCTACCCCTGGGTCGGCAAGTCGATCGAACACCAGTTCGCCCGCTTCGCCTATCCGGCCCCCGGCCATTCGCCGGTACACATGCTCTACAAATACGGCGGTTCGATCCTGTCGACGATGAACAACACCAACCGCTGGGTGAAGATGTACCAGTCGCCGAACCTGGAATTCGTCGTCAACCAGTCGATCTGGAACGAAGGCGAAGCAAAGTTCGCCGATGTTCTGTTGCCGGCCTGCACCAATTTCGAGCGCACCGACATCTCCGAATGGGCCGGGCTCGGCGGCTACGGCCATCACGGCCAACAGCAGCTCAACCATCGGCTTATTGTGTTCCAGGCGCCGGCGATCAAGCCGATAGGAGAATCCAAGTCCGATTTCTGGATCTTCAATGAGCTGTGCAAGCCGCTGGGGCTCGCCAATTACTTCTCGGAAGGCGTCAATGAGATCGACTGGGTCAAACGCGTATTCCTCGCCTCCGACCTGCCCAAACACATCTCATGGAAGAAGTTCCTCAAGCGCGGCTACTACGTGGTGCCGGCGGAGAAAGAAAAGCTGCGCGCCCCGGTGTCATTCCGCTGGTTCTTCGAAAACCGTAAGAAGGACGTGCCGGAGGCGCAGCCGCTGCCGTCGGACTACACCGAGGAATATCTGCGCGGACTGCAGACGCAATCGGGCAAGCTCGAATTCGAGTGCAATTCGCTCAAGCGCTTCAACGACCCCGAACGGCCGCCGATCGTCAAATATCAGCCGTCATGGGAGGGCGCGCATTCGAGCGAGCTGTTCGAGCACTATCCGCTGCAGCTTCTGACGCCTCACTGCAAATATTCTTTCCACACCCAGGGCGACGGCAAGGATTCGTTTCTGCTCAACATCGAGGACCATCGCGTCAAGGTCGACGGCTACTATTATTGGATCGTGCGGCTCAATGCCGAGGACGCCAACGAGCGGGGCATCGCCAAGCATGATCTGGTCAAGGTTTTTAACGACCGCGGTGCGGTGATCTGTGCCGCACTGCCGACGCAGCGGCTGCCGCGCGGCGTCGCCCATGGTTACGAATCCTCCGCGATTTACGACCCGATGGGCGAGCCCGGCAAATCGGTCGACCGCGGCGGCTGCCTCAACCTGCTTACCCCGGAGCGCACGCAGACCAAATCGACCCATTCGCTCGCCGGCTCGAACTCGCTCGTCCAGATCGAGCTGTGGGATCACCGCATCGAACACATCTCAGCGGCATTCGCGGCGATGGAGCGTGACAAGAAGATCAAACGCACGCTGAAGGAAGCGCAGCTCGTGCCGGCGAAATGACAATGGCGAGTAGTGAATAGGGAGAAAGCGGAGGCAGGATTGCGGACAGCGAATACGGCCAATCCCTATTCGCCATTCGCTAATCGCCATTCGCTTCTATGCCAAATGCAAAAATGGAACCTCATCATCGACGTGGCCGAGTGCACCAATTGCAATCTGTGCACGCTCGCCGCCATGGACGAATATGTCGGTAACGACTGGCCCGGCTACTCGGCGCCGATGCCCAAGCACGGCCACAAGTGGATCGACATCCTGCAGAAGGAGCGCGGGCAAGTGCCGATGATCGACATCGCCTACGTTCCCACCATGTGCAATCATTGCGATGACGCTCCCTGCATGAAGGCCGACAAGACCGGCGCCATCAAGAAGCGCAACGACGGCATCGTGCTGATCGATCCGGTCAAAGCCAAAGGCCAGAAGCAGCTGGTCGGAGCCTGTCCCTACGGCCATATCTGGTGGAACGATGAATTACAGCTGCCGCAAGCGTGGACCTTCGATGCCCATCTGATCGATCAGGGCTGGCAGCAGACGCGCGGCCAACAATCCTGCCCGACCGGCGCCATGCGCGCAATCAAGGTCGAGGATGAGGAAATGGCGCGCATTGCGCGCGATGAAGGCCTTGAGGTGATGAAGCCCGAGCTTAACACCAAGCCGCGCGTCTATTATCGCAACCTTTACCGCTATACCCAATGCTTCATCGGCGGCTCGCTCGCCGAGGAGAAGAATGGCGTCATCGATTGCGTCGAGGGCGCCAGCGTGCAGCTCCTGAAAGACGGCACCTCGGTCGCGGTGACAACCACCGACAATTTCGGCGATTTCAAATTCGATCGACTCGACGAGAATTCCGGCCGCTACACGGTACAGATTTTTCTTGGCGGCCGTTCAAAAACAGTGGAAGCAAGCCTTGGTACCAGCATCAATCTGGGCGAGATTAGACTGTAGGACATCGTGTCTGCTTCAAGCGAATAGCGAGTGGCGAATAGCGAGTTAAGGGGTAGTCAACCTGACCCTATTTGCCACTCACCATTCGCCATTGGCGTTGCTCACACCGCGCTCATGCTGACTGCCCTCGCCGCACTGCGTTCGCGTGCCTCGTCGGCGCACTTGGCAACGTGAACCTCGCGGTTGATGACCTGCAGGTTCGGCAAGCCCCAATAGTCCAACAGCTTCGGCCACGACGTGTCACGCAGTTCGGTCCAGACCCGGAACAGTGGCACGCGATGGTCGACCTCGGCGTTCTTCCACAGCCGACTGCCACTTTGCGCACGGCGTCGCGCCTGCAGTCGGCGCAAAAGCCGCGCCTCCCCGCTCGGCGCATTCCAGAACTGCCAGGCGATTACACAAGCGCAATGCCAAGTCGCGTTTTTGTTGAGACCAGCGTTCCACAGATCGGTATGCCAGCCAAAGCGGTAGACCGGCTGTCCGCACACACAGCAAAATCCGGCGCCGCCCGCAAAGGCGCACTCGCGATACGGTGCCGGCGGCGAGCGGAACGTCGCCGGCAGGCCGCTATTGCGGCTGACGCCGAGCCGCCAAGTCCAGCCGGCGGGCGGGCCGCTCTTTGCTGCCAGCGCCCGCGCCAAGCGATCCGCGCGCAGCGGATGCGCGCGCCAGTAAGAGTCAATGGCGAGCCGCGGTGTCGGCGGAACGAATGGACGATTGAGCGCGCGGGACAGCACGGCCGACGGAAAAATATCCGGCAGCGCCCTTCGCAACCGGACGACCGACTGGCGGTTTCGCTGCGCCCTCTGCTCCTGCCACGCCGACACGGATGCCTCCCAAAGGCGCGGCATCCTGCCATGCAGGTCCTAAGCCTTTGTCACCGCGCCGTGCTATCGTGGCACGAGAAGATTCCAGTGAGGGATGCACAATGGGACGATGGTTTGGCGCGTTCGTCGCGCTGCAATGCCTGTGCGGCGCCAGCGTCGCGCAGACCTATCCGGATCGGCCGGTCACCATGATCGTGGCGGCGGCTCCAGGCGGCGTTACCGATATCGTCGGCCGCGCGCTCGGCCAGGAGCTTGGCAAGGCCTGGGGCCAGCCGGTGGTAATCGAAAACCGCGGCGGAGCCGCCAATATCCTGGGCACCGAAGCCGTCGCCAAAGCCGCGCCCGACGGCTACACGCTGCTGGTGGTCGAGGCCGGCGCCTTCACCATCAATCCGACGCTCTACAAGGGCAAGCTGCCCTACGATACCGAGAAGGATTTTGCTCCGATCACCGGGCTCGTCCGCATCAATCAGGCGCTGCTCGCCGACAAAGCGCTGCCGGTGACGACTGCCGCCGACGTGATCGCGATGGCGAAAGCAAAACCTGGAACGTTGACCTACGGCACCGCCGGCGTCGGCACCGCGCCGCACATGAACATGGCGCTATTTGCCAGCATGGCCGGCATCAACCTAGTCGCCGTGCACTACCGCGGCGCCGCGCCCGCGCTCAACGATCTCATGGGCGACCACATCAATCTGATGATCGTCAGCGTCAGTCTGGCGCTGCCCTCGGTCAAAGCCGGCAAGGTGAAACTGCTCGGCATCGGCAGCGAGAAGCGCCTGCCGCAGCTTCCCGCTATCCCGACCGTCGCGGAGACCGGCCTGCCTGGCTACGAGGCTGGGACCTGGTTCGGCCTGTTCGCTCCCGCCGGCACGCCGCACGACATCGTCATGAAGATCGACGACGAGGTGCAGCACATCTTCGCCGATCCGGCTTTTCGCGCCCGCTTCCTCGACCCGCAGATGTACGAATCGATCGCCGGCCCGCCCGACAAGTTTTCGGCCTACATCAAGGCCGAACAAGCCAAATGGGCCAAAGTCATTCGCGAAGCCGGCATCAAAGCGGAGTGATGTCTTGAGGCCGAGCAAACCGAGCTTCACTCGTTGCCGACGCTCGGCCTGACAAACCGCTCGCGAATACGCGCCAACAACTGGTCACGCAGCTCGCGATAGGCATCGAGACGCTGCTCGCGGCTGCCTTCGACGCCGGTCGGGTCCGCTGTCGGCCAGTATTCCACGTCGACCGCGCTGGTGCGGGTGAGTTCGAGCGCCTGATGGTGCGCCTGCGGCGTGAGCGTCACGATCAGATCGAAATTGAGCCCCTCCCAGTCCTCCAACTCCTCCAGGGTGATGGGCTTGTGCCGCGAAATGTCGATGCCGATTTCGGCCATTGCCGCGACGGCGAACGGATCGAGTTCGCCCTTGCGCACGCCGGCCGAACCGACATAGACCGCGCGTCCGAAAATTTGCCCGAACAGGGCCGCAGCCATCGGCGAGCGCACCGCATTGAGCCCGCAGGCGAACAGCACGGCCAACGGCGGCGACCGCGTCCCAGGCGCGGGCACGGGACCACTCAACCCTTCCAATGCAGCACCGTGATCAGGGTGAACAGACGCCGCGCGGTGTCGAAATCGAGATCGACCTTGCGCTTGAGCCGCTCCATGACGACGCGGGACCCCTCGTCGTGCAGCGCGCGCCGGCCCATATCGAGCGCTTCGATCCTGTCCGGCGTGGCCGTGCGGATGGCCGTGTAATAGCTGTCGCAGACCGTGAAATAGTCCTTCACGATGCGGCGGAACGGTGCCAGCGACAGCATGTGGGCGACCACTGGTGTGCCGACGCTCTCGCGGATGTCAAAAACGAGGCGGTTACCCGAGATGCCGAGCTGCAGCGCATACGGACCGCCGTCGTGACCCTGCGGGCGAAATTTGTTCTCGGCGATCAGATCGTAGATGGCGACCGCACGCTCATGCTCGACTTCGCGGCCCGATCGCCCGATCGACGCCTCGTCAAGCGTTATGGCCGTGAGGCGCCCGGTTTGTTCTTTGCGGGGAGCGCGCGGCATCAGAGCATGATCCGGAAAAGTGGGGACCGGCTTTCCGAAAAGATCATGCTCCCCTGATAAAGTCTATCTGTTCAGCCGGATCGCGACCGAACGGGCATGCGCATCCAGTCCTTCCGCCGTGCCGAGCGCGATTGCCGCGTCGCCGAGCGCGCGCAGCTGCTCCGGCCCGCATTTGAGGATTGAGGTGCGCTTCATGAAATCGAGCACGCCGAGCCCTGAGGAAAAACGTGCCGAGCGCGCGGTCGGCAGCACGTGATTGGAGCCGGCGACGTAATCGCCGATCGCTTCAGGCGTGTATGCGCCGATGAAGATCGCGCCGGCATTGCGGATGCGCACCGCCAGCGATTCGGCGCCCGCGGCGGCAATTTCCAGATGCTCGGGCGCGATGGCGTCGATGAGCGGCAACGCCTCATCAAGATCGCGGACCAAAATGACCGCGCCGAAATCTCGCCACGACGCACCAGCGATCTCTTTGCGGGGAAGCTGGGCAAGTTGACCTTCGATCGCGCGCTCGACCGCAGTGGCGAGATATTCGCTTTCGGTCACCAGGACCGCCTGCGCGCTGCTGTCGTGCTCGGCCTGAGCCAAAAGGTCGGCAGCGATCCAGTCGGGATTGCCATTGTTATCGGCGATGATCAGCACCTCGGACGGCCCGGCAATCATGTCGATGCCGACCTTGCCGAACACGAAGCGCTTGGCCGCCGCCACATAGGCATTGCCCGGTCCGACGATCTTGGCCACCGGGGCGATGGTCTCGGTGCCATAGGCAAGCGCCGCAATCGCTTGCGCGCCACCAATACGGAAAATCTCATCCACGCCGGCGAGCTTGGCCGCCGCCAGTACCAGTGGATTGAGTTCGCCGGCGGGCGCCGGCACCACCATGACGATCCGTGGCACACCGGCGACCTTGGCAGGCATTGCGTTCATCAGCACCGATGACGGGTAGGCCGCGGTGCCTCCGGGCACGTAAAGCCCGACCGCCTCGATAGCCGTCCAGCGCGTGCCCAACTCGACGCCGAGCGCGTCGGTGAAGCGGTCGTCCTGCGGCAACTGGCGGCGGTGAAAAGCCTCGATACGATCGCGGGCGAGTTCAAGCGCGGAGAGTGCCACGCGTGGGCAAGCTTGCATCGCCGCCGCGATCTCTTGCGGCGTTACCCTGAGCCCGACCTGGTCGAGATCCAGGCGGTCGAACTTTTTCGTATAGTCCTTGACGGCCTGATCGCCACGAGCGACCACGGCGACGACGATGGCACGCACCACCGCTTCGACATCGACCGAGGTCTCACGCTTGGTGTCGAGAAAGCCCCGGAATTTTTGCGCAAAATCGCCGGAGCGCGTGTCGAGGCGGATCGGCATGCTGTCGTCCTGGTGAATGCGGCTGACGCCTATCAGCCCTGACCAACTATAACAAATACTAATGTTTGCAGCCGGACGCCGGAGGCCCCTGCCGCCGATCCGGCTGAGAAAATCGATGAGGGGATTTCAGGTCCCCGCCAGGGTGCCGAAATCGAGGCCTAGACCGTCGCCGATCGTGCAGCGAAGTGGTTGGGGCAGCCGTCGGCGACATAAACCTCGCCAAGATCCGCAAGCTCCGCCTCCAGGCATTCGACT
Organism: Xanthobacteraceae bacterium; assembly: GCA_030037065.1. Lineage (GTDB taxonomy): Bacteria > Pseudomonadota > Alphaproteobacteria > Rhizobiales > Xanthobacteraceae > BOG-931. Next base: position 26,648 of record JASHRW010000339.1, read on the forward strand.
TCCAGGCGAATGACGCCACCGCCCGAGAATGTCATCGTCACCAGACCGGCCGGCGCGTCGCGCTCAGCGAATTCGACGGCAAGCAGGTTGAGCCGGGCGTCTTTGTTCGATTGATCGAGATTGCGGCACTTGCAGCTGATCACGCGCTCAAAGCGCAGAGCGGTGCGGCAGCGCCGGTACTCTGCTCGGTGCTCCGGCTTGGCATCCGTCGCGCTCATCCAGTCGAAGCGGTTAAGTGCCATGACGAAGCGGTGCTCCTGCGGTTGCCAGAAGATGTCCGACACCCGGACCACGGCGTCCTGCACATGCGCCGAAATGATTTCGATATCGTCGCGATCGAGGGCGACCAGCTTAAGCTCATCGACGTTCGCATTCATCCGCGCCCGCTCCCAAATGCCGTCGTTTCCTCTGGCTTCAAGCTAGGGACGACATGCGCGGGCCGCAAGCCCTTGTCATTGGCCTCGCCTAAAACGAAGCACAAGCGGACTGCACAACGACGCCGACCGACTGCTGGTGGAAACGATGCTTGTAGGCGCTGACGACGGCTTCAAGGCGCGCCTGGTCGTCGGTATTGCTGGCCAGCACGATCATGACGAGCTTGCTCGGCTCGCGCACGATCCTCCCGCTCACGCGATCGCGCCACTGCCCGGTCGCATCGACAATGGTCAGCCCGTCGGGGAAACGTGGCGTGATTTCGCGCGCGACGAAGTGGCTCCAAGCGGCTTCGCTTACCCCGACACGTTTGCCGATGTCGCGGCCGAATAGCAGTTCGGCAACGAGCTTTGGCTTTTGCGCTCCATGGCAGGAAAGCACCGTAGTTCGCGCGGCGGCGGTTTGTGTGGCGGCCGCCACGGCGACAACGCCCAAGACGCAGGTGACGGCGACGCGCATGCGGGTCGAATGCAGTTACGGCTCGCCGGGCGGGAATGGCCTGCCGCCGCGGCGCACGATTTCGTCGATGGTGGCGCGCGCCGAGAGGGCGGCCCAAAGGCCCATGGCGCAGCCGACTCCGAACAAGCAACTTAGAAAAACCATCTGCATCACATGCGCTCCTGCCGCTGACCTTAGTTCGCGGACCTTGCGCAATCGTTAGTGCATACGGGCGGGAACGCCGCGTGAAAAGCGGCCGGCGATCGCTGCGATCGCCGTCGTTTGGCGGGCATCATATCTGCTGGCTATTTGCAGCCCTGCGGCGTCTGATGTTTACCGGCAGGACACGTTGGTTTTGCCGGTGGCTTTGGCGGCGGCTTCGCCACGGCAGGATGCGGCGCTGGATGAGGCGGTGGCGGCGCCGGCTTTGTTATGGCCGGATGGGGTGCCGGGTGAGGAGGCGGCGGCGCCGGTTTCAACATCGCCGGCTTTTGGGCTGGCGGATGCGGCGGTGGCGGTGGCGGTTTCAGTTCGGCCGGTTTCTGACCAGGCGGATGCGGTGGCGGTGACGGCTTCACCGTAGCAGTTACCGGCGGCGGGGGTCCGGGATGCGGTGGCGAAACAATCGGGCCTCCGCTTGCCGGTGGTCGGTGAAACTCGGGGCCACCTCCGCTCGGGCCGTGGGCACCTGGGTGCTCCACCGCCTTCGGCAGCGAAACCGGAATCTTTTGCTGCGTACCCGATCCGCCCGCCGGCGGCCGCGCGCCCGGGGGCGGGGGCGGGCGCACACCGGACGGCGGCCTGACGAAGGCCGGAATAATCCTCGGCGCGGGTTGTGGCAGGGCGAAGCGCTCGTGCGGGCGCGGCGGCGGCGGCAGCGCCGCGAATTCATGCGGGCGCGGCGGCAGGAAGAGCCGGGGCGGCGGCGGAGGCGGCGCCCAACTGGGCCCGGCAAAAATCAGAATCGGCTGATCGACATACTCCAGTTCGTTGGGCGGTGGCGGCGGCACGCCGAAATTGAAGATGACAAAATTGGTCGGCGGCTCGAGCGCCGCACGCAGAATGGCCAGGCGGCGGCGCGCATCCCACGCGTGCGGCCCGTGCGGATAGCGGCGCAGATACGACCAATAAGCCGGCGGCGTATCGGCGGCGACGCATCGGCGCCAGATGATTTCCTCGCGGCGCACGGCGAGCATTGCTGCGACGCGAGCGGAATACGGACTATTTGGAAAGAGCGCGAGGAACTGCTGGTAGGCCTCGATAGTGTCGAGCTCCAGCACCGCCGCATAGGCATCGGCAACGTTGGTGAAATCGCGCAGCGGTCTTTTACGGATGTCGGCGAACGACGTCGCCTCGGGCGGCGGAGGTGCCCCGGCCTCGCGTTCGGTCATGAAAAACGGTCCGTTGATCCCCGAGACGTACCAGGGAATTTCGGCACCCTGCGTCAGCTCGCTCACGCGCAAGCGAACGCGCGCGAAAATGTCGTCGAGCGATAGCTCGCCGGCCGCGATCATTTCGGTCAAGGCCGTCGCGTACGATCCGTAAGGTCCAGGCTCGTTCGGACCCACCGTTCCCGGCGCCGCGTTAAAAGCGATCGCCATGCCGGGCACCGGATCGACCAACGCAAGTCCGCTGGCCAGTGGCTCGCCGCCGCGCGCGAATGGATTTTGCCGCGCAGCGTCGAGAATGACGATCTTGGCGCGGGCCGACAGCGCGGCGAGTGGCTGCATGAAATCCGCGACGCGGACGGCCTGCAGCGGCACGTCGACATCGCGCTGAATGTCGGCATCCACCGGCACGAAATAATTGTCGCCGTTGAACTGAACCCCGATGCCGGAGAGATAGACCAGCGCGACTGTATCCGGCCCGGCCGCGGAAACCTGATCGATAAAGTCGTGCAGAGTTTCCCGCAAGGTGGCCTGGTCGAGATTCGCCGCTCCGGTGACGGTGAAACCGGCGGCGGTGAGCGCGTCGGCGACGAGACCGGCATCGTTCGCCGGCGTGGCGAGCTGAGCGCCTTTGTAGTCGCTGTTGCCGATCACCAGCGCAAAACGCTCCTCGGCATGGACGGCGCGCAAGCCCAGCATCAACACCAGCGCGACGATTAGACCCAACCAGACGCGAGCGGAAATTCCCATCAAAAACCCCAAATCCGAAGTGTGCCGACCAGTCCTGCGGCCGGCAAGCAGCCGATCAATAAGACGAAATAGTGTCGCACGGGGTTGGATAGAGTAAAAGAGGCCTCAACATTTTGTTCGACGCAAGTCCAATCCAATTGCTCCGCCCGGATTGCTCCTAACGCGGCCGTTTATCGAACACGTCTTGCTGCAATGCGTAACGCTGGCGCCGCGGCGGCGATTTTGGGGCGGGTGATCCTTATCTGATCGACATGCCGGTGCCGCCTCGGGACCCGAACTGCGACAAAACTGTCGTGGAAAAAATACGCAAGATGTATTTGCTTCGGCCCTCATATCTTGTTAAGGAGAACCTAACAAGATCGCATCAGCGTCAGATTCAAGGATGTTCGGCTGCAACAAATATGTTCATTCTCCCGCGTTTCGGCTTTTCTTCCGCTCCCGTAAGGGATACAAACTGCCTTCATTTGAAAGGGAGGTTCTATGGCTAAGAGGACAAAGAAGCGTCGCGCATGGACGTCAGGCGAAGTTCGTGACCTGAAAAGCATGGCGAAGAGGAAAACCCCGGCGTCGAGAATTGCCAAGAAATTGAAAAGAACCGAAGGCGCCACTCGGCAGAAGGCGTTCAGCATCGGGCTTTCGCTCGATTCTCGTTCCTGACCTTTACCCGTCACCGATAGTTTCTACGCACAGCGCCGGCTGATGCCATAGGGCATCGGCTGGCGTTGCGTGCGGGCGTTTGGTAATGCTCGCGAAGGCCGTGCCGGCTTTCGCGGTGCGGGCAAATGTGCGCGTTCGCAAGTGCCCATTTTAGGAATAATATCGCATACTGCTGCGCAATCGGCCCCAGTTTTCTCAGCTTCGCTCATCGGATATTTTCAGCATCCAGCGAGCTGAGAATGCTTCGACGTCTGGCTGGAGCAAGCTTGGGGTATAGGACAAAGCAGATGGCCGAGATCGTTGCCGGGTTCGGCATGCCACACAACCCCGGCGCGCCGGCGCTCGCCGCGCGCGAAGGTCCACAGGGTGAAACGGCGCGTTTCTATGCCGAGATGGCCAAGCATCTTGAGGCCGTCGCGCCAGACGTGCTGCTCATCTTCACCGATGATCACTTCAACACCTTCTTCCTCGATAATTTTCCGACCTTCGCAATCGGCATTGCCGAGGCAACCGCCGGCCCCAACGATCAGACGCCGATGCCCCGTTATAAGGTGGCGGTACCAGCCGATCTGGCGGCTCATATCCGCGCGGCGGCGATTGCGCACGGCTTCGACATTTCACTGGTGCAGGACTTCGAGGTCGACCACGCCGTCATGGTGCCACTGCACTTCCTGATGCCGGACATGAGAATTCCCGTGCTGCCGATCTTCATCAATTGTCTGGCGCCGCCGCTGCCGTCTGCGGCCCGCTGCCTCGCGCTCGGCCGGGCGATACGCGCGGCGATCGCCGAGTGGCCGCAGGCGTTGCGCGTCGCCGTAATCGGCAGCGGCAGCTTTTCGCTCGAGATCGGCGGTCCGAAAATTCCGCTGGGCAACCGCGCTGCCTGCACGCCCGATCCGCAATGGTCGCAACACGTCCAAGACCTGCTGACCCTCGTGCGCATTGACGAGCTTGTTGCCGAGGCGACTACGGACCGGATGCTGCGCGCCGGCAATATTGGGGGCGAACTGCTCAACTGGATCGCGCTCCTTGGCGTGATCGGCGCGCGCAAGCCGGTAAGCATTCTGCCGCAGAACGACCACGGCCAGGCTTTTGCAGCCTGGCGGTGGAACTGAGCCCGGCGGGCAAAGCCATGAGTGTCTACACCGTCAACAAAATCTGCCGTGATGCGCTGCACGATCTTGCCTTTCGCGAAGCGGTCAGACGCGATCCGGCAGGCACAATCGCCGGGCGCGACCTCAGCCCGGATGAACGCCGGGCGCTCCTTGCCGGCGACGTGGCATGGCTGTACGAGCACGGCTGCCACCCGTTCCTGATGTCCTATTTGACACGCTGGGAGTTGTTCGGACTCAAAGTCCCGACCTATTGCGAACGCATTCAAAAGGCGCACGATTCCAGGGACGATTGACCTCCGCCCGGCGGCACAAGGCCGGCGCTCACCGCGCGTTGTCCTGCTTGCGGTACGTCTCGATGATCTCCGATCCGGTGGCGAACCAGACGGCTCCGTGCGCGGCGATATACGACAGCGCCCGGTCGAGCGTGCGGATGCGGTGCGCCGCACCGATCAAAAACGGATGCAGCGCAATCGCCATGACGCGGCCGTTCTGCGCGCCTTCTTCGTAGAGCACGTCGAATGTCTCGCAAATGCGACGATAAAATTCGTCGATGCTGATGCTCGGCATGTTGAACAGCGGCATGTCGTTGAGTTCGATCGAATAGGGAATCGAATAAAGCCCGTTGTTCATGCGATAGGGTAGATCGTCGTTCACCCAGTCGCACACGTATTCGACGCCATGCTCGCGCAAGAGATCGAGCGTGTTCCAAGTCTCGGCTAGCCCCGGTCCAAGCCAGCCGCGCATTTTCTGACCCCATTGCTCGATAACTTCACGGGTCTCGGCAATGACGCCGGCCTCCTTCTCCTTATCGAGACCGCTGAGCAGCACGGAATTGGTGAGTCCGTGACCCATGAGTTCCCATTTGAGCCGCGTCGCTTCCTCCACGAGGCGCGGATAATAGCGGCCGACCTCGGCGTTTAGCGCCACCGTGCCGCGCACGTCGTGCTTTTGCAGCACCTCCATGATCCGCCAAACGCCGACGCGGTTGCCGTAATCGCGGCGCGAGTGGTTGCGGATATCGGGCGCAGGGTTGCCGATTTCGACGTGGAAATGCTCGATGTTGGGGATCACCCAGAGGGCGACGCGCGCGCCGTTGGGCCAACGGACCGGCGGGCGGTCAATGATCGCCTGATACGGGAAGAACGGAAACGGTCCGGGGGCTTGCACAGCGATTTACTCCATTTTGCCGGGCTATCACGCGCGCATGGCCAGCCGAGGCTCGGCGCCGATTGGCGGCAACAGCGGCATGACGCGTTTGGCGAAGGTGTCGAGGCCGGCCAGCATCGGGTGGAAATTCAGCAGAAACAATTCCACGCCTATCTCTTCGTACTGCCGCATGCGCCTGGCTATCAGGTCCGGCGTCCCGACGAGGCAGGCGCCAAGACCGCGCGCCGCCGTTGATGAAACCCGGTCGCGCCGGCCGTGGGCCTCAAGCTCGTCGGCCCGCGCCTGTGCCTCGGCCATCGTATCGGCGCAGCTGATATGCGCGCTCATGCCGAATGCCAACTTGCGGCCGAACTGCCTGGCGCGTTCCGCAAGATCGGCGATATCCGTCCTGATAACCGCAAGGCTTTCCTCATACCGCCGATAGTCTGCCTGATAATTCACGAACCACAGATCGCAGTGCTCGGCGATGACATCCTTGCCGGAATCGGTGCGGCTCGCGGAGTAAATCGGAGGGTGCGGGATGCGCACCGGCTTCAGCGGCAAGTTGGCGTTATCGGTCTGGAAGAATTCGCCCTGAAATGTGAAGTGCTCCTCACTCCAAAGCCCTTTCAGCACCCGGACGAATTCGGCCATGCGCTGGTAGCGGGCGTCGGAAGAGCCAATCCAGGCACCATTGCTGAACAGCTCGAATTCGTTCTGGAACCAGCCATTGACCACATTGATGGCAAAACGGCCGCCGGTGATCCGGTCGAGAGTCGCGCCCATCTTCGCCGCGAGCTGCGGCGTGATCATGCCCGGATAGACCGCGGGCATGACCTGAATCGTCCGAGTACGGGCGGCGAGCGCCGCCGTGAGCATCCAGGCTTCGAGGTCGGGACCAAGCAGCCGCTCGGCAATGAGCGTGATATCGAAGCCGTACGCCTCGCCCTTCGATACGACATCGAGAGCAAATTGGAACGACTTGTCGGCGCTGTGGTCGCCGCGCATGCCGACTTGGCGAATCCCATCCTGGATCGCTGGCTCCAATTTGATGGTATGCGGCAGCGGCGTCCAGATGCCCAGGCGCATCGCTTCGGCTCCAGATAATCGGGCCAAATAGTCCTCGACTTAAACGGTCAAGGCAAGTCAGCAGGGCGCATGTGTCCAATGCGGCGCTGCGCGGCAAGCCGACTACCCATTCGGCCTGCGCCGATTGTGATACTGGACCCTGATCCAGCCTCTGGGCAAACCGACATGACTCTGATTTGTCCAACGACGATGTCGGCAAGCTGCTGACGATGCCGGAATGCATCGCGGTGCCGGTTTACCGAAGACGTGCACCCTTGAAAGGACGGCGTAGCGTTACGCAGAGCGCTTACGCTTACTAATCAGCCGCCGCCGCTCGCCGCGGCAGTAGGCCAGCGTTCGTGCGTGAGCGGAACGAGCATATGCACGGAAAGCCCCTTGCGGGTGAATGAGCGCGTCACCTCGCCGTTCAATTGCCGCTCGATGACGAGCGCGATCAGGCGCGAGCCGAAGCCGAGACGCCTTGGCCGGCGCGTCGCCGGACCGTTCTTTTCCTCCCAGTCGAACGCCAACGTCATGCCGCGCTGCATGCGGCTTGCCGACCAGCTCAGGTCGAGACGGCCTTTGGGGCGAGAAAGGCTGCCATGCTTGACCGCATTGTCGGCAAGCTCGTGCAACGCGGCGCTGAGATTGAACACAGGGTCGGCCTCGAGCTCCACGTTCGGGCCGTTGAACGATATGCGATCGAGATAGGGGCCAAGCAGAACGTAAAGCAGATCCATGATCGGTATCGACTTTCCGCCGCCCTCGGTGATGAGCCGCTGCGCATTGGCAAGCGCGAGCACGCGCGCCTGGTACTTGCCCGAAAGATCGGCAACGTTTTTCGAATTTCGCGCCGTCTGAGAGAACAACGCCAAGAGCTGCGAATACAAATTCCCAGAGCGATGACGCATCTCGCGGATCATTAATTCATGGCGCTGCTCGAGCTGGCGGCGGGCGATCGCACCAGCGAGCAGATTGGCAACGGCAACAAGGAAGGCGATCTCCTGCGTGGCGAAATGCCGTCGCGTTTTGGTGCAGACGCCGAGAATTCCGTACGATCGGTCGTCAGGTCCGGCGATGGTCGCATTCATGCCGCTGATGCAGCCGTGATCGCGCAAATATGGATCGACCGCGAACCGCGTCTCGGCGTCGAAATCTTCGGTGATAGCCGGCAGACGGGAATCGAGCGTAAACCGTGCATAGCTTCCAGGGTTGGTCGAGGTGATTACGGAGCCGATCAAATCGCTCTGCCAGCCAAAGCCGGCGCGCAACAAGAAGTCGGCATTGCCGGGAAGAAGCTCCAGGATTTTGACAAAGTCGACCGACAACGTCACCGCGACGGCACTGGCCGCGTCACCGAGCAACCGCTCCAGATTGGGCTCGGTCAACGCGCGCTCGCCGAGCTGCGCCAGCGCTTCCTGCTGCCTGATGCGGCTGCGCAGCTCGGCCTCGAGGTTGACCCGCTCGGTGACATCACGGCACAGCCCGAACATGCGCTCGGGGACCCCGTCCTTTACCGCGACCGCTCCCCTCGCTTCCAGCCAACGTTCCTCGTTACTCGCATGTCCAGATAGCCGGTAACGCGCCAGATACGAGCCATGCGTGCGTAGCGCTTCCTGCAAAGAAGCTGTCACATGAGGCCAATCGTCGCGGTGAATATCGCGTTCGAAACTTGAATAGGTACCGTCGAAGCTGCCGGGAGGCAGACGATGAATGGCTTCGAGATTGCTCGACCAGGTCAGCTTGCCAGCGGCGATATCCCAGCACCAAATGCCGATCTGTGCAGCTTCGAGCGCCGCACGGAGAGTGACGAAATTCGGGAAGAACTCTCTGGCGGCTTCGTCGGTGTGGCGATCGTCCGGTTCAGCCGTTGTGGACTTGTCTCGGTCACACGCATTCATTCTTTGAGACTTCTATCGACGCGCCCACGGCACATCGCCGTACCGTCAGGATGAAAACGGTCCAGGGCCGCGGCGGTTTCGCTTGGCTTGGAAAATCAAAGCCCTGGCAACAAAGATGGATCGGCGCAGGCGCAAGCAAGGTGGCCCGCGCCCGCCGCGATGATGTCAGTAGATACCGATCAGCCGACGGCTACTTCGCGATGCAGTGCGCGACAGCAGCGGGTTGGCGGCATGCGGCGCCGGCGCCTGCGGCGGCAGGTTAACATCGGTCTGCATAGCGCTGATCGCCCGGGAATCCGTGTCCGGCAGCACAACCACCTTGGTTCCGACGTCGACGCGATTGTAGAGGTCGGTGATGTCGGCGTTGAGCAGGCGAATGCAGCCGCTCGACATGTGCTTGCCGATCGAGGTCGGATCGTTGGTGCCGTGGATGCGGTAATCGGTATTGCCGAGATAGAGCGCACGCGCGCCGAGCGGGTTGCCGGGACCGCCGCCGATCCAGCGCGGCAGGTAAGGCTGCCGGGCGACCATCGCCGCCGGCGGGATCCAGTCCGGCCATTCAGCCTTGCGCACGATCCTTTCGGTGCCCGACCATTCGAAGCCCTCGCGGCCGACGCCGATGCCGTAGCGCAATGCCTTGCCGTCACCGAGCGTCAGATAAAGGAAAGTATGCGCGGGGTCGACGATGATGGTGCCGGCCGGCTCATTGGTCGCATAGGGGACTACTTGACGCTGCAGCGCCGACGAAGGTTGTTCGTCCGCATCCGGCGTGAACTTATAAACCGGCGCATTCGGATCGCTCTGGCTATAGGCAAGCGATTGCGCACTGGCCGGAGCGCTGGCGAGAGTGAGAAGGCCTATAAATAGCAACGCGCCGTAAAGGCGCCGTGACGTGCTCGCTGACATGGCACATTCCACCGTGCTTCAGAATGCTGTCCATCAATCGCGCAGGTGTTGGAAAAGTTCCATGCCGGCGTCTCTCATGACTTTAGTCAAAAGCGCGGCAATCTTGGTGCGAAAGCGTGCGCGACGTTGCGCTCTACACCCCAACCAACGATTTAGTCGCAGCGGCCGACGAAAAGGTTCAAAGCTCCATTCTCGCTGAGCCGGCGCATCCACGGTTCCGTCCGCTAAATCATGCCATGCAGCGTCCGTACACTTTCGACATTGACGGAGAGGCCACCGGGCTGAAAGCGGGATCGCACCCGAACGGCACTTTTCGCTGGCTTTGCAAACCGTCCGGTACCCGAAGATCGCGCCAAACCGCGCCCGAATGATGCAGAGGAAGCCGATCGCCCTTACGGAAGCGGTTTACCGAAACCGCCGGTGTGTGGTCACTTGAGCCAACTCCGATCGGAGCCGCGCTCAGGAATGGATCGAAGCTGACAAGCAGAAAGCCGAGCGAGCACAGCGCGATCGCGCCCGCGATGCGAAGACAAAGAAGCCTGACCATCGGAACAACTCCGAAATCCGCAACGGTGGGAACTCGTTGCGCGCATGCCAAAGGCCCCCGAGCTGAACGACACCGGCGGCCTAACGATTTAGTCGGGGCGGCGTTCCGGGAGGTTCCGTTGCTCACTTACTCGTGATGGCGGTTGTTATGCGTGAGCGCGACGATCTCGATCGCGCTACCGCGAAACTGAAGGCAGAATCCAAAAAGGAACAAATATCGGCGTTGCGCTTTGATAGGGCGGACCGGCCATCCTTTCCCCCTCCCCCCGTGCTTGGCCGGCCGCGTTGGGCGCAGCCGGTATGCCGATCGGCTGCGCCCTTACTTTTTGTTGACCCGAAGCACGGAGCGCGAAGGCGAAAATGTCGCAATAAAAGCGTAGCGGCGGCCCGCGCCAGGACTACAAGGACGCTTGCCGTTGGCTCGGCTGCCGCTCGCGCTGGCGCGCTTTACGGCCGAAAAACAGCGCTTGGCTCACGACCGCCGACACTACGGCAAGCTGGAACGGCTTGGCGATGAGGAACGCCGGCTCGGGCCGCTGTCCAGTGAGGAAACGCTCGGGGAAGGCGGTAATGAAGATGACCGGCACCTCCAACGAGACAAGCAGTTCATTGACTGCGTCAAGCCCGGAGCTGCCGTCGGCAAGCTGAATGTCGGCGAGGATCAAACCCGGCCGCTTGGTCTTCGCCAGCGCGAGCGCTTCGGCATGCGTGCGCGCGACGCCGATGACGTTGTGACCGAGGCTCTCGACCAGCGCCTCAATGTCCATGGCGATGAAGGTTTCGTCCTCGATAATGAGGACGTCGGTAGCGATCTCGGCCGCAAGTTCGCGGCCGGATTCCTCGACCAGACCGCGCAGCGTCGCCAAGTCGCAGTCGAGCACTTCAGCGGCATCCTCCTCGGAAAAGCCTTCGAGCGCAACGAGAAGAAAGGCTTGGCGGGGACGCGGGGTGATCTGCGTTAAATGCTGCTCCGGGGGAAGGACCATGCCGCCCGGATCGGGCTTGCCGTTCACCGAGACCGAATTCCAGATTTTAGTGAATAGCCGATAAAGCGCCACCCGCGAACTCGACCCGCTGTCGAGAACTTGCGGGCTGGCGATCAGCGATTCCAGGGTGGCGGCGACATAGGCATCGCCCGAGGCTTGGCTGCCCGAGAGGGCACGGGCGTACCGGCGCAGGAATGGCAGCTGCTGGAGTACGGCTTGCGAGGTCGACAAGGTACCCTCCCCTTCCATGGTCCCGAATTTACGTGCGAAAACGTCGGACGGCAAAGAAAGTTCCGAAAAAACACTCCCTTGCGGCGGAACTATGCGGCAGGAAGCTGCGTTACCGCGTGTGACCGGGATCGCCGTTTGGTTGGTGCACCGCAAGGGATGGACTAGGTTGGCAAATTCAAGCGGGGAAATGGGGGATCAAAGTGACGCGATGAAGAACCGTAAGTCAAATCTCCAGGCTGTCGAGCCGGATTCCGACAGGTCTGAGCCGCAGAATTCCATGGCCAAGCGTCCACACAAAGAGATCCGCCTCGGCCGCGAGGCCCAGCACCGGATCGGAGAACTCCTCCGGGGCATGTACAATACCTATATCAATGAGGGGGTACCGGAGCACTTTAAAGACCTGGTTCGCCGGATCGGCGAAGAGAGCGAAGAAGCCTAGTCGCCGGATCGGGAGCGAGAGTGAATAAGAGCCATCGTTGCACAAGGCATCGTCCGCATGAAACTTGATCCTGCGATACGCGACCAAGTGCTCGCCACGGTTCCTAGCCTGCGCGCATTTGCCATATCGTTGTGCGGCAACATCGACCGCGCCGACGATCTGGTGCAGGAAACGTTGCTACGCGCGCTTTCTCATATCGACTCCTTCCAACCCGGCACCAACATGCCGGCATGGCTGTTCACCATCCTGCGCAATCTCTTCCGCTCCGAATACCGCAAGCGGCGCCGGGAAGTGGAGGATGCCGACGGCCGCTATGCCGAGACGCTCAAATCGCACCCGGAGCAGACCGGCCGGGTGGAATTCGAGGAATTCCGGGCGGCCTTGGCCAAGCTGCCATCTGATCAGCGCGAGGCGCTGATCCTGGTGGGCGCTTCCGGCTTTTCCTACGATGATGCCGCCGCCATCTGCGGCTGCGCCGTAGGCACCATCAAGAGCCGGGTCAACCGCGCCCGCACGCGGCTAGCCGATCTCCTTGCCATCGACAGCGTCGACGATTTCGGTCCCGACCGCGCCACCCGTGCCGTCCTCGGCGGACGGGGATAGACATTATCAACAATCGTAGGGGCGGGCCCTTCCATTATTGGGATTACGGGATGCCGCCGCGATGGGCGAGCCCGCCGTCTATGGTGACGATGGTACCGCTCGTATAAGAAGACAGATCGGACGCAAGAAACACGACCGTCGCGGCGATCTCGTCAGGCGTTGCCGGGCGGCCGTGCGGCATTTTGGCAAAGCTTTCCTTCCACCTGCTTTCGTCGCCATACAGCTTGGCCGCGCGCTTGCGGCCGAGCATTTCCACACGATCGGTCAAGACCGGCCCCGGGTTTATGCCAATGACGCGCACCCCAAAATCGAGGCTGTTGGCGCCGATGGCGCGCGTGAACGCCATCAGCCCGGCATTGCCCATGGCGCCGGCGATATAGCCGGAGTCCAGCCGCTCGCCGCCCAGCCCGATGATATTGACGATCACGCCGCGGCGGCGCCTTTCCATTTCTTTCAGATAATGCCGGGTCAGGCCGACATAGCCGAACACCTTCAAATCGAAGCCTTCGCGCCAAGCCGGCTCGTCGACGTCGTGGATATTGCCACCCGGAATGGCGCCGGCGTTGTTGACCAGAATGTCGACGTCGGGAAAAGTCTTGTACACGCGCTCGCGCGCCGCGGCATCGGCCAGGTCTGCGGCCAGGGTCTGTGCCCTCACTCCGGATGCGGCGCCGATCGCGGCGGCTTCCTTTTTCAGCGCGTCGGCGGAACGCGCCACCAGACGGACATGGACGCCCTCGCGCGCGAACCATTGCGCTACTGCGAGCCCGATACCCTTCGAGGAGCCGGTAATAAGCGCCGTGCGGCCGTTGAGCTTCAAATCCATCGTTTCCTCCCG
>JASHRW010000340.1 GCA_030037065.1 Xanthobacteraceae bacterium
ATCGGCACCGGTGTCGGCGGCCAGACCACCCACGACGACAGCTTTCGCCGCATTTATGTGGAGAAACGCACGCGCGTTTTTCCGCTGACCATTCCGAAACTGATGGTCAACGCGCCGGCGAGCCAAGTGTCGATGGCCTGCGGCTTGCGCGGGCCGGCGTTCGCGGTGGCAAGCGCCTGCGCCTCGGCGACGCACGCGATCGGCCTTTCCTTCCACATGGTGCGCTCGGGGCAAATCGACTGCGCGGTCACCGGCGGCGCCGAGGCCTGCATCACCTTCGGCACGGTGCGCGGCTGGGAAGCTATGCGGGTGATGTCGCCGGATGTCTGCCGACCGTTCTCGAAAGACCGAATGGGCCTCATCCTTGGCGAGGGCGCCGCCATGATGGTGCTCGAGCCGTTGCAGCGCGCGCAGGCGCGCGGCGCCGAGATTCTCGGCGAGATCGTCGGCTTCGGCATGAGCGCCGATGCCGCCGATCTCACCGCGCCCGACCAGGGTGGCATGGTTCGCGCGATGCAAGGCGCGCTCGATGACGCACGCTTGGCGCCGGCCGACATTCAATACGTCAACGCCCACGGCACCGGCACCGCCGCCAACGACGAAACCGAGACCAAGGCGCTGCACGAGGCGTTCGGCGCGCATGCCAAACAGCTCGCGATCTCGTCGACCAAATCAATGGTCGGCCATGCGCTCGGCGCCGCCGGCGCGCTCGAATTGATCGCAACTTTGGAGGCGGTGCGCGAAGGCATGGTGCCGCCGACTATCGGCTATCTCGAACCTGACCCGGCCTGCGATCTCGATTACGTACCCAATCAGGCGCGCGCGCTGCCGATCGATGCGGCTTTATCAAACTCATTCGCCTTTGGCGGACTCAATGCCGTATTGGCGGTCAGGAAGTTCTCCTAAGCATCTGAAACAACGGCATTTTAGCGACGATCGTCCGGTTCGGGGATCGGTTCTAACGCGCTGGCGGGCGCGGCTTTCCACTCGTAGCTTTATGCTATTTATAGTTGTATTATTCACTTATAACGTTCTGAAGTTGTATAAGGCTCAGCACCGCGGGCTCGGAATCAGCCCCGGCACGGAAAGCAAGGGTGCAACGCCGGCGCAGGATCGGGAGGAATTATCGTGTGTAAAATCGACAACGTAAAAAATGCCCCGAAAGAGTTGCGGCCCATGCTGCGCGAAATGATCCAATCGCTCATCAATCATTTCATGGAATTTCGCGGGGCAAAGGCGGGCGTGGGCAACGGTTCGTGCTGCGCCGTGATGAAGATTACCGACACGGAATTCGTTTATGGCCAGAGCCAAGCGTTCAAACTCGATCAAGATGCGATGAATCCCGACAGTGCGCTGTTTGATCCTGCCAATCATGCCGAGCGTGTTGTCATTCAGATCGCGCAAGGGAAATGTCAGGAGCTCAATGCGTCGCTTCCTAAACATCTCTTTGTCGAGCTGCCACCTTGCGGTGGGCCAAAGGGATGCCATACCTGGCTTGCCAACAACCAAGACCTGCCGAATGATTTCAACGTTTGGTATTTCTACGAGGCCACCAAGGACATGGTGAGCTGGCACAGCAAAGGCGCCCAGTTGGAAACTGACAATATCCTGAGCGCACTGCCGTTATAGGCGGCTCGTTGCACCCTCGCCGGGACAGTGTTCAACTCCTGGGCCATCAGCGGCGCGCAGCGATGCCGAATAAGATCCTCAAGCCGCGGTATTAGCCCGACCGGCCTTGCTGCCCAGCCGCTTGTCCAAATAGGCGCTCACCGCGCTCATCAGCGGCTCGATCTTGCCGTCGAAGAAATGATTGGCGCCGGAAACGACCTTTTGCTCGATGACGATGCCCTTCTGCGTCTTGAGCTTTTCCACGAGATTGGTCACGTCGCGATGCGGCACGACCGCATCCTTGTCACCGTGAATGATCAGACCCGAGGAAGGGCAGGGGGCAAGGAACGAGAAATCGTAAAGGTTTGCCGGCGGCGCGATGGAGATGAAGCCTTCGATTTCCGGCCGGCGCATCAAAAGCTGCATGCCGATCCAGGCACCGAACGAGAAGCCGGCAATCCAGCAGCTGCGCGCTTCGGGATTGTACGACTGCGCCCAATCGAGTGCCGCGGCCGCATCCGACAATTCGCCGATGCCGTGATCGAAGCCGCCTTGGCTCCTCCCGACGCCGCGAAAGTTAAAGCGTAGCGCGGAAAAATTCCGGTGCACGAAGGCGTAGTAGAGCTGGTAGACGATCTGATGATTCATCGTGCCGCCGAATTGCGGATGCGGATGCAGCACGATGCCGATCGGTGCATTTTTCTGCCGCGCCGGGTGATAACGGCCCTCGATGCGGCCTCCAGGTCCGGTAAAAATGACCTCGGGCATGTTGGTTTCAACCTCGATGAGTGCTTAAGCCGTCGAGTCGCTTGACGGCGCCGGTGGTCGCGCCTAAGTATTTATAACCACTTGAGATTTTTGCAACTGGCGACGCGCTTGGCCGATGCGAGCAAGGGCTGGCGACTTCTAGCACAGGCCGGGGCACGAAAAGCAAGCATCACGATTATGGCGCAGCGCAGCTATTTTGACTGGAATGCCACAACGCCGCTGCGGATCGAGGCCCGCGATGCCATAGATGACGCGCTTACGGTCGTCGGAAACCCCTCTTCCGTTCACTTCGAGGGGCGGTCGGCGCGGCGCCTGATCGAGCGGGCGCGCGATCAGGTTGCTGAATTCGTGGGTGCCCGTTCCGCGGATGTGTTTTTCACCTCGAGCGGCACCGAGGCCAATATGCTGGCGCTGACGCCGGCCATCGAAACCTCCGCCGGCGAACGGCCGCGCGATCGGCTCTTGGTATCGGCGATCGAGCACACATCGGTGCGCAGCGGCGGGCGGTTTCCGCGCGATGCGATCGAGGATTTTCCGGTTGACTCCGACGGGCATGCCGATCTCGCCGCGCTCAGGGATGCTCTGACGCACTCATCGCGGCCATTGGTGTCGCTTATGCTGGCCAATAATGAGACCGGTGTGGTGCAACCGGTAGCGGAAGCGGCGGCGATCACGCATGAGGCCGGCGGCCTCATCCATGTGGACGCCGTACAGGCGGCGGGCCGGATCGGCTGCAACATCGCGGCACTGGGTGCCGATTTGATGACGCTCTCGGCGCACAAGATCGGCGGGCTGAAGGGTGTCGGAGCGCTGGTACGGTCGAGCGAGGCCATTTATCTGCCGGAGCCGCTGATCCGCGGTGGTGGCCAGGAACGCGGGCTTCGCGCCGGCACCGAGAATGTCGCGGGGATTGCGGCTTTCGGAGCGGCGGCCGCCGCCGCGACCAGGCAGATGGCCCAGGAATCCGAAAACGTGCTGATGTTGCGGAATACCTTGGAAGTCGGGCTGCGCGCCATCACGCCGCAGGCGGTGATTTTCGGGGCCGCGGCGGAGCGCCTGCCCAATACCACGCTGTTCTCCGTGCCCGGCATGAAGGCGGAAACGGCGGTCATCGCCTTTGACCTCGAAGGCGTCGCGGTTTCGTCGGGCGCCGCGTGTTCTTCGGGCAAAGTGCAGCCTTCCCATGTTCTTGCGGCAATGGGGGTTTTGCCCGGCCTGGTGCGCGGGGCGGTGCGTGTGAGCCTGGGTTGGGGCACCACCCAGGCCGACATCGAGCGGTTCCTCAACGCTTGGAGAAAGCTTGCAACTGCATTATCTAAGGGGCATCCAATGACTGCAGCCTAAACGGCTGCACGAATGACCGATTTCACGGCCCTTGGAATCGTTCAAGCGGCCAAAATAGGTGACCCGAGAAGGAACACCTACCATAACGGACTAAATCCAACCCGCGGTCCTTGAAACCGTGAGCGGAGGGACGAATGCCGGCAGTACAAGAGACCGTCGATCAGGTCCGGCGCATCGACGTTGACCAGTATAAGTATGGATTCGAGACGCTGATCGAATCCGAGAAGGCCCCCAAGGGTCTTTCGGAAGAGACCGTCCGGTTCATTTCGGCGAAGAAGAGCGAGCCGGAATGGATGCTGTCTTGGCGGCTCGACGCCTACCGGCGCTGGCTCACCATGCGCGAGCCGAAATGGGCCAAGGTCGAGTACGGGCCGATCGACTACCAGAACATCTATTACTATTCCGCGCCGAAGAGGGCGCCACAGTCGCTCGACGAGATCGACCCCGAAATCCTGCGCACCTACGAAAAGCTCGGCATTCCGCTGCGCGAACGCGAGGCGCTGCTCGGCATCCAGAAGGCAGACGGCGAAAAGGCCGCGGTCGATGGCGCAGACGGAGCCGAACAGGGCAGTAATGGCTATGGCCGCGTCGCCGTCGATGCGGTGTTCGATTCGGTTTCGGTCGCGACCACCTTCAAGACGGAACTCGCCAAGGCCGGCGTGCTGTTCATGCCGATTTCGGAGGCGATCCAGAAACACCCGGAGCTGGTGAAGAAGTATCTCGGCTCGGTCGTGCCGATCAGCGACAATTTCTTTGCTACGCTCAATTCGGCGGTGTTTTCCGACGGCTCATTCGTCTACGTGCCGCCGGGCGTGCGCTGCCCGATGGAGCTGTCGACCTATTTCCGCATCAACGAGCGCAATACCGGTCAGTTCGAGCGCACGCTGATCATCGCCGACAAGGGCTCCTACGTCAGCTATCTCGAAGGCTGCACCGCGCCGGTGCGCGACGAGAATCAGTTGCACGCCGCCGTGGTCGAACTGATCGCGCTCGACGATGCCGAGATCAAATATTCGACGATCCAGAACTGGTATCCGGGCGACGCGCAGGGCAGGGGCGGCGTCTACAATTTCGTCACCAAGCGCGGCGACTGCCGCGGCAAGAACGCCAAGATTTCCTGGACCCAACTGGAAACCGGCTCGGCGATCACCTGGAAATATCCGAGCTGCATCCTGCGCGGCGACAATGCGCGCGGCGAGTTCTATTCGATCGCCATCTCCAACGGCTATCAGCAGGTCGACAGCGGCACCAAGATGCTGCATCTCGGCAAGAACACGACGAGCCGCATCATCTCAAAGGGTATCGCGGCCGGGCACTCCAACAACACCTATCGCGGACTGGTCACCGCGCATCGCCGCGCCACCGGCGCGCGCAACTTCACCAATTGCGATTCGCTCCTCATCGGCGACCAATGTGGCGCCCACACGGTGCCCTATATCGAGGCGAAAAACTCCAAGACCGTGTTCGAGCACGAGGCGACCACCTCGAAGATTTCCGAGGAGATGCTGTTCTACTGCCGGCAACGCGGACTCTCGGCCGAGGAGGCGACAGCGCTCGTCGTCAACGGCTTCGTCAAGGACGTGCTGCAGCAATTGCCGATGGAATTCGCCGTCGAGGCGCAGAAGCTGATCTCGATCTCGCTCGAAGGCAGCGTCGGTTAAAGCGGGAACGTCATGACCGCATATTGGTTCAAGCCCAAGCGATACGGCTACGGCGCCACGCCGGTCACGTGGCAAGGTTGGGCGGTGGTCTTGGGCACGGTGGCTGTGATGGTGGCGGCTTCGGCCTACCTGCGGTCGACGGAGCCTGGTTATTGGGGGCTGGGCCTTATGTTCGCCTTCGACGCTGTTGCTCTGATTTTTCTGGCGATCGTCACTCGCCGCAAGACTGAGGGTGGGTGGCGTTGGCGCTGGGGCGGCCGTTAGCGCGAATGGAATTCTGGAGATCTTAATGGCATTGCTGGAAGTGAAGAATTTGCATGCTGGGATCGACGGCAAGGAAATTCTGCGCGGGCTCGACCTTGCGGTGAACGCCGGCGAAGTTCATGCGATCATGGGCCCGAACGGCTCGGGCAAGTCGACGCTCGCCTACGTGCTCGCCGGCAAGGCCGGCTATGAGCCGACGGCCGGTGAGGTGCGCTTTGCCGGCAAGAACCTGTTTGAGATGGAAGCGGACGAGCGCGCCGCCGCCGGCTTGTTTCTGGCGTTCCAATACCCGCTGGAGATTCCCGGCGTCGCCACGATGACTTTCTTGCGCACCGCGCTCAACGCGCAGCGCAAGAAGCGCGGGGAGGCCGAGCTTTCGACGCCGGAATTCATCAAAAAGGTGCGCGAAGCCGCCGGCAAGCTCGCCATCGAGCAGGACATGCTGCGCCGTGCGGTCAATGTCGGCTTTTCCGGCGGCGAGAAGAAGCGCAACGAGATTTTGCAGATGGCGATGTTGGAGCCGCGGCTCGCCGTGCTCGATGAGACAGATTCTGGCCTCGATATCGATGCGCTGAAGATTGTTGCCGATGGCGTCAACCGGCTGCGCTCGCGTGAGCGCGCCTTCGTCGTGATTACGCATTACCAGCGGCTCCTCAACTACATCGTGCCGGACGTGGTGCATGTGCTCTCTCGTGGCCGCATTGTGAAGACCGGCGGCAAGCAATTGGCGCTCGAACTCGAAGCGCGCGGCTATGCGGAATATCAAGAAGAGGCTGTCGCATAGTGACTGCCCGGCCTCGGCAAAGTTTGCAGTATGAACGCAATGGCTGATGTGAAGGTTATCAAAACCGCGGCGGAGACCGCGTTGGCGAACGCTTTTGCCGAAGCGCGGGGGCGCTTGCCCGGCGACGATGCCCTCGCGGCGCGTCGCGCGGCAGCGTTCGATCTGTTCGCCAAGGAAGGTCTACCGCACCGGCGCATCGAGGAATGGAAATACACCGACCTGCGCGCGCTGATGCGCGAGGCGAAGCCGCTCGCGGCGGCTCCCGATGCCGCCGCGAAGGCGTGCGTCAAGGGTGCCGGCGCGCTGGTTGGCGACATCGAGACGCGACGGCTCGTCTTCGTCGACGGCGCATTCGTGCCGGAGCTATCCGATCTTGGCGCCCTGGAGGATGGGCTCACGGTCGGCTCGCTTGCCGACGCGCTCACCGATGGCGATCCCCTATTGCTCACCCATCTGGGCAAGCTCGTGCCGGTGGGGGACATGGCGGTCGCGCTCAACACCGCGTTGATGGGCGATGGGGCGGTGATCCGCATCGCGGCCGGCGCCACGATCGAGCGGCCGCTGCATTT
>JASHRW010000341.1 GCA_030037065.1 Xanthobacteraceae bacterium
GCGCCACAGTCGGGGTCAGCCCTTCAAACAGACGCCGGTGGGCCGAGCGAATCCCAAGCCAGCGCGCCCGCAACACGTCGATCGAAAGTGCGCCACCGACATCAACGCCGTAGGCATTCGGCAAAGCAGCGGTCGAGTTCTCGATCCCGCTGGCCGGCGGTGTCGCCGCCGCGGTCAACGGAGGCGAGGGAAGCGGCACGCCAAGACCGCTCGGCGCCGGTTCGGTCGGGCTGATGAGGGACGTGATGATCGCCGGCGTGATCGGCTCAGGCTTGGCTCCGCCAAGCCAAGTGCTCGCTGCGTCCGCTTTGACCTTTGCAATCTGCTTGGCGACCGAGCCGGTAATGTCGTTCACGTTCTGCTCGACCGCGACAAGGCGCGCTTTGAGCTCACTGTCCTGCCGGGTCAGACCGCGCACGGCGTCAGCGAGCTGACGCGTCTCCGCTCGCACATCGAGCGGCCCAGTCGCGAGCTGGGTGTTCGAGTTCCCATGCACGGAAAACAGAGCGGCAACGCGCTGCGAGCCGGGTTCGCTCCGGGTGGTGAGCACGGCTACGAGAAGGGCGGTTGCAGCCGTAGCGCCCCAGAGAGACATGCGCCACAAATGCGCAATGGTGAAAGGCCTTTTGGCCACCCGCTTGTGCGGCGCGGCCTGCCCGGATTGCTTCATGGCCAGCCCTTTAACCACCACGGCGCCGCTCCGCGTTTCGAGGGGCAGTTTGCAAGACGAATCAGTGTCAAAAAACTAGCAGATTTTGGTTTTCGACGCCCTTGGCACGAAGGCAGGGCGTCGTTGGCCGTATTTGCCATCGGCGCAAGGCGCGCTTTCGGCGGGCAACGGGCTCGGCTATGAGAGCGCCGCGGAGGTCTTGGCGGATGATCTTGGCGACGGAGGCTCGAAGCTGCCTGGTCATCGTCCTTGCGGCCGGGGAGGGCACGCGCATGCGTTCGGCGCTCCCCAAGGTCCTGCATACGGTCGCCGGGCGGTCGCTGCTTGGCCATGTGCTCGCGGCCGTCGCCCAATTTGGCGCTTCTTCAACCGCGATCGTCATCGGTCCAGGGCAGGAGAACGTCGCCGCCGAGGCCAAGCGGATTTTGCCGGATGCCGCTTGTTTCGTGCAGCAGGAACGGCGGGGCACCGCCCATGCTGTGCTGGCGGCAAAATCCACGATCGCGCGCTCGAAGCCTGACGACGTTCTCATTGTTTACGGCGACACGCCGCTGGTGCGGCCGCAGGCGCTTGCACAATTACGCGCGCCGCTTGCCACCGGCGTTGCGCTGGCGGTGGCCGCCTTTCGCCCGGCCGATCCGACCGGCTACGGACGACTGATCATCAAAGATGATGAACTTCTCGCCATCCGCGAGCACGCCGACGCCAGCGCCGCGGAAAGAAAGATCGAACTTTGCAACGGCGGGATCATGGCTTTTGCCGGCAAGACGGCGCTCGCAATCCTTGAGCGGATCGGCAACGGCAATCGCAAAGGCGAATTCTATCTGACGGACGCGGTCGAGACTGCACGCGGCATGAAGCTGCGCGCCGTCGCGGTCGAAGTCGAGGAGGATGACGTGCGCGGGATCAATACCAAGAAGGAACTAGCCGAGGCGGAAGCAGTCGCCCAGCAGCGCCTGCGCCAAGCGGCGCTCGATGCCGGCGTGACGCTGGTTGCGCCGGAGACCGTGTTTCTGTCCGCCGACACGACGTTCGGCAAGGATGTGGTGGTCGAGCCCTACGTGGTATTCGGCGAGAAGGTGAGCGTCGAGGACGGCGCGGTCATTCATTCGTTCTCGCATCTGGTTGGCGCCCGCATCGGCAAGGCTGCGTCGGTTGGTCCATTCGCGCGCCTGCGGCCGGGAGCGCGGCTCGGCGAAAACGTGCACATCGGCAATTTCGTCGAAGTCAAAGAGGCGACCATCGACGCCGGCGCCAAGGCCAATCACTTAAGCTACATCGGCGATGCTTTTGTCGGCGCCGAGGCCAATATCGGGGCGGGCACCATCACCTGTAACTATGACGGCAGCGCCAAGCACCGTACCGAGATCGGCAAAAACGCCTTCATCGGCTCGAACTCGGCATTGGTTGCACCGGTCCAGATCGGCGACGGGGCCTATGTGGGCTCTGGTTCGGTGATCACCGCCGACGTGCCCGCGGATGCACTGGCGCTTGGGCGCGGCCGGCAGGTCGTTAAGGAAGGCTGGGCAACGCGCTTGCGCGCCCTCAAATCGATCGGCAAGAGAAAAACGCATTCGCGGGATTGAATTTAACGGCCAATCCCGGCGTTGCATCGATGCGGGTGTTAAAAAACGCAACGGTATTTGATTTCCAAACAATTTTTCCCTGCGCTTTAACCATTAATATCCAGGGAACGGTAATCGGTGATCAGTAATCAGATATACTAAGGCCAACACGCAAATTCATGACTGCCGGTCACTGAATAGTGCCCTGATAGGAGAACATCCGGACGGATGTGCGGCATTGTCGGAATCATCGGGACTGAGCCGGCGGCGCCGCAGCTTCTTGAGGCGCTCAGGCGCCTCGAATACCGCGGCTACGACTCGGCCGGCGTGGCGACGCTCGAACACGGCGTGCTCACCCGGCGTCGCGCCGAGGGTAAGCTGAAAAACCTCGAGCAGCGGCTCAATCGCGAGCCGCTGTCCGGCACCATCGGTATCGGCCACACCCGCTGGGCGACCCATGGGCGTCCGAGCGAGAACAACGCCCATCCGCACGCGACCGATAAGCTTGCGGTCGTGCACAACGGCATCATCGAGAATTTTGCCGAGCTGCGGCGTGAGCTGGAGGCCAAGGGCGCGAAGTTCTCGACCGAAACCGACACCGAGGTCGTCGCCCATCTGGTCACCGCCGAAATGGAAGCCAGCGCCTCGCCGGTCGAGGCGGTCAGGCGCTCGCTGCCGCGGCTGCGCGGCGCGTTCGCACTCGCTTTTCTGTTTGCCGGCGAAGAAAACCTCCTCATCGGCGCGCGCAAGGGCTCGCCGCTGGCGATCGGTTTCGGCGAGGGCGCCATGTTCGTCGGCTCCGACGCGATCGCGTTGGCGCCGTTCACCGACATGGTGAGCTATCTGGAGGACGGCGATTGGGTGGTCGTCACCCGCGACGGCGCCGAGGTGCATGACGCCGGCGGCGCGGTTGTGCATCGCGACGTGCTCAGGTCGCAGGCCTCGGTCATGCTCATCGACAAGGGCAACCACCGCCATTTCATGGCCAAGGAGATTCACGAACAGCCGGAAGTCGTCGGCCATACATTGTCCAATTATCTCGACATGGCGGCCGAGCGCGTGGCGCTGCCGATGGCGCTGCCGTTCGATTTCCGAAAGCTCGAGCGTATCTCGATCGCCGCCTGCGGCACCGCCTATTACGCCGGCATGGTGGCAAAATACTGGTTCGAGCGTTTTGCCCACCTGCCGGTGGAAGTGGATATCGCTTCCGAATTCCGTTACCGCGATGCGCCGCTTCTGCCCGGCAACCTCGCCGTCTTTGTTTCGCAGTCGGGCGAGACCGCCGACACGCTGGCTTCGCTGCGCTACGCGCGCGAGGGCAAGCAGCACGTGCTCTCGATCGTCAACGTGCCGACTTCCACGATCGCGCGCGAGAGCGAAATCGTCATGCCGACGCTGGCCGGCCCGGAAATCGGCGTGGCGTCCACCAAGGCGTTCACCTGTCAGTTGGCGGCGCTCGCCGCGCTCGCCGTCGCTGCCGGCCGCGCCCGCAATGTCTTGGCGCCAACGGACGAGCAGCGGCTCGTTCAAGCGCTGATCGAAGTGCCGCGTCATCTGGCCGAGGCGCTGGCGCTCGAGCCACAGATCGAACAGCTCGCCCGCGATCTGGCCAAATCGCGCGATGTACTTTACCTCGGCCGCGGCACCAGCTTTCCGATCGCGCTCGAAGGTGCGCTGAAACTGAAGGAAATCTCCTACATTCACGCCGAGGGCTATGCCGCCGGCGAACTCAAGCACGGCCCGATCGCGTTAATCGACGAAACCACGCCGGTGATCGTGATTGCGCCTTACGACCGCGTCTTCGACAAGACACTCTCCAATATGCAGGAAGTCGCCGCGCGCGGCGGCAAGCTCATCCTGGTCACAGACCCCAAGGGCGCGGTAGCCGCCGAACACGAGCCGCTGGCGACGTTGACGCTACCGACCATGCCGGCGACGGTGGCGCCGCTGGTCTACGCCGTTCCGGTGCAGCTGATCGCCTATCACACCGCCGTCATACTCGGCACCGACGTCGATCAGCCGCGCAATCTCGCCAAGTCGGTGACGGTGGAATGAACGCGCCCGCGCATGATATATAGTCTCGGCGACGAGGCTGTGCTGACTTGGACTATGGCGAACGCAAACAATCAGATAGGAATGCAGCCTTTGCCGGCGTCCCGGCCGACATCCGGGATTGTCGCCCGCATCCGCAATTATTTTCTGACCGGACTGATTGTCGCCGGACCGGTTGCCGTGACCTTGTGGCTGATCTGGTGGTTCGTCACCTGGGTGGATAACTGGGTGCGGCCGTTCATTCCGACGGCTTATCGTCCGGAAACCTATCTGCCGATCAACATTCCGGGCTTCGGCCTGATCATCGCCTTTTTAGCGCTCACCTTGCTCGGCTTCCTCACCGCCAATTTGGTCGGCAGCAAGCTCGTCAGCTTCGGTGAAGATCTGTTGAACCGCGTGCCGATCGTGCGTCCGATCTACCGCACCGCGCGGCAGATTTTTCAGACGCTATTCTCAAGTTCCGGATCGAGTTTCCGCAAGGTCGGTCTGGTCGAATTTCCGGCGCCGGGCATGTGGTCTTTGGTGTTTCTGACGCAATCGCCGAGCGCCGACATTTCCGCGCATTTGCCGGCGACCGAGTACGTCTCCGCCTTCATGCCATGCACGCCGAATCCAACTACCGGATTCTTCTTCTACGTACCGCGGCGCGACGTTGTCGATCTGGACATCAGTGTCGAGGAGGCGATGCAGCTGTTGATTTCCGCTGGCGTCATTCAGCCCGGCGGCGATAATCAGCAGCACGCATTGGCGCCGCTCGCCGAAACCGCACGCGCCGCCCGCGTCGCACGCACAGCCACGCCCACACCGGCGAAATAGCTCGGGCGCAGCTTGGTTTCGCTCGCCGCTGTGATATCGTCGCCCCGCTATCGCGAAATTAGGGGGATGACATGAACTTTGTGGAGGCAATTCGAGCTGGCTTCTCGAACTATGTGAACTTCTCAAGCCGGGCGATCCGATCGGAATATTGGTATTGGGTCCTGTTCGCGATCATCGGCGAGATCGTTGCCATGATCATCGACCACATACTCGGCATCGTAGGGGTTTATCCACTGTTTGCGCTCGCCGTTTTTCTGCCGGGCATTGCGGTCGGCGTACGCCGCCTACACGATCTCGACCGTTCCGGGTGGTGGCTGCTGCTGAGCTTCGTCCCGCTGGTCGGCATAATCATCCTGATCATCTGGTTTTGCACCCAGGGAACGCAAGGCCCGAATCGGTTCGGCCAAAGTCCGCTTGCCGGCACGGCGCCGCCTATCCCGCGCCCAGCAATCTGATCGCTTCGTCGCGGGCGAACAGATAAAGCAGCGCGCGCAGCGCCTCGCCGCGCGGCGAGGTCAGCTTCGGATCGCGTGATAGCACCAGCGCAGCATCGTCGCGGGCCGCGGTCAGATATTTGCCGTGCACTTCGAGGCGGGCGATGCGAAAGCCCGGCATGCCGCTTTGCCGCGTGCCGAGCACGTCGCCTTCGCCGCGCAAGCGCAAATCTTCCTCGGCGATGCGGAAGCCATCGTCGGTCTCGCGCATGATGGCAAGCCGCGCCTTGGCGGTTTCGCCGAGCGGGCCCTTGTAGAGCAGGAGGCAGGTCGAGCGCGCGGCACCGCGGCCGATGCGGCCGCGCAATTGATGCAGTTGGGCGAGCCCGAAACGTTCGGCGTGCTCGATCACCATGACGCTCGCCTCCGGCACGTCGACGCCGACCTCGATCACGGTGGTCGCCACGAGCAAGCGCGTCTCGCCCGAAGCAAAGCGCGCCATGGCGCGATCTTTGTCGGGGCCGCGCATCTGCCCGTGGACGAGATCGACCTTGTTGCCGAAGCGCTTTTTCAGCGCGGCAAAGCGCTCCTCGGCGGCGGCGAGATCGACGAGTTCGGATTCCTCGACCAGCGGACACACCCAATAGACGCGACGGCCTTCGTCCAGCGCCCGCGCCACGGCGTCGATCACTTCATTGAGACGCTCAAGCGGAATGGCACGGGTGTCGATTTTTTGCCGGCCGGCGGGCTTCTCGCGCAGCGCTGAAACATCCATGTCGCCGAAATAGGTGAGTACCAGCGTGCGCGGGATCGGCGTTGCCGTGAGCACCAGCAGATCGACCGCCTCGCCCTTGCGTGCGAGCGCCAGCCGCTGATGCACGCCGAAGCGATGTTGCTCGTCGACGACGGCGAGCGCGAGATCGCGGAGCGCCACGTCTTCCTGGAACAGCGCGTGGGTGCCGACGAGAAGATCGATATCGCCCGCGGCAAGGGCGGCGAGAATGTCGGCGCGCTCGCGGCCGCGCTCGCGGCCGGTAAGGATGGCGACACGGATGCCGGACTTTTCGGCGAGCGGCGCGATGGTCGAAAAATGCTGCCGCGCCAGAATCTCGGTCGGCGCCATGATCGCCGCCTGACGCCCGGCCTCGATCACGTGCGCGGCGGCAAGCAGCGCCACCACGGTCTTGCCGGAGCCGACATCGCCTTGCAGAAGCCGGAGCATGCGCGCGGGCTGCGCCAAGTCGGCGATGATGTCGGTCACTGCGCGCTCTTGTGACGGCGTGAGCGAGTAGGGCAGGGCACCAACGACGCGGTTGCGCAATCGGCCCTCGGCGGCGCTGCCACGGCCGCCGCGCGTGCGCTGATGCGCGCGCAGCAGCGCCAGCGCGAGCTGGCCGGCCAAAAGCTCATCGTAGGCGAGCCGCGACCAGGGCGCGCTTTCCGGGTCGACATCCTGCGGGCTCTGCGGACGATGCACGCGGCGCAGCGCATCGGCGAAATTCGAAAACTCGTTGCGCGCAATCCAGGCCGCGTCTTGCCATTCCGGCAGCGTCTTCGGCACGCGGTCGAGCGCCAACTGGATGGCGCGGTGGACCTGATTGGGGTGCAGTCCCTCGGTGAGCGGATAGACCGGGTCGATCAGCGGCAATTTGGCGAAGCCTGCCTCGTCGACGACGCGGTCGGGATGCACCATCTGCAAATGCCCGTCGTAGAGTGCGGCCGTGCCGGACACGTAGCGCACTTCGCCTTCGGGAAAGAGCTTTTCCAGATAATCGC
>JASHRW010000044.1 GCA_030037065.1 Xanthobacteraceae bacterium
CGTTGCCGCGCTGGACCCATCAGGGTCCACCTTGCGGCGTCCGACGAAATCGTCATCTTTATGCTGAAAATATTTGTGCACCAATCCGAGAATGCCGTTGGGTGCCACAATGACGAAGGCGACGAGGATGCAACCGACGATCAGGAGATTAACCGCCGACGAGATCGTCACGGTAATGATCTGTTGCAGCGAATCGAGCAGCACGGCGCCGATCAGCGGACCGACCCAGCTTGTGGTGCCGCCGATCAGCGGCATGGCGATGGCATTGACCGCGTAGTCGAGCGCGAAAGTCGAATCCGGCTGCAGGTAGCCGATGTAATAGGGAAACGGCGCGCCGGCCATTCCCATCAGCGCGCCGCAAAGCGTGGTCGCGATCAGCTTCAGCCGTAAGGTCGGCACGCCGGATGCCTCGGCGGCCTGTTCGTCGTCGCGGATCGTGGCCAGCCCGTAGCCGAGGCGGGAGCGCTCGATTAATCGCGCGATGGTAAGCGAGCAAACGGTCAGCAGAATCATGATCAGGAACAGATAACGGACATAGCTGCCGAACAGCGGGATGGTCTCCGGGCGTATGATAAACGCGCCGCGCGATCCGCCGACGAAGTCCCAGTTGACGACAAGCGTCTCCAGCACCACGGCGAGCGCAAGCGTCGCTATGGCAAAGAACGCCCCGCGCAGCCGCAGCGTCAGGTAACCCATGCCAAGGCCGACGATGCCGGAGACGGCGCCGCCGACCAGCATCAGAACGGGAATCGGAACCGCGTGCGGCAGTTCGTTGTTGCCGACCAGATTGTAGATGGCGACGGTCGAATAGGCGCCTAGCGCGAAGAAGGCGCCCGTGCCGAAGTTCACGTAGCCGCAATAGCCGCCGAGTATGTTCCACGCGGTGGATAGCACGACGTATTGCAGCACGACATAACCGGCGAAAAATACGTAGTCGTTGCCGAGCGCGAACGCGGCGATGAACACGAGACCGGCAATGGCGAGGCAGATGAGGAAAAACGGAACCGTACGCACGGCTTACCGTCCCAGCAGGCCGGCCGGCCGCACCGCCAGCGTCAGCAGGAGAAACCCGAACGACACCGCCGGAGCCCAGGACGGGCCATAAAAGGTCGAGGTGAGACTTTCGACGACGCCCACCAGCAGGGCGGCAATGAGCGTGCCGGGCAGACTGCCCATGCCGCCGAGCACGCAGATAGCGAAGATGCGGCCGATGTAGTCGCGGCCCACCGACGGCTCGACCGGCTGGATGATGATCAGGAAGGCACCGGCCAGCGAGGCAGTGGCGATCGAAATACCGAAGGCGATGCGCTTGATGCGGATCGGGTTGATCGACATGAGCCGCAGCGCCTGCTGATCCTGCGCTACCGCCATGATGGCGCGGCCGACGAAAGTGCGCGAGAGCAGCAGCTGCAGGCCTCCTATCAGCAGCAGCGACACCACGCACGGCACCAGGATGCGCAGCGGGATGTCGACGTAGCCGAAATGCCACGTCGGGCCGATATAGGGAGCGTTCACGTAACGGTAGTCGACGCCGAAATAGAGCACCAGCGACACTTCGGTGATGAACAGAAGCCCGAAGAAAAACGCCAGCCCGCGCAGCGATTCCTGGCCGCGCTTTTCGAACGAAAGATAGTACACTTGGTAGATGCCGGCGCCCAGCAGGTAGAATGCGGGCATCATTACGATGCTGGTGAGGATCGGATCGATGCCAAGATCGGCGTTGACGATGTAGGCAATATAGGAACCGAGGATGATGAAGGCCGGGTGAGCGATGTTGACAATGTCGAGAATGCCGAACGACAGCGAGACGCCCGACGTCACCGCCGCGTAGAAGCCGCCGATCAGGATGCCGGAGATGATGGCATTGATCAGAAGATCGAAGGAAAAGATCATTATGTGGTACCCAGCCGCCGGGAGTGTGCAGGAAGCCGCTTGGCTTGGCTAGACGAAAAAGGCCGTGCAGACCACCGGGGGGAGGCAACCTGCCGCGGACATTCTCTGTGCGGCGGCCCGGCTTTGTGGCTTACGCGGCACTTGAAAAGCCACCTCAGATCCGCAGCGCGTGGTCGGCATGCGTATACGGCAACTTGTGCGCCTCGGCGACGGCGCGGCAGGTAACATGCCCGTTGTGCACATTAAGGCCATCGCGTAAATGGGCGTCGGCGGATAGCGCAAGGCGCCAGCCCTTGTCGGCAAGGGCTAGCACGTACGACGTGGTCATATTGCTCAGCGCGAAGGTCGAGGTGCGCGCCACCGCGCCTGGCATGTTGGTCACGCAATAATGCACCAAGTCATCGACCACGTAGGTCGGCTGCGAATGCGTTGTCGGGCGCGAAGTCTCGGCGCAGCCGCCCTGATCGATGGCGATGTCAACGATCACCGAACCAGGCTTCATCGCCTTCACAGTCGCCGCCGAGATCAATTTCGGCGCCATGGCGCCGGGAACGAGCACGGCGGCGATCACCAGGTCGGCGCGCCGGCATAACAGCTCAATCACGTCGGGCGTGGAGAACACCGTGCGCACGCGGCCGCCGAGCTGGACGGCCACGCGGCGGAGCGCCTCCGGATTACGGTCGAGTACGGTCACGTCGGCGCCCATACCGGACGCGATCAAGGCAGCGTTGCTACCGGCGACGCCGCCTCCGAGAATAAGCACGTTCGCTGCGCCAACACCGGGCACGCCACTGAGCAGCACGCCACGCCCGCCGTTCTCCTTCTCCAGGCAGCGCGCGCCGACATGCGGCGCCATGCGGCCGGCGACTTCCGACATCGGCGTGAGCAGCGGCAGCGCGCCATTCGGCCCGGTCACTGTCTCGTAGGCGATCGCGGTGACGCCGGAAGCCAGCAAATCTTCGGTCTGTTCGCGGTCTGGTGCCAAATGCAGATAGGTGAACAGCACTTGGCCGCGGTGCAGCTTCTCGCGCTCGGCGGAAAGCGGCTCTTTCACCTTGACGATCAGTTCGGCTCGTCCGAACACCGCGGCGGCGCCGGCCACGATTTCGGCGCCGGCGGCGCGATAATCGGCGTCGGGCAGGCCGGCGCCCACGCCGGCACCGGTCTCGACTAAAACGCGGTGACCCTTT
>JASHRW010000342.1 GCA_030037065.1 Xanthobacteraceae bacterium
TGTGACTCGGCGGGAGCGTTCGGTCCTGTAAGCCCGCCCCAACCGGGGGGCGGAGACCTTGCGCGTCTCCACGGGCGTTATCCGCACCCGCCTGTCGCAGTCCAGTGAGCACCTCACACGCCGGTCATAGTGCCGGCGGGATGATGCCCGACGCCGCCCGAGAGCAAAGGTGACGAGCCCCTGCCCGCGGGCACCGCGCCCCGCTCCGCTAGCCGTTGTCAGGCGGCCGGCGTCCTTTCGGTGAACGAGACGGTGACTATCTGGCACAAATAGAGACAAAATACAAGGATTAATGTCACATAAAGTCGCCGATCACGATATCGTGTTCGGACGCCAAAGCCGCTTGCTTTCCACGTCATCCTGAAGGTGCAGGGCCGGTGATAAAATGGCTCCTTGACCAAGCCTTGACCAAGCTGCGCTGTCGGCACTATCCTGCGCTCCATCAAGCCATGTGGCGCAGCAAACAGATGACCATCTTTGTCAAAATCGGCGAGGCCAAGACCCACCTCTCCAAACTGCTCGGCAAGGTCGAGGCCGGCGAGGAGGTGATCATCTCGCGCGGCGAGGAGCCGGTCGCGCGGCTCAGCCGGTTTCGCCAGGACGGCGACGTTGACGCGGTCATCGCCGAGATCAAGGCGGCCAGGACCGGGCGACCGAGGACCACCATTGAGGAGATTCTGGCTTGGCGCGACGACGGCCGGCGGTTTTAGCGATGGTCATTGATGCTTCCATCGCCGGCGCTTGGTTCTTGCCGGACGAACAGAATGATCTGGCGGACCATATCATGCAATCGTTGCACTCGGCGCTGGTGCCGTCGCTGTTTTGGTTCGAGACCCGCAATCTTTTGCTGACGGCGGAGCGGCGCGGCCGTCTCAAGGCCGGTGAGGCGCTCCTGTCAATGGCGCAACTGCGTCGCTTGCCATTGCAGGATGCGGGTTCGATCACCGATCATTTGGTCCTCGATCTCGCGGTGAAGCGTAGCCTTTCCGCATATGACGCGAGCTATCTGGCACTCGCGATACAGAACAAGCTGCCGCTCGCCACGCTCGACCGGCGATTGGCGGACGCGGCGCGGCGCGAACGCGTAGAGGTCATGTGATCTTCTGTAGGGGCGGGCCTTGTGCCCGCCCTGGGCGCCCACAAGGGGCGCCCCTACGATACCGCTCCCCTGCGCGAGGGCCGGCAAATTCCCTGAGCGAACGTCCAAATTGTTGCTCACTGTTGCGCGCGGGCAATAAACAACTCGCGCAAGACATGGTAGCATGCGCGCGGACTGAAGGTTGCGAACAGTGGCGTGGGCGTAAGCGGGGCGAGTCAGGACGAGATAACGGCGCTCCAACAAATAGAAAAAATCTCGCCGCCCGTGAGCGTCCGACGTTACGTTGAACGGAGGCTCAGATGAAGTCGTTGTCAGGCCGCGCGGTGCAGACCGGCGGGAACGGGTTCGTATTGGCAGCACAGGACGCATCATCACCTCTCTCCGCGCGCGGGGAGAGGTCGCGAGCGCAGCGAGCGGGTGAGGGGGCGTCGCCGCTTGGCTCAGAATCGCGGATAGGCCCCCTCACCCCAACCCTCTCCCCGCCTGCGGGGAGAGGGAGTTGGCGCAAACGGCGGGCGCTGCTGCTGCTGGCGAGCTGCGCGATTGCGTCAGCGGCTCTGGGCGTGATGTTCCACCCGCGCCCCGCGCAGGCGCAGTTCGTGTGCGAAAGTACGGACGGCACCGGCGACGGCGCCGACGCCTCTGGCTCATCCAACAATACCGCCTGCGGCCCAAACGCCAACGCAAGCGGCACTACCAGCGCCAACACCGCGACCGGCCAGAACTCTGATGCCAGCGGCAATGGCAGCGCCAACACCGCGACCGGCTACCTCGCCAACGCCAGCGGCGCCCTCAGCAAAAACGTCGCGACCGGCAACAGCGCCGCCGCCAGCGGCAATGACAGCACCAATCTCGCGACCGGCTATCAAGCGAACGCCAGCGGCAACGACACCAATAACTCGGCCTATGGTGCGTATTCGACGGCCACGGGCAGTTACAGCGCCGCGTTCGGCAGCGAGGCGCAAGCACTCGGCGCCTCTTCCATCGCCATTGGCGGCAATGGCAACGGCGGCGCCGGCAATGCTGCCTACGTCGATTCCGCTGCGTCAAACGCCATCGCCATCGGCAATCAGGCCCAGGTCGGCTCAGGCGGCGCGAACGCCGTGGCGCTCGGCTTCAACGCCAATGCGAATGGCGCGAGCAGCCTGTCGGTTGGTGACTCTAGCAGCGCCGCGGGCCGCGTCGCCGCGGCGTTCGGTGCGCTCGCCGACGCCGCAGGCGATGAAAGTCTTGCGGCGGGATATAGCGCGGCCGCCAACGGCACGGCAGCGGTGGCGCTCGGCAACGGCGCGCAGGCCAATGGCACCAACGCCATCGCCATCGGCAACGGCGCGGTGTCGGCGGCGAACTCGGTGGTGACCGGAGCCGGCGCCACCGACAACGGCTTTATCAACGCCTCGGTTTACGGCGCCAACGCGCAGGTCGGCGCCGCCGGCAACATCGCCATCGGCAACGGCGCCAGCGCCGCGGGCACGACGTCGATCGCCATCGGCGAGATGAGCACGGCGTCGGCCACCGCCTCGACCGCGGTCGGCCAGAGCGCGACGGTGCTGGCGACCAACGGCACGGCGATCGGCCAGGGCGCGATCGTGCAAGCCGGCGCGACCAATGCGGTCGCCATCGGCCAGGGCTCGATCGCCACCACGCCGAACTCGGTATCGTTCGGCACTCCGTCGAACCCGCGCGTTCTGAGCAACGTTGCCGCCGGCACCGCGCCGAACGACGCGGTCAACGTCGCCCAGCTCGACAGCGTCGCCACGGGCATGCAATCGCAAATCACCGGCATGCAATCGCAGATCAACCGCGCCGATTCCGGGGTGGCGATGGCCATGGCGATGGGCGGCGGATTTTTGCCGGACAACAAGACCTTCGCGCTTGCCATGAATTACGGCACGTTCTCCGGCGACCGCACAGGAATCGCCGCAATGGTCGAAGCTGCCGCGCATGCAGCTGCAGCGGCAATTCGCCGGTCCGCTGCAGGACACCATCGTGCAGCGTTGGCGCGATCCGGTCGACGGCACTGTCTGCTACATTTATCTCCCGATCACGGCCGCGCATTCGGCGCCGACCGTGGCCGGCTTCGTGCAATACGGCGCCAATACGATCGGCACGATCAGTTGCACGATTGCGGCTGAACCGGGAAGAGCGGCGCCGAAGGGGCGGTGAGCCGCGTGAGGGGTGAATCCTTCGAGACTTGGCGCCCTCACCCGCCCTCGCTCGACTGACGCCTCTGCTCGGGCAGCCTCTCCCGCTTGCGGGAGAGGGGGACAAACGCGAGTCACAGCGGTGCGATCAGCAGCGCCACGCCACTTCGTTCAGCGTTTCGGAATATGCGCCGCGGCGATGACCGCGCCCCATTTGGCGATGTCGGATTGCATGCGTGCGGTCATGTCGTCGGGCGTGCTCGCCCGCATCGCCATGCCCATCTGTTTGGCTCTGTCCTGGATCGCCGGCTCGGCAATGACGTCCTTCATCGCCTTGTTGAGCGCTGCGATCACGGTATCCGGCGTCCTGGCCGAAACCGCGATTCCGTTCCAGCTCACGACGTCGTAATTCTTGATGCCGCTCTCGATCACCGTGGGAACGTCCGGCAGGTAGGCGGTGCGCGCGGCCCCGGTGGAGGCCAGCGCCACCAGTTTCTTGCTGTCGAGCAGGCCGTGCACGGCGGCGTAGAATTCGAACTCGACGTCGATGTCGCCGCGCATCAGCGCGTTGGCCATGTCGGGCGAGGTGCGGAAAGTCACGATCGTCGCGTTGATGCCGGCGGTGGTGAGGAAAAGCTGGGCGCCGAGGTTTTGCGTGCTGCCGGGCACAATGGTGCCGATGTTGAGCTTGCCCGGCTGCGCCTTGGCCGCAGCGATGAAGTCGTGCAGCGATTTGTAAGGCGAACCGGGGCGGGTGACGATCAAGAGATCGAAGAAGGCGGCGGTCGAGACCGATTT
>JASHRW010000343.1 GCA_030037065.1 Xanthobacteraceae bacterium
TGTGACTCGGCGGGAGCGTTCGGTCCTGTAAGCCCGCCCCAACCGGGGGGCGGAGACCTTGCGCGTCTCCACGGGCGTTATCCGCACCCGCCTGTCGCAGTCCAGTGAGCACCTCACACGCCGGTCATAGTGCCGGCGGGATGATGCCCGACGCCGCCCGAGAGCAAAGGTGACGAGCCCCTGCCCGCGGGCACCGCACCTCGCCCCGCCGGTCGTTGTCAGGCGACCGGCGTCCTTGTAAGGGAGCGAGATTGGTGACGTATAGCGACAGTTGAGACAAAAGTCAATAGAAAAGTGTCGCAAGAACGCGACAAAGTCCAACGCAAGGGCTGCAATCCCGCGGCTTTGCAATCGGTCCGAATAGGGCTAAGCGGGGCCCATTAAAGCGTGGGGAATCGACTTGGCAAGCAAGACCCTCGGCGACGCCGTTTCGGCTTACGGCGCAAGCGTAAAGGCGAAACTGGCGAATGTCGCTATTTCGGGCGCGCCTGAGGAACAGCTTCGCGCGCCGCTTGAAACTCTCATTCGCGAGTTGGCTGGGATTGAAGGAATGTCGGCCAATGCCGTGAAGCTTGTCGGCGAGACAACGCTTGCCGAATTGAAAACCGGCCGGATTTCGCCGTCACGGTCAGCAACGCGCTGGTCGGCTTCATCGAAATCAAGGCGCCTGGAAAGGGCGCCGACCCACGCCAGTTCAACGATCCGCACGACAAGGAGCAGTGGGACAAGCTCAAGTCGCTGCCGAACCTGATCTACACCGATGGCCAATCGTTCAGTCTGTGGCGCGACGGCAAACCTGAAAGCGGCATCGTTCACCTAAAAGGAAATATCGAAAGTTCAGGTACGAAGCTTGAAGCGCCGGCAAGTTTGCTTCCACTCGTCACGGATTTTCTGCGCTGGGCACCGATTGCGCCCAAGAGCGCCAGACAACTTGCGCAGATCAGCGCTCGCCTGTGCCGCCTGTTGCGTGACGAAGTGATTGAACAGGTTGGACTTGGTAGCCCGGGTCTTACCGGGCTAAAGGCCGATTGGCGCAGGCTTCTGTTTCCGCAAGCCGACGATGCGCAGTTTGCGGATGGTTACGCCCAGGCCGTGACGTTCGGCCTGCTGGTGGCGCGGGCGCGCGACATTCCGTTGTCGGGCGGCACCGAGATGGCGGCGCAAGAGCTGAAAAAATCAAACTCGCTGATCGGTACAGCGCTTCGGCTGTTGACCGAGGACCCATCGAATCAAGAAGCGCTGAAAACGTCACTCGGCACGCTCACGCGCGTGCTCGATGTGGTCAATTGGCACACGATCACCAAGGATGATCCGAAGGAATGGCTCTATTTTTATGAGCAATTCCTCGAGGTCTACGACAACGCGCTGCGCAAGCGCACCGGTTCCTACTACACGCCGCCCGAAGTGGTCTCGGCGATGGTCAACCTCGTCGACGAGTGCCTGCGCGGACCGCTGTTCGACCGGTCTGCCGGGTTCGCCGCCGCGGATGTGGTCGTGGCCGATCCGGCCGTCGGCACCGGCACGTTCCTGCTCGGCGTGCTGCGGCGTATCGCGCAGACAGTCAAAGACGATCAAGGCGAAGGCGCAGTACGCGGCGCCATCGAAGCCGCAGCGAAGCGCATCATCGGATTTGAGATGCAGTTCGGCCCGTTTGCGGTGGCGCAATTGCGGTTGATTGCCGAATTGCAGGCTCTGATGAAAAAGCCGCCGCTGCCGGAGCTTCGGTTTTGCACGTCCTTGGCCGGCTGATTGCGCTCGAAACTCGGCAAGCGGATCTGCTGGAGCGGATTTGCGCGGGCAAACTTCGCAAGGCCGATGAGTTGCGCGAGGCCGGCGCGCTTGCACACGCCGAGGGCGAGACGACCTCCCAGAAGGGCAAGAAGAAAAGCAAGGGCTGATTTCGCAACCCGTGGGCTACGGGGAAAAGTAGCCGCGTCGCTCGCGCGGCACGGCCGGATCGCGCATGATTCACCCGATTCGAAATCCGAACGCGTGAAGCATGACCTCTCCCCGCCAAGGCGACCTGTTCCGGAACGACGACGATTCCGAGGAGCGCGAGACGCCCACTTGGTATCCCGACCCGGACGAGGTTCGTGCCGAATTGCATGCGATCTTGGCGCAGATGCGCGCCGCCAAGTCGATGGCGTCGATTCCGTGGGACGCCGACCGCACGGCGCTCTATCGCACGATATTTCCGCAGATGACCGGCTGCCTTCCGGAAGATGAGGGCGCGCAACTGCGTTTCGATTTCGAGACCGAATTGGCCCGGCTCGAAGCGGCGTAAAGGTCCGACGCGAGTACTATTTCAGCTCCGCATATCGCTTCCGCCTCCGCGCTCCAGCACGCCTGCAAGCTCGCGCCACAAACACATTGCGCGAAACGAGCGGCAATGTATAGTTGTAGACGGTTGTGGGGCCAATCATGACGGACGCGGTCGATTACGGTCTCCTCGCCATGGTCGCGGAGGATATGTATTCGGCCACTGCCCCTACCGGCTCACAGGAATCGCTCTACCCGACGCCCGATCCGCGCATCGCCGCGGCGGGATGGACGGTCGCCGCCTATCTGACGGCGCAAGATGCCGTGCTGCCGCAACGCGGCGCGGCGGTCCGAACCATGGGCATCGATCATGGCCGCCGCGTCTTCTACGGATTCCTCGCGCGCAGCGCCGCCGCTCCGCCGGCCCGGCCGTCTTACGTGACGGCGATCCGCGGCACTGAGGGCTTCGTCGAATGGGTCATCGATGCCGAGTTCAATCCGGTGCCCCACCCGCGCTACCCGAAGGCACGGGTCGAGCAAGGTTTTTGGAGCATTTATCAGACCATGAGCCTCGCCGATTGGACGACGGGCGTTACCACTCATCAAAATGCGGCCGAAGGGGTCGAGAAACTGATCGGCGCGAACCCCGTCGTCGTCACCGGACACAGTCTCGGCAGCGCGCTCGCCACGTATTTCACCGACGATCTGGCGGCGCGTATCGGCGCGCGCGCCTCGGCTTGCCTGTTCGCGTCGCCGCGCACCGGCGACGCCACATGGACGGGCCTGTTCAACAGCCACGTTCGATCATACCAGCTCTACAATTACATCATCGATCTGGTGCCGCACGTGCCGTCACTCGGCTACGCGACGCTGCCGAAGACGACCGTGCTGCAACCGGACGCCGCACAGGCCGACATCCGGCTGGACCTCCTGTGCAATCATCATGTGATCTGTTATTGCGCGATGATCGATTACCAAAAAACACAGACGGCCATGACGCCCGCGCCGGCGCAGGACGCCAGCGAATGGGCCTGCGTCATCGGGCCTTGTTCGCCGCTGCCCAACTCGGCCAAGGCGCTGGCGTTCATCGTCACCGAGGCGGGCGTCGCCAGCGACAAGGCGATAGCGCTCCTGAAAGCTCTGCATCCGGACGCCGTGATCAAACTCGCGACCGCGCCTGCCGTCGCTGTCGTCGCCGCCGCACAGCCGGCCGTCGCGCGCCTGCCGCCGCCGTAGAACATATTCCGCTGAGATCGAATCAAGACGGACATGTCTGTTCCCCCCTCACCCGGCTCACATCGCGCTTCGCGCAATGTTCGCCGACCTCTCCCCGCTGGGGAGAGGTAATTTGGCTGCACGCCGCACCATTCACCTCTCCCCGGTGGGGAGAGGTCGCGAGCGAAGCGAGCGGGTGAGGGGGAGTCAACCTCAACCAGCGCCGCGCCGCGCGACTATGTCTGCAGCTCCACCGTTTCGAAATCGGCCGGCAGGATGATTTCGAGCAACTCGCAATCGTCGGAATAGTCGAGCACCGTGTGCTTGATCTTGGGCGGCTGCAGCCAGCACGAGCCCTCGCGCATGGTCAGCACGCCCGCACCGTCGTACTCGCCTTTGATCCAGCCCTTGAGCACGTAGATCATCTGAAACTCGACATCGTGAAAATGCCGTTTCGATACCACGGCGGGATCGCACGGCGGGATCATCCTGATGACGTGAGCACGCGCCAGGCCCTTGGTGGCCGCGGCAATGCCGAGATCGCGATACTTTGCGTAGGAGCGCAGCCCGCCCTCGAAAGCGTCCGGATTGAGATGACTGGCGACGAACGTCTGTTTGCGCAGGCCGACCTTCGGCTTTGACCTCGGCGCCCCCACGCGGCGGCGTGAAGCGGCTTTCCGCGACGATCCAGTCCGTTTGGTCCGCCGTGCGGCCGGCGCGCGCTTCTCGACTTTTCGCATTGTCTTTGCTTTGGCCATTGCTTGTCCTCCCGCGTTTAAATCTTACCTCTCCCCGACGGCTGGGCCAGCGCAGTTTCTCCTCGCCATGAAAGCGGGAGGTCAACGGCCGCAGGCCGTGCGGTGGAGTCAACCACCAGCGCCGCTCCGCGAGCAATAGAGCGAGATGAGATTATTTCCGCTCATTCCCGCGAAAGCGGGAATCCAGGGGCATCACCCTGCAATAACGAACCGGGTCCCCGCTTTCATGCTCTAATCTAGAAATGGCTGTAGGACGGCCGCGCGAAGGCGAGCGCCTTGCCGTCGCGCATGAAGCGGGCGCCCTGCCCGGCCGTGACGCGGCCGATTTCGCCGACCGGCACGCCGGCCTGTTGCGCGGCAGCGCGGAACGCATCGAGCCGCTGCGGCGGCAGGGTCAGCAGAATCTCATAATCATCGCCGCCGGTGAGGATCGTGTCGATCAGCGCGGCATCCGCCGCCAGCGCGGCGCGCGCCGCGTCCGACACCGGCACGCGCGTGACATCGATCTCGGCGGCGACGCCGGAGGCGCGGGCGAGCTTGGCGAGATCGCCGACAAGGCCATCGGACACGTCCATCGCGGCAGAAGCGTGCTGCAGAAGCGCTTCGGCGAGCGCCGTGCGCGGCTCCGGCAGCAAATAGCGCGTGGTGAGATAGTCGCTTTGCTCGCCCGACACGCCCCAGCGTTTGCCGAGGCTGTTATCCTTGTGCTGCAGCACGCCGAGCGCTGCGTCGCCGATGGTGCCGGTGACCACGACGGCATTGCCAACCCGCGCGCCCGCGCGACGCACCATTTTGCCGTGCGGCACGGTGCCGAAGGCGGCGACGGTGATCGCGAGCGGCCCGGGCGTGTGGTCGGTATCGCCGCCGAGCAGCGGGCAGCCGTAAGCTTGCGCATCCTGGCCGAGGCCTTGCGCGAACGCCGCGATCCATCTCTCCTCAATGTTCGCAGGCAGCGCGACCGAGAGCAGAAAACCGGCCGGCCGTGCGCCCTTGGCGGCGAGATCGGACAAATTCATCCGCAACACTTTACGAGCGATCAGGCCGGGCGGATCGTGCGGCAGGAAATGCACGCCGGCGATGACGCCGTCGGTGGTGAGCACGAGGTCGCAGCCCGGCGGCGGGGTGAGGATCGCGGCGTCATCGGCGAGCCCGAACGCACCGGGCGACGTGGCCAGCGGTCGGAAATAGCGCGCGATCAAACGGTCCTCGGCCGATCCGTCGTCGGGCATGGCTAGCCGCCGGACAATTCTGCCGCGCGTAGCTGATGCGCGAGCTGGTCGAGTACGGCGTTGACCATTCCGGTCTCGTCCTCGTCGACAAAGGCGGCGGCGACGTCGACGTATTCGGTCATGACAACGCGCGCCGGGATATCGCGCCGGCAGGCAAGCTCGTAGGCGCCGGCCCGCAGCACCGCGCGCAATATCGTCTCGATGCGCTTGAGCGGCCAGGAGCGGTTGAGCGCGGCGTCGATCTGCGGGTCGAGGCTTCTCTGCTCGCGCACGACGCCGCCGACGATGTCGCGAAAGAACGCCGCCTCGGCCGGCCGGTACTGGTCGCCCTCGACTTCGCCGCCGAGCCAATGGCTTTCGAACTCGGTCACGATTTCGTTCAAGCCGGTGCCGGCGAGGTCCATCTGATAAAGCGCCTGCACGGCGGCGAGCCTGGCGGCGCCGCGCTTGTTGGCCTTGCGCACGTCCTTGATGTCGGCGGGCGCCATGTCAGCGCCTTCCGAGCCGCTGCTTGAGGGCGACCAGCGCGAGCGCCGCGCGCGCCGCATCACCGCCCTTGTCCTGTTCGTCCATGCGGGCGCGGGCAAAGGCCTGCGCCTCGTTCTCGACCGTGATGATGCCGTTGCCGATCGGCAGCCCGCGCGCCACCGAAAGCTCCATCAAGCCGCGCGCCGATTGCTGCGAGACGATTTCGAAATGGATGGTCTCGCCGCGAATGACGCAGCCGAGCGCGACGACGCCGTCATAAGGGCGGCGCTTGCGCCGCGCGGCATCGACGGCGATCGCGATCGCGGGCGGGATTTCCAGCGAGCCCGGCATGCTGACGCGGTCGACGGACGCTTTCGCCTCGTTGAGCGCGCGCATGGCGCCGGCCAGCAGCGCGTCGGCAATCTCCTCGTAGAAGCGCGCCTCGACGATGAGGATGCGCGCGCCCTTGCCGTTGCCGCTTTCGCGCTTGCCTTGCCGCGCTCCGGCCATCGCTGTGCTCCAGTTTGCGCGTGGTCGTACCAAGCGCCGGGCATGCGAACAAGCACACGCTCACGGGCGAGGCACAGTCTCCAGGAGCCGTGCGGCGTAGCGCGCCATCATGTCGACTTCGATGTTGAGCTTGGCGCCGGCCAACAAACCGCCGAGCGTCGTCACCGCCAGCGTGTGCGGAATGATCAGTACCGAAAACGTCTCGCCCGTGACCTGGTTGACGGTCAGCGAAACGCCGTCGAGAGCGACCGAACCTTTGGGCGCGATGTAGCGCGCCAGTTCGCCCGGAACGCGGACATGCAGACGCGCCATGTCGGGCAAATTCTCGCGGTGCTCGAGTTGAGCGACGCCGTCGACGTGGCCGCTCACCATGTGACCGCCAAGCTCGTCGCCCATGTGCAACGCCCGTTCGAGGTTCAGCGGGGTGCCGGCGCGCCAGCTTCCCGCCGTCGTCAGCCGCAGCGTCTCGGTGGCGGCATCGACGGCGAAATAGCGGCGCCGCCCGGTGCGGCCCTTGCCGACGACGGTGAGGCAGATGCCGGAACAGGCGATCGAGGCGCCAATGTCGATGGAATCGGGTTCGTAGGGACTTTCTATCGTCAGCCGGCGCAAGCCATCGGCCTGCTCGATCACTTGAAGGACCTGCCCCATCCCTTTGACAATGCCGGTGAACATCGCCCTATCCGCGCTCGTAGATGTCCTGCCGGTCGGCTCCGACCGGTTGGCTGTGAATAAGTTTCAACGCTCTAGAAAGCGCCGCCTTCGCCTCCGGCTCAAGAGCGGCGACGCCGTCAACGCCGATGATGTTCGCCGACTGGAACAGGAGCGCCTCATCGACCAGATCGGCGCGCAGAAAGGCTGAAGCTAGCGTCGGACCGCCTTCGACCATCAGCCGCGTGATGCCGCGCGCCGCGAGCAGCTTGAGCACGCTTGCAAGATCGAGGCGGCCGCCGTTGCTCGCGGCGTCCAACGCTTCGACGCCGTTTGCTTGCAACGCTTCACGCGCGGACTGGGGCGGAGTGTGTGCGGCGACCACCCAGACCGGCGTTTCGCGCGCGCTGTTGACCAGGCGCGACCCCAAAGGCAGGCGCAACGCACTGTCGAGCACGATGCGTACCGGCGAATATTTCTCCATGCCCGGCAACCGGCACGTCAGCATTGGATCGTCCGACAGCGCGGTGCCGATGCCGATCATGATCGCATCGCTTTGCGCACGCATGAGATGCACGCGCTCGCGCACCGCCTCGCCGGTGATCGGCACCGGCCGCCGGCCGCTTGCGCCCGCTTTGCCGTCGGCTGAGATCGCCAGCTTGAGCGTCACGTGCGGGCGGCCGTCGCGCATGCGGCTTATATGGCCGGCGTGGTCGCGGCGCGCATCGTCGGCGCCGAGACCGACTTCGACAATAATCCCCGCTGCGCGCAACCGCGCGTGCCCTTGCCCGGCCACCTCAGGATTGGGATCCTCCAAAGCCGAGACCACACGGGCAACGCCGGCCGCAATGATGGCGTCGGCGCAGGGCGGCGTCTTGCCGTGATGCGAACAGGGCTCAAGCGTTACATAAAGTGTCGCGCCGCGCGCCGCTTCGCCGGCGCGGCGCAACGCCTCGACCTCGGCGTGCGGCCGCCCGCCAGGCTGGGTCCAACCGCGCCCGATAATGACGCCGTCCTTGACGATCATCGCGCCGACGGCCGGGTTCGGCCACGTTCGGCCGAGCCCGCGGCGGCCGAGGGCCAGCGCCATATCCATAAACCGCCGATCGTCAGAGCAAGTACCGGCCGCAGAGTACTCCCGCTCCGCGCTCACTTGCGCGCGATCTCGGCGACTTCGTCGGCGGACAATTCGGCCAGCGCCGTTTCGAAATCCTTGGC
>JASHRW010000045.1 GCA_030037065.1 Xanthobacteraceae bacterium
CTCGCCGACCGCGTCGCCGTGTTCTCGGCGCGCCCCGGCACGATCAAAAAGATCATCCGCGTCGATGAACCGCATCCGCGCAAGCCCGACTTCGTGACCTCGGAGAAATTTACCGCGCTGCGTAATGAGCTTTATGCGCTGCTCCACGATGAAATTCGCAGGGCGGCCTCCGAGTCCGGCGACTCACGGGCGCCGGCAGGCAACGACGGAGCATCGCGATGAAGCGGCGGCGCGAGCGCGCGGCGCAGATCGGCAGCCGGGCGCTGCAGATCGCCTTCCTGTTTGCTCTTTTGCTGCTTTGGTACCTTGCGGCCAACGATTGGGGCGTCAATCATCTGCTTCTGCCCGATCCGCTGGCAGTATGGCATCAGTTCGTCGATCTGCTCAAAAGCGGCGCCTACCTGCCCGATCTGCGCGTCACTGCGGCCGAATTCGCCGCGGCTTTCCTGTTGGCGATGACCACCGGCACCATCACCGGATACTTCGTCAGCCGCTCGCGCTATCTGATCCGCGTCTTCGAGCCGTTGTTCGCCGGTATCTATTCTATCCCGATCATCCTGCTGCTGCCGCTTTACGTGCTGTTTTTCGGACTCGGGCTTGAGTCCAAGATCGCACTTGGCACCACGATCAGCTTCTTTCCCATCACGCTCGCGACCATCGCCGGCTTTGGCAACGTCGATCGC
The DNA here is from genome assembly GCA_030037065.1 of Xanthobacteraceae bacterium. Classification (GTDB taxonomy): domain Bacteria; phylum Pseudomonadota; class Alphaproteobacteria; order Rhizobiales; family Xanthobacteraceae; genus BOG-931. The sequence continues at coordinate 684 of JASHRW010000045.1, forward strand.
ACGCTGGTCACGGCCGCGCGGTCAATGGGCGCGTCGGACTATCAGATGTTTCGTTACGTGCTGCTGCCCGCCGCGTTGCCGGTACTCCTTGGCGGCCTGCGCATCGGTTTCACCGTCGCGCTCCTCTCCATCCTCGGCGCCGAAACCATCGCTTCGCTCGCCGGCCTCGGTCATCACATCGTCGAACTGGCCGAGGACATGGAGATGTCGCGCATGTTCGCCTACATCGTCTTCGTTATAGTGATGGTGGCGCTGCTCAACGGTGTCGTTTCGCATCTTGAAGCCCGCGGAAGGCGCCACCGATGAACGCGACGCCATCGAGAAGCGTCGGCAGCGCAATCGCCCGCCCCCGCGGAAGCGGCGATCCAGTGCTGGACACCCGCGTCCGCGGGAATGAGCGGATGTCGGCATCCGCTCAGCGGTTTTTGCTCCGCCATCCGGGCATTGCTCGCCTTGCCGTCGTCATTCTTATCCTCGTTGTATGGGAAGTTCTGGCGCGCTGGTTCATGGATCCGCTGTTCGTCAGTCCGCCATCGCATATCATCGCTTCGCTCGGCGCGACGTTCGACACCAGCGGCGTGCCTGCGGCTTTGCAGCTTACCCTGTTCGAACTGGCGGTGGCGTTTGCCGTCTCGGTCGCTATCGGTCTGGTACTCGGGCTTTCAATCGGGCTCGAGCCATTCACGCGGCGAAGCGTGATGCCGATCGTTCTTTTGATCTACGGTCTGCCGAAAATCACCATCCTGCCGCTGTTCATCCTGGCCTTCGGCATCGGGCCGGAATCTAAAATCGCCTTTGGGATCGCCCATGGGGTGTTTCCCATCATCATCACCATCGTCGCCGGCGTGCAAAACCTCAAACCGATCCTGCTGACCAGCGCGCGCTCCATGGGCGCGAGCCGCTGGCAAATCCTCCGCTACGTGATCTTTCCCCACATGATCCCGAGTTTCTTCGCCGGCATGCGGCTCGGCATGAGCGGCGTGCTGCTCGGCGTGCTGCTCGCCGAACTCTACGTTTCGACCGCCGGCATCGGTTATTTCACCCAGATGTTCACCGAGAATTTCGATCCGACCAAGCTTTTCGGCTTGATTGCCATGCTCGCCGCCATGGCGATCTTGCTCAACGAGTTCGTTCGCCGCGCCGAAGTCAGGTTCAGCCGCTGGCGATAAGGAAGTGGGGGAATGTCGAAGCTCAAGCTGACGGTGGCCTGCGGCGACTATGAGATCGTGCGCGCGCTCGCCGACGGCTCGGTTGAGGCGGACGGCATCGATCTGGTCATGCTCACCGACATGGGCTCGCGCGAACGGCATTGGCGCATGGCGCGCAAGCGCGAGTTCGACGTGTGCGAGATCAATATCGGCGGCTATCTGATGGAACGCGACCGCGGCGAGCCGCTCACCGCCATCCCGGTATTCCTGCACCGGCGCTTTCGGCACGGCTTCGTCTTCGTCAATCGCGACGCCGGTATCCGCACGCCCAAGGATTTGATCGGCAAGAAGATCGGCGGCACCAATTTCCAGCCGGCCTCCAACATCTGGATGCGCGGCATCCTGAAAGAGCATTACGGCGTGCCCCACCGCGACTGCACCTGGGTGGTCGAGCGCACCGAGGACGTGGAATTCACCCCGCCCGCGGACCTGCGGATCGAAATGATTCCGGCCGGCAAGTGGCTCGACGTCATGCTGGCGGAGGGCGAAATCCCCGCCATGCTGTCGCCCGATATTCCGCGGCTCTTCCTGCAAGGCGACAAGCGCATCGTGCGCCTGTTCACCGATTATAAGAATGTCGAAATCGACTATTTCAAAAAAACCGGCATCTTTCCGATCATGCACGTCACCGTCATCCGCAACGAGATCGTCGACAAGTATCCATGGGTGGCGACCAATCTTGCCAAGGCGTTCGACAAAGCCAAGGCGTTGGCTTACCGCCGCATCGCCAATCCGCGCGTGGTGCCGCTCGCCTGGATCAGGACCGCCTG
>JASHRW010000344.1 GCA_030037065.1 Xanthobacteraceae bacterium
AATCGACTTCGGTGTGGGCGCAATACACGATCCGGCTCGCGCTTGGCCGGCGCGACAGTCTCGCTACGGCGCTCAAAGCTCAAGGCATTCCGACGGCGATCTATTACCGCAAGCCGCTGCATCGGCAGCAAGCCTATGGCAGCTTTCCGGTGGCCGACGGCGGTGCGCCGGTGAGCGAGAGATTGGCCGAGGAAGTGATCAGCCTGCCGATGCACGCCTATCTCGAACCGCCGGTGCAGGATCGCATCATTGCTGCGGTTCGGGATACCCTCGCGAACTGAGGGCCCAGCGAACATAACTACAAATGCGTTGGGCCGCCTTTGCGCGCCGGATGGAGCGGCTTAGCGTTTGCCCCAGGGCACGAGAGCCCATATCCGTTCGTGAAAGTAGTAGATCATAATTTTGGTGAACACTTCCGTGAGCGCGACTGATCCGGCGATTTTCGGATTGCGGGTGATGACGAAGGCCACGATGAACGTGTCGAGGCTACCGGTGGTACGCCAGCTCACGGCCTTCGCCAGCGATCGCGCATGCGTCTCAGTCCAGCGCGCCAGTCGGTGAGCCGACGGTTTTTCCGCCCTCGGCGTCCAGCGCAATGGCCAACGCCGGCGTGGCGGCGCGGACGCTTGCTCGATGCAGCCCATTCCCACGGTGTCGTAAGTTTTCGGATCGATGAGAATGAAGCTTCCCGTATCCTTGCATTCGCCATAGCGATCGACTGGGATCTGGCGATCGAACTGCAAGGTGCAAGTTCCGATCTCATTTTGTGCAATCGATTCCGCGCCAGCCGGACGCCGCCCGTCCAGATCAATGATGGTCAGGTCTGTTCCAACGCTTGCCTTCACCGTGCGCGTGGCGAGTTTGCACAAGTATTTCTGGCCGGACTTGAGGGGTTGCTCATTCATCCAGAAGACGCGCGCGCCGATCCGCTCGGTTACCCCGGGCGTCTGCTCAGTCCCCGTGACCACGTCGCCGCGTGAAGCGTCGATATCGTCGGTGAAAGTGAGCGTAACGGACCGTCCCGCCTCGGCGCGGATGAGATCGCCATCGAAGGTCACGATGCGTGCGATGCGCGTAGGTCTGCCGGACGGAAAGATTTTCACCGCCATGCCGACCTCGACCGCCCCGCTGGTGATCAGGCCGCTGTAGCCGCGGAACGACGGATCGGGCCGATTGACCAGTTGAACGGGCATGCGGAAGGGCGCCTGCGCCGATGTCCGGGCGGGTTCCACCTGCTCGAGATGTTCGAGCAGCGTCGCGCCGCGATACCAGAGCATGTGCGGCGAGCGATCGATCACGTTGTCGCCGCTCTTTGCCGCGAGTGGAATACAAACAATATTGTCGATTCGGCGATCGCGATTTTTGATCCCCACATCGCCAGCGATCTCACGAAACTCCGCTTCGAGTGAGCGGAACGTCGCCTCGGACCATCCGACGCGATCCATCTTGTTGACGACCAGCACGATGTCGCTGACGCCGAGCATGGCAAGGATTGCGAGATGCCGCCTTGTCTGGCGGGTCAAACCTTGGTCGGCGCCGACGAGCACCAGAGCCAAATCGGCAACGGAAGCGCCGGTCGCCATATTGGCGGTATATTGCTCGTGGCCAGGCGCGTCGATGACGATGAACTTTCGCCGTGCGGTCGCGAAGAACCGGTACGCGACGTCGATCGTGATTTTCTGCTCGCGCTCGGCCGCTAGTCCGTCTAGCAGGAGCGAAAAATCGAGTTCGCCGCCTTGCGTGCCGAAGCGGCGCGAATCCGCGGCAAGCGTGTCGAGTTGATCCGCCGGCAGCTGTCTCGATTCGTACAGCAGGCGGCCGATTAGCGTCGACTTGCCTTGGTCGACCGAGCCGCAAGCGACGAACCTCAACAGGCTCTTTTGCTGTAACCATGACCGCTCTGCGGCCGATGTGCGCTCGACGGCCCGCGGATGCACGGTCATCAGAAATAGCCTTCCTGTTTCTTCTGCTCCATCGAGGTCGCGCCGTCGTGGTCGATCACCCGACCGCGCCGTTCCGAATAACGGCTTTGCAGCGTTTCCTGAATCACTTCGGAAACGGTGCGCGCCGCGCTTTCGACCGCACCGGTCAGCGGATAGCAGCCGAGCGTGCGAAAGCGCACCATTCTGATCTGCGGGCGCTCGCCCGGCTCGAGCGGCAGGCGTCCATCGTCCACCATGATGAGCTCGCCGTCGCGTACAACGACCGGCCGCGGCGCCGCAAAATACAGTGGCACCACCGGGATGCGCTCCCTTTGGATATAAAGCCAGACGTCGAGTTCGGTCCAATTCGATAATGGGAACACGCGGATGCTTTCGCGATCGCGCTTACGCCCGTTATAGACGCGCCACGGCTCCGGACGCTGCCGCTTGGGATCCCAGACATGATGTGCGCTGCGCAATGAGAACACGCGCTCCTTGGCGCGCGATTTCTCTTCGTCCCTTCGCGCGCCGCCAAACGCCAAGTCGAAGCGATAGCGGTCAAGCGCCTGGCGCAGAGCTTCGGTCTTCATGACGTCGGTGTGGAGCGCCGAGCCGCTGTCGATCGGATTGATGCTGCGCGCGAGCCCGTCGCGATTGATGTGAACGAGCAGCTTGACACCCAGGTCGCGCGCGCGAGCATCGCGGAACGCGATCATTTCGCGGAATTTCCAGGTCGTATCGATGTGCAGTAGCGGGAAGGGTGGTTTCGCCGGGTAGAACGCCTTGAATGCCAAATGCAGCAGGACCGAGGAATCCTTGCCGATCGAATAAAGCATGACCGGATTGTCGGACTCGGCGACGGCCTCGCGAATGATGTGGATGCTTTCCGCTTCAAGTTGCTCGAGATGGGAGAGGGCAGGCGCGGGTTGCCGACACAAATCCGCCGGCCAGATCGGGCGATCCGCATTCTCGGCAAATGCAGAGAGAGCTTCCATGGTTTGTTCGTTGTCTTTTTTTGCTCGGGGTTGCGTGGTGGCGTCCGTGTCAGGCGAGGGCGGTGTGCAGGCCGCATTCCTTCTTGTCCGATTGCTCCCACCACCAGCGTCCCGACCGCTCGGGTTCGCCCGGCACCACTGCGCGCGTGCATGGCGCGCAGCCGATCGAGAGAAAGCCGTGATCGTGCAGCCGGTTGTACGGGACATTATGCGCGCGCACGAACTCCAAGGTTCGCTCGCGCGTCCAATCAAACAAGGGATTCGCCTTGATGAGGCGCCGCCGTCCGTCGAACGATACGGGTGACAGAAGCGCCCGGTCAGTGGATTGTTCGGCGCGAATGCCGGTGATCCAAGCGGCGGCCGAAGCGAGCGCGCGGTCCAACGGGGCGAGCTTGCGGACCGCGCAGCAATCGAGCCGCGCAGCAAGCGAGGAGCGCAATCCGTCAATGCCTTGTCTCGCTATCAACGCCTCCAAGCTGTCGTGTGCCGGCGTAAAGGCAACGATACGGGAATCGTAGCGACGCTCGGTCTCGGCCCAGACTTCGTGGGTTTCCGGGAACAGCCGCCCGGTATCGAGCGTGACAAGCTCGATCTCCAGCGCCTGCGAGAATATCGCATGGGCGATGGCCTGATCCTCGAGACCGAAACTCGTCGTGAAGACAATCCGGCCGTGGACACGTTCGCGGATCGCCGCTAGGCGTTGAAAAAGGTCGCGCGATTTGAACGAATCGGCGAGTGTTCGCGCAGCGATGGCGCCTGTCTCTGAATCCGCCGTTTCCGCCGCCACTGCGGACATGGAACAAGCCCTCACATCGGAACGCCCCGAGCCGACATAGAATGCAATTTTAAAATTGCCAATAGTCGGCCACAAAAAAAGAAAAATCGACTATCGCCGTGCTTATTCTCGGATTCACGTTTTAATTTAGGAGGTCTCCTCAGCATCGGCAGCGGCGGCCGGAAATTCGCCGTTGGCTTCGCACAACCGGTTGCCGGGCAGGTTGAAATTCCGCTTGTCTATTGATTGGCGCGCAACGCAGTGGCAGCCCAGGGCGGCAATGATCAAAAAGATTCTCACCGTCGGCGGCTATACGCTGCTGTCGCGCCTGACCGGCTTTATTCGCGACATCATGCTGGCGGCGATACTCGGCGCCGGGCCGGCTGCCGATGCGTTTTTCGTCGCCTTCCGGCTGCCGAATCACTTCCGCGCCATTTTTGCCGAAGGGGCGTTCAATGCCGCCTTCATTCCGGCCTACGCGCGGATTCGCACGCAGGAGGGCCCTGAAGCGGCGAAACTATTCGGCGACCGAATTTTCACGCTCCTGCTCGAGACCCAGGCGGTCCTGCTCGTGGTCGCGCTTTTGTTCACGCCACAGGTGATCGAAGTATTGGCACCGGGCTTTTCACACGAGCCGCGCCAATTTGCACTCGCGGTCTCGCTCACGCGCATTACTTTTCCCTATCTCCTCCTGATCACGCTGGTGACGTTGTGGGGCGGCATCCTCAACGCACTGCACCGCTTCGCCGCCGCGGCCGCCGCACCGATCCTGCTCAACCTGTCGATGATCGTCACCCTCGCGCTGGTGGTTTATTTCCCGGGCGCGGGCTACGCGGCGGCCTGTGGCGTGGTGATTTCGGGCGTGCTGCAAGCGCTGCTTGTCGGCGGCGACACGCTGCGTAGCGGCGTCACCACATGGTTCCGCGCGCTGCGCTTCGACGAAGATGTACGGCGATTTTTCCGGGCGCTGATCCCGGCGACGATCGGCTCGGCCGGCACCCAATTGGCGATGTTCGCCGATACCATCATCGCCAGCTTTCTCTCGGCGGGAGCTATTTCGGCGCTCTATTACGCCGACCGTATCGACCAGTTGCCGATCGGCGTCATCGGCATCGCGGTCGGTACGGTGCTGCTGCCGGAGATGACGCACCGGCTCGCCTCCGGCGA
>JASHRW010000345.1 GCA_030037065.1 Xanthobacteraceae bacterium
CTGGCTTGGCGGCGCGCGCAGGCCAAAAAACGGCAATAAAAACCTAGTCAAGCCGTGGCGGGGGCCTTGGTGGCGACGCCTTTGTCCTTGAGGAATGACTGCAGCTCGCCCGACTGGAACATCTCGCGGATGATGTCACAGCCGCCGACGAACTCGCCTTTGACGTAGAGCTGCGGAATGGTCGGCCAGTTGGAATAGGTCTTGATGCCCTGGCGCAGTTCGTCGTTCTCGAGAACGTTGAGCCCTTTGTAGGCCACGCCGAGGTAATCCAGGATCTGCACGGCTTGGCCGGAGAAGCCGCACATCGGGAACTGGGGCGTGCCCTTCATGAACAGTACGACCTGATTTCCCTTAACCTCGTTGTCGATGAATTGATCGATAGACATCGTGAGCTTCCTCGCTTCCCGGCGCGGCAAACCCCTCCGCGTCGAATCTCATCCTCTGCCGCCAGATATAGGGTACCGCAAGGCGCCCGCAAAGCCTATGCGCACAAAGGCGGCCGATGCACTCCTCGAGGAACGGCGCTACGGCGTGCCGGTCTGCAGCGCGAGCGCGTGCAATTTGCCGCCCATTTCGGCCTTGAGCGCGTCGTAGACGATCTGGTGCTGCTGAACGCGGGACTTACCGCGAAACGATTCGGCAATGACAGTCGCCTTGTAGTGGTCGCCGTCGCCGGCAAGGTCCTGGATCGTCACCTGGGCATCCGGGATGCGCGCCCGGATAAGCCGCTCAATGTCGCTGGCCACCATTGCCATTGTTGCAGACTTTCGGAACCGGATAAGCCGCGAACCGGCCGGTACTCGGCATCGTCATCTCATACACGTAGCGTGCCACACTCGCCAAGCCCGAAGGCTTGTTCGGTTCACTGGCGAAAATCGAGCGCCAGAACGGCTTTGCCGTCCGCCCACCAGGAGTGCGCCTTGTCCGAGCGCTGGACGAGCAGGAACGTAGCGAGCCTGCGCGCACCGTCGTCCGATTCCAGGATTTCATCCTGCGTCGGCAGTTTTCCCGTTAGATCAAGCGGAAGTCCCGAATAGCTCAGCGCCACGTCGATATCGAATTCGTCATAGCCGATCTCGAATGAAATCGGCCCTTTGACTTGGCAATACTCGATGACCGCCTCGACTGCCTGCTGCACTGCGAATTCAACGCGCGACATCACATCGCGGCGCGCGCCCCAGATTGCCGCGTTGCGTTCCACGAAATCGACGATCTGCTGATAGTCGGCGTCCTTCGGATCGATGGCGAGCGCCACCTTGCGCCGGATGCCTAGGCGGAAGATGAGATTGAGGAAGAGCGCGGTCAGGGTCGCCAGCACCAACGGCGAGTTCACCAATGGCTGCGCCCAGCCGGGCACGCCCGCGAATGTCGAGGGCACCACCGAAACGACAAAAAAGGCCATCATGCCCATGCCAATCACCAGAGTCCGCCGCGCATCCAGAACCCGCGACGAAATGATCTGAACACCGCCGATCATGATGAAAACGGCGGTGAACAAGAGCGATGCCGCCATCACTGGCGGCGGCATAATCGTGAGCACTCCCACGAGCGCGGGCTGAAATGCGGCCAGCACCAAGATTGCCGCCACCACGAATGCGATTCTGCGGCTGGCAACACCGGTCGCCGCCACGAGACCGACATTGGCAGTCGATACCGTTAATCCGTAGGTGCCAAGCAGCCCGGCAATCGCCACCGCGATGCCGTCGCCGAAAATGCCGCCCCGTATCGATTTCATTTCCGGACGAACCCAATCGGCATCGGTCGTGCGCTGATAGGTGGTGACCACTGCCGTCGTGCTCATCGCGGCGGCAAGCCCACTCACCGCGAATGGCACGATCATTGACGCATTGAACGTCCAGTTCAGGTACGTGGGCTTCGGCAACGTCAGCAAAGGCTGCCGCAGGACCGATAGAAAGTCATCCGCAGTGAGCATTCCCAGCGCCGTTGCGGCGATATATCCGACGACCATGCCGATGAGGATGCAGAACAGCCGCAATCGGCCCTTGTTCCAGATATTGAGCGCAATCATCACCGCCAGCGCCAGACCCGCCACGGCAGCGTTCGGACCCGGAATAGACTTCGTGGCGCTCTGCCCGATCAGGAGATGCAGTGCTGCAAGCCCGATGATGACGCCGATCAGGAAGACGACCAGTCCCGCGGTTTCCGACGGTATGAAAGTGCGCAACTTCGTCCAGACTCGCGACAGCGTGATCTCAACCAGGCCGGCAAAGATCGTCATTCCCCAGACGAGCGACAGGCCGCCGAGCTTCGCCGCCACCATCGACGGCCCAAGGTAGACGCCGGTGAAGATTGACGGCGCCAACAGCTTGCTGCCCACCGGCCCCCGCGGCAGAGCCTGCAGCAGCACCGCGACGGCCAATACCAGCATCGCCATCCTTAGGATGTTGGAAAGCTCGTCCGCGGGCGAGCCAGCTTGGCGCCCGATGATGAGCGGATACACCATGAAAATGGCGATCACGCCGACATGCTGGATGGCGCTGACAAAAGTGACCATCCACGGCGGCGGCTCTTCGACGCCGTAGACCAGATTTGCCGGTTTTCTCATTGATAATGGCGAGCTACCGCTCGCTGCCCCTCATGTAGTCCGGCAGCCATGCTTCGAACCGATCACGCAATCGCGTAACTGCGAGCGGCCGCTCGTTGGCGAGTGCTAGGACATGCCCCCCCGTTGTGCCGATCATGCGCAATGGCAGACCGGCTTCCTGCGCCCGCGCTAAAACTCGCTTGCGGTCGGAAAGACCTGCGGTCAGCACGTAGCGGGCCTGATCCTCTCCGAACCAAAATCCGTGGGCAAGAGCATTCGTCGGGTTTTCCAGCACGGCGCCGATCCCTGAAGCCATCGCCATTTCGGCAAGTGCAATGAGAAGACCGCCGTCGGAGATATCGTGCACTGCCGTCACCAGTCCGTCGCGAATAAGGCCGCGGACGAAATCGCCATGGCGTTTTTCGGCTGCAAGATCGACTGGTGGCGGCGCGCCTTCCTCGCGGCCGTAAACCTCGCGCAGATATAGTGATTGACCGAGCCAACCGGTCGTTTCGCCAACGAGCAGAATGGCTTCGCCCTCGGACTTGAAGCCAAGTGTTATCGATTTGGTGAAGTCATCGAGCAGGCCGACGCCACCGATGGTCGGAGTCGGCAGGATCGCCCGGCCGTTCGTTTCATTGTAAAGCGACACATTGCCCGACACGACCGGGAAATCCAGCACACGACAGGCTTCGCCAATGCCGCGGATGCAGCCGACGAGCTGGCCCATGATCTCGGGCCGCTCGGGGTTGCCGAAGTTGAGGTTGTCGGTCAATGCCAGCGGTCGCGCGCCGGTGGCTGTCAGGTTGCGCCAAGCTTCAGCGACCGCCTGCTTGCCGCCCTCGAAGGGATCGGCCTCACAATAGCGGGGCGTGACGTCGGCGGTGAGTGCAAGCGCCTTCGGGCCGTCGTTGATGCGCACGACCGCGGCATCACCGCCGGGGCGCTGCACCGTGTTGCCGAGAATGACGTGATCGTATTGCTGCCAGACCCACCGCTTAGAGCACAGATCCGGCGAACCGATGAGTTTTTCAAGCGCCTCGGCGATGCCGATCGGAGCTTCGAGCGTGGCGGCGTCGAATATCGGGTGTTTCGGCGCTTGCGCGGCCGGCCGATCGTAGACCGGCGCCTGGTCGCCGAGTTCTTTGATCGGCAGATCGGCCATCACGGCGCCGCCGAGCCGAACGATAAAGCGCTTGGTCGGCGTGGTCTCGCCGACGATGGCGAAGTCGAGCCCCCATTTGCGGAAGATCGCCTCGGCCTCTTTCTCCTTTTCCGGCCTGAGCACCATGAGCATCCGCTCCTGGCTCTCGGACAGCATCATCTCGTAGGCGCTCATGCCGGTCTCACGGCACGGCACTGAATCGAGATCAAGCGTGACGCCGAGATCGCCCTTGGCGCCCATCTCGACCGCCGAGCAGGTGAGGCCTGCCGCGCCCATGTCCTGGATGGCGATGACGCAGCCCTTCTCCATGATTTCGAGGCAGGCTTCGAGGAGGAGCTTTTCCGAGAACGGATCGCCGACCTGGACGGTCGGACGCTTTTCTTCCGCGTCGGCGCCGAATTCGGCCGAAGCCATGCTGGCGCCGTGGATGCCGTCACGCCCGGTTTTCGAGCCGAGATAGACGATGGGCATGCCTACGCCCGATGCCGCCGAATAGAAAATCTTGCCTGCTTCGGCGATGCCGACGGCCATGGCGTTGACCAGACAATTGCCGTCATAGCGGCGGTGGAAACGCACCTCGCCGCCGACGGTGGGCACGCCGAAGGAATTGCCATAGCCGCCGATGCCAGCGACCACGCCGGCGACGAGATGGCGCGTCTTTGGATTGTCCGGAGCGCCGAAGGACAGTGCGTTGAGGCAAGCGATGGGGCGCGCACCCATGGTGAACACGTCGCGCAAGATGCCGCCGACGCCGGTCGCCGCGCCCTGATACGGCTCGATGTAGCTCGGGTGATTGTGGCTTTCCATCTTGAACACGACGGCGAGCCCGTCGCCGATGTCGATGACGCCGGCATTCTCACCCGGCCCCTGAATCACCCAGGACGCCTTGGTTGGCAGCGTACGCAAATGGACTTTGGAGGATTTGTACGAGCAGTGCTCGTTCCACATTGCCGAGAAAATGCCGAGCTCGGTGAAGGTCGGCTCCCGCCCGATGAGCTTGCGGATTCGTTCGTACTCGTCCGGCGTCAGGCCGTGCTCGGCCACAAGTTCGGGCGTCACCGCTGGTTCGTTACTGACCATAAAACTCGGATTCGCTGCACGGCAAAGACCATGCGGTTAGGGCGCCGGGACCCGCAAGTAAATGGATTTCGCCGCCGTTGAAATCCACCGGCGCTCCCTTGTGGAGAAACTGGTTGTATTTCTATTTATACGTGTATTATGATATATTACTATTTTTAGGAGAAACGACAATGCGTCACGAACCGCCGGTGCGCAGCCGCACGACCTCGATTTGGCAATCGGCGAAGTTCGACAACGTTCGCGATTGGACCACGGTACGGAACGCGCGGCCGAAGCCGGCGATAGAACTCAGATCGTCGCAAAAGCGTGCGGCGATTGACAAGTCGGGTGCGCAGTACCGCCCGGCCGCGAAAGCGCCGACGACGCTCTTCGGGAGGCTCAGAGACCTCATCGGCCGATACAGCACGCTCGACTTTCTGGGTTGGGCGCAATGCGAGCTGCAGTACCTGCACTACAAGATCGAGTCGCATTTCCCAAAGTACAATGATTGGACCGCGCAGCAACCGGCCGATTTGTCTTATGGCGTGATCAAATATCGGCTGCCGGCAACCTGTAAAATTTTGCTGATCGGCGACTGGGGCACCCATATGACCGACAATGTCGCCATGCTTCGGCAGGCGCTCAAGACGTTCGCGCCGGCCGCCATCATTCATCTCGGCGACGTCTATTACTCGGGAACGCCGCAAGAGTGCACGCAGAACGTCTTTCAGGTCATGGACGCGCTGGTCGACGAGTTGAAAATCAAGCGTCCGCCATTTTTCATGCTGCCGGGAAATCACGACTATTATTCGGGCGGCCGCGGCTTTTATGGCATGCTCGCGACGATCAACTCAACATTGCCGGGATGTGAGCAGAGGGCGAGTTACTTCTGCCTGCGCACGCAAGACGACCGGTGGCAGTTCCTCGGCATGGATACCGGCTACAACGACCGCGATCCGGTCGCGCAGAAGACGCCTGGGCTCGTTCCGAGCGAAATAACCTGGCACCGCGACAAGCTCGATCATTTCCCCGGCACCACGATCCTGCTCTCGCACCACCAGCTCTTCTCCGCCAAGGAGGCGCTCAGCAGGGGAGTCGTTCCCTGCCTGAACGAGGACCTGCACGTGACTTTTCAACCTTATTTCGACCGGATCGCGGCCTGGTTCTGGGGCCACGAGCACAACTTGATCATCTTCAAGGACGGCTTGAGTTTTCTGGGCGATACGCAACCGCTGCGCAAAGGCCGCCTGGTCGGATGCAGCGCCTACGAAGAAACGCTTGCCGAGGACCCTTACGGCACCGCCGAGACATGCAAAGCGGCCGCCTTCATCGACAACATGCCCAAGCTCGGCCTATCGAAGTACAAAAGCGAGACGCAGCAGTTCTACAATCACGCCTTCGCGCTGCTGGAGGTTTCTCCGGTCCAGATTAAAGCGAACTACTATGAGTACCCAAGTTGGGATCAGGAATATGCGCCGCCCGACCCGCCCATTACGGCGCCGATCTTCGCCGAAGTCCTCCCGCTGATCCAGCGCGCGCCAGCGTTCGCTAAGCCGCCCGCTTGAAGTGATCTAAAAGTCCAGCGAACAGGCCGCGGCCGTCGGTGCAACCCATCAACGCTTCGACGTGGTTCTCCGGATGCGGCATCATGCCGAGCACGTTGCCGCGCTCGTTGATGATGCCGGCGATGGCGTTCATCGCGCCATTGTGGTTCCAGTTCGGATCGACAATGCCATCGGGCGAAGAATAGCGGAACACCACTCTCCCCTCACCCTCGAGCCGCGCGATGGTTTCACCATCGGCGATGTAATTGCCTTCGCCGTGCGCAACCGGCACGCGGATCACTTGGCCGGCATTGTAGCCGCGGGTAAACGGCGTGTCAGAGCGCTCGACGCGCAAATAGACGTCGCGGCAGATGAAGCGCAGCTGCGCGTTGCGCATCAGTACGCCCGGCAGGAGCCCGGCCTCGCACGCGATCTGAAAGCCGTTGCACACCGCGAGCACGAGCCCACCCTCGGTCGCAAAAGCCCTCACCGCGTCCATGATCGGCGCACGCGCCGCGATCGCGCCGCAGCGCAGATAGTCGCCGTAGGAGAAGCCGCCGGGAATGACGACAAGATCGGTCCCGGTCGGCAGTTTGCTGTCGGCGTGCCAGACTATGGTGGGCGCGCGACCAGCAACCAGGGTCAACGCGCGCGCCATGTCGCGCTCGCGATTGATTCCAGGAAAGACCAGCACCGCCGATTTCATCGCAATTTCCGCTTGGTGGCTCTCACCTCGTCAACTCGATCCGGTAATTCTCGATCACGGTATTGGCGAGCAGTTTCTCGGCCGCGCCTTTAAGTACCGCCTCGGCGCCGGCACGGTCGGCGGCTTCGATCTCAATGTCGAATACCTTGCCTTGGCGCACGCTTGCCACCCCGCTCACGCCCAACGATTTGAGGGCGCCTTCGATGGCCTTGCCCTGCGGGTCTAAAATCCCGGATTTCAGCGTGACGGTGACGCGGGCTCTCATCGCCCATTCAATATGGATGAATCGGCAAAACCGCAACCGGTCGCTGGGCTCAGTGGACCGGCTCCCGCGCCTGTTCGAACAGCCGCCCATAGCCCTCGATGCGGCCGCTTTCGCCAACGAGCCGCACGGCGGCCCAGAACGCCGCCGTTGCCGAGGACACGACCGGGATGCCATGGCGGGCTTCCAACGGTTTGGCCACGCCGAGCGTGCGCAATCCGCCGCAGGAAATGAGAATACCCTCGGCGCCATCGGCGTGCTCGACCGCCTTGTCGCTGAGCGCGATGATGTCGGCCTCGCTCTTCTTGCTTGGGCCGCCGAATTCAAGAAGGTCGAAGCATTCGAGCGAAAGTGCCTCGATTCCGGCTGCCGTCAGCAAATCCTTCAGGCGCCGATTGACGACATCGCTATACGCCGTCGCGACGGCAACGCGCTTCGCGCTCATCTCGCGCAGGCCATCGATGATGGCCTGGCTCATGGTGCTGACCGGCAGCCCCGTGCTTCGCCGCAACTCCCCGAGCAGCCACTCGTGCGCTTCCGGCCCCTTGAAAAAAGTCAGCGACGTGCCGATCACCATGATGGCGTCGACGCCCTGCGCGGCGAGATATTCGGCCGCCGGCAGGATCGCGTTCCATGCCGGTTCGTAGCCTTCCGGCGTGAGCGCGCGCACCCCGACGCCTCGCGGAATAAAGCGCACGCCCGGATACATGATCGGGCCTTCGAACGGCACCTCATCCTTGGCGAACGGGACAACCAAGCCGATGGTGCTGCGCTCATTCATTGCAGAACCGGGTGGATCAAACCCTATTTCAGGCCGGTATTCCGGTAAATCTCTAAGAGCGGCAATGAGACGCCGAGCGCAGGCAACTCGATCACATCGTCGAGGGACCCATACCGCCGTTCTGCAAAATCATTTTCGCGGGCAAATACGACTACATCCACCGAGTCCTGCGCTATGACGACGTAATGCGTAAGCGTCGGCAGGCTGGTATACGCCGTGCGCTTCCAACGAAGATCGCGACTGGCGCTGGACGGCGAAAGCACTTCGAACGCCACGATGACATCGCTTCGATCTCGCTGCAGCCGATCGGATGAAGCGCCCTTGATGGGAATAATCAACGTGTCGGGCTCCGGGCGGTTCGTGTCCGATACCCGAACGCCAAGCCCCGGTAGCACTTCCCAAGTCGTGCCGGGCCGGCGTTCGAGCGTCGCCAGGACGAAACCGAGGTTTTTGATTATTCTCTGATGAAGTTCGCTGGGTGAGGCATTCAAGATCGGCTCCCCGTCGATCAGCTCCCACTTCTCTTCGTCAGGCCGCGTGTCAGTGAAGGCGTAGAACTCCTCCACCGTCATAGGTCCGGTCTTGATCGTCGGAACGCCCATCGTGCGCTTGTCCGCGCTTTTAGCTCTTGACCAGAACCGGCCCGGTGCCTTGCGGCCGCTCGCCCTCGCTCATGATGCCGAGCCGCTTGGCGACTTCGGTGTAAGCTTCGAGCAGGCCGCCGAGGTCGCGGCGGAAGCGGTCCTTGTCGAGCTTTTCGTTCGACTTGATGTCCCACAGCCGGCAGGAATCCGGAGATATCTCGTCGGCGACGACGATGCGCATGAGATCGTTCTCCCACAGCCGGCCGGTTTCCATCTTGAAATCGACCAGGCGGATGCCGACGCCGAGGAAAAGTCCGGAGAGGAAATCATTGACGCGGATGGCGAGCGACATGATGTCGTCGATCTCCTGCGGCGTCGCCCAGCCGAAGGCGGTAATGTGCTCCTCCGACACCATCGGATCGTTGAGCTGATCGTTCTTGTAGTAGAACTCGATGATCGAGCGCGGTAACTGCGTGCCTTCCTCTATGCCGAGCCGCGTCGACAGCGAGCCGGCGGCAACGTTGCGCACACACACTTCGAGCGGAATGATTTCGACCTCGCGGATGAGCTGCTCGCGCATGTTGAGACGGCGGATGAAGTGAGTGGGAACTCCGATATCATTTAAGTGCTGGAACACGTACTCGGAGATGCGGTTGTTGAGGACGCCCTTGCCCTCGATCACCTGATGCTTTTTCGCATTGAAGGCGGTCGCATCGTCCTTGAAGTGCTGAATCAGAGTTCCCGGCTCCGGCCCCTCATAAAGGACCTTCGCCTTGCCTTCATAGATGCGGCGACGGCGGCTCATCGGAGTGTACCGTTGCTTGGTGAAATCCATTTGGTGTGCCGTGGCTCCAATTTGGCGTCCGAGATCCGCGGCGGCGGAAGTGAGCGGCTCGACTCAACGCAACGCCCGCTCCGCGCGTTAAGCTAACCGATGGTGACGCGGAGTACAATCGACATAGACCCGCGCGACGCCTGCCGCAAGGCGATGTTTGCCGCGATCTCGGTTGCCTTGACGGGCCATGCTCGATATGCAAGGCCGCAGATGATTTGCGACGGTGCAGGCCAATTCGGGGCGAACACATGACCACGTTCGACAAGCGCGAAGAGGCCTTCGAACAGCAATTCGCGCACGATGAAGAACTCCGCTTCAAGGCTACCGCGCGGCGCAACAAGCTGCTCGGTCTTTGGGCCGCGGAAAAACTCGGGCTCAAAGGCGCCCAAGCCGACAGCTACGCATTGTCCGTGGTGATGTCGGCTTTCGAAGAAAGCGGCGAACACGACGTTATGCGTAAGATCCGCAAGGATTTCGACGCCAAGGGCGTCGACCAGTCCGACCACCAGATCAGCCGCCACGCAACCGAATTGATGGCGCAGTCGATCGAGGCTATCAAAGCCGGCAGATAGCGAACGCGACTAAACAGCAATCATTCAGACAGCGAGCTTCGTCATGGCCATCGCCGCCTTCACTCTCGCCCGACGGCTGCGCGCCGGCGAAACCGTATTTTCCGGCTGGTGCGGCCTGCCCTATCCGATCGTCGCCGAAACACTGGCGCGCGACGGCTTTGGCGCAGTGACGATCGAAAGCCAGCACGGCCTCTGGGACGTCGCCGGCATTTTGGCCGGCGTCGCGGCGGTTCGCCAGGGCGGCGGCGCACCGATCGTGCGCGTACCGCTCGGCGATTTTGCCTTGGTCAGCCGCGCGCTCGACTTCGGCGCCGAAGGCATTATCGCGCCGATGATCAATACGCCGGCGGACGCCCGCGCGCTTGCCGCCGCGGCCAAGTTTCCGCCGGTTGGCGAGCGCAGTTGGGGCCCGCATCGCGCCATGACGCTCGGCGGCGTGTCGGACATGGCGACCTATCTGCGCGAAGCCAACGATCACGTCATTACGCTGGCGATGATCGAGACGCGAACAGCCCTGCAAAATTTCGAGGCCATCATCGCCACACCGGGCGTCGACGGTTTTTTCCTTGGGCCATCTGATCTCTCAATCGCGCTTTCAGATGGCAAACACGTCGACCCGCTGTCGAAGGAGGTCGACGGCCATCTGGAGCGGATGACCGCCGGCGCCGTCGCGGCCAAGAAAATTCCGGGCGCCTACTGCCACTCCGCTGAGCGCGCGGCAGCGCTGGCCAAGCGCGGGGTAAAATTTCTCGCCGTGTCGAGCGACCTTAACATGCTGCGTGCCGGCGCCGCTGCGGCGCTCAAGACGCTCAAGGGGTAGGCACGACGGTTGTTTGCCGTCCTTGTGGCAGCATCCGCGCCAGCGTGCGGTCGCGCCAGATATAATGATGGATGAGCGCCGCACCGGCGTGAATGCCGGCGAGGATGAGCAGCGCGTCGGCAAGAAGATTATGGATGTGCAGGATGCTCCTTGCCGTGGCCCGATCCGCCGGCCAGGGCGAATGAAATTGCCACAGGCCGAGCACCGGCAACGAATGACCGCGCTTGAGCTGCACCATGACGCCCAGGAGCGGCACGGCGAACAAAAGCGCATAGAGTGTGAAATGACTGAACCTCGCCGCCCATTCCACCAACGATCCAAGCGGCGTTTTTTCGGCCGGCGGCGGTGGATTGGCGAAGCGCCACGCGAACCTGATAATGAGCAGAATGAATACGCATTGTCCGAGCGTCATGTGCGTGAACAAACCCGCAGCACGCGCGGAACCCTTCGGCAGATAGTCGCCGAACCGGCCGAGCAGCCAACCGAGAACGACAAAGAGCGCGGTCAGCCAATGCACGATCTGCGGAACGGCGCCGTATTGCGACTTCGAGTTTGCTAGCTGCATTGCATCGATTCCAAATTCTCGCTCGTGCCGTTTAGAACTGAAATAATTCAATTTTAGCTGATGGTTTGGCCGTTTCGCTCAAGCGACGCTGCCATATCAGACACAGCGTCTATGGCAAGCATCGACAACGTATAGCCATACGACGGCGAACGCGTGACTCATCTGCCGTTGGTCGGCTACATGATTTTTCGACCCCGCGTCTTGAACTTCGCCTGCGGGACTTATCGGTCGATAGCGCGATTTATTCCCTCAAGCGACGCCGCCAGATCGGCCTCAATGTCATGTGAAGGGAGCGCGATCACCCGGTAATCGCGTTCGGAAAGCCAAGCGTGCTTTTCGACACGCGCCTTGGCGGCCGTCTCGCTTTCCTCGGCCGGTATCAGATCGATGACGAGCCGCAGCGGAAACGAGACGAAATCGCAGATGTGCTGACCGACCGGGGTCTGCCGCTTGAAGCCTTTTCCGGCAAAGCGCCGGTCGTTGGTGAGAGCGTGCCACAGCATGCGCTCGGCTTCGGTCGGATTTCGACGCAACAGCCGCGCCAGCCCGCGCACGGGTCCGCGTTCCTTCGGCACGCGGCCGCCGCCATGCTCAGCTAAAAGCGTGCGCAGCATCTCGGCCCCTTCTCCGTCGAGCACGCCGCCGCGCGCCGGTCCTTTGCGGCCTTCGGCAATGGCCATGATGACGCCGTGCAGCGTCTGAATGTCCTGCTGGGTCGGAGCCATGCGGATAAAAATATTGCGCAGATTGATCTGCATTGTTTCGCGCTTGTCGAGGGGGCGAAAAAACTCGACCTTTTCCAGTTCGCGTTCGAGCGAAGCAAAGAAGGCGAGCAGCTGCTGCTTGCCCGCCGGCGCCGACTTTTGCGGCATGCCGAACGGGAGTTTCGCGGTGTTCACAAGCTTGAACCATTCGTAGGCAACGATCACGACTGCCTGCGCCA